>JBAVJZ010000020.1:0-44169 GCA_049688015.1 Candidatus Deferrimicrobiaceae bacterium | reverse complement strand
TGGCGCTCCTCTACCTTCTGGCGGGAGGGCACAATGCTGCTCGTTAAGGGAGGGCGGGTGATCGACCCCGGGTCGGGAAGGGACGAAGTGGGAAACGTCGTGATCGTGGACGGCAAGGTTGCGGATTTCCTTCCCGGGGGAGAAGCTCCGGAAAATTTCGACGGAACGGTGGTCGATGCGGCGGGAAAATGGGTGCTCCCGGGCCTGATCGACATGCACGTCCACCTGCGCGACCCTGGCTTCGAATGGAAGGAGGACATCCGGTCGGGAACGGCGGCGGCCGCCGCCGGGGGCTTCACCTCCGTCGTCTGCATGGCGAACACCAGCCCGGTGAACGACCATCCGGAAGTGACACGGTACATCCGGGAGAAGGCCGCATCCGAGGGGAGGGCGAACGTATTCCCCGTGGCCGCTCTCACGCGCGGGCAAAACGGCAAGGAGATGACCGACTTCTCGGAACTCTTCGATGCCGGGGCGATCGCCTTCTCCGACGACGGGAGTCCGGTACGGAGCGCGCTCGTCCTGAGGCGGGCGCTCGAATATGCCAAAGCGTTCGACTTCCTGATCCTGGAACACGCGGAAGACCACGAACTGTCCGGGGAGGGAGCAGCGAACGAGGGGTGGACCGCCCACCGCCTCGGGATCCCGGGCATCCCTTCTGCGGCCGAGGAGATCGCCATCGCACGGGATATTCTCCTGGCGCGTTTCACGGGAGGGCGAATACACATCCAGCACATCAGCACGAAGATGGGGGTCGACCTTCTCCGCATGGCGAAACGGGCGGGGATTCGCGTGACGGGGGAAACCGCTCCGCACTACTTCACGCTGACAGACGCCGCGATCGACGGATACAACACCTATGCGAAGATGAACCCTCCCCTGCGGGGGGAGGAGGACAGGATGGCGATCCTCGAGGGGATCGTGGACGGGACGATCGATGCCATCGCGAGCGATCATGCGCCGCACGACGAGTACACGAAGCGGTGCGAATTCGTCGCCGCATCCAACGGAATCATCGGACTCGAGACCGCTCTTCCCCTGTCGATGGCGCTCCTCGCGGGGGGAAAGGTCACACCGGCGCGGCTCGTGGATCTCCTGAGCGCGATTCCCGCCCGCATTCTCGGGCTCAAGGGGAAAGGAACCCTGTGCAAAGGCGCAGACGGCGACGTTACGATCGTGGACCCGGAGGCGGAGTGGGAGTTCCGGGAATCAGACGTACGGTCGAAATCGCGTAACAGCCCCTTCTTCGGTTGGAAGATGAGAGGGAGGGCGGTGGCGGTGTTATGCCGCGGGCGTGTCACGCACTCCCTCATGAGAGAGGTTACCCCGGATGCCTGAGCGAAATGCGATCCTCGCCCTTGCGGACGGGACCGTGTACCGCGGCGCCGCGTTCGGACACATCGGCGAAAGCGGTGGGGAGGTCGTCTTCAATACCGCGATGACCGGGTACCAGGAGGTGCTCACGGATCCATCGTACAAGGGACAGATGGTGACGATGACCTACCCCGAAATCGGGAACACCGGGATCAACATGGACGACGTGGAGTCTTCCCGTCCCTGGGTGGAAGGCTTCATCGTGCGTGAGGCGTGGCGGCTTGCCTCGAACTGGCGCCACGTGGAAACCCTCGACGGATACCTTCGCCGCTATCACATCTGCGGGATTTCCGGTATCGATACCCGCGCCCTGACGAGACGTCTGCGCGACGGGGGCTCACAGATGGGCGTGCTCTCCTCCCTCGATTTCGATGTAAAGCGGCTCGTGAAAAAGGCGCTCGACCTCCCTCCGATCGTCGGTCGCGACCTCGTCCGTGAGGTCACGTCGAACCACGAAGCCCGCTGGGAGACGGGGGACTGGGACCTGGGGAAGGGATACCTCCCCGCTTCCGCGTATCGATCCCGCTTCGGAAAACTTCCGAGGGTGGTGGCGATCGACTACGGGATCAAGCAGAACATCCTGAGGATGCTCGTGTCCCACGGTATGGAGGTGACGCTCGTTCCCGCGGAGACCAGCGCCGCGGCGATCCTGGGACGGCAGCCCGACGGCGTTTTCCTCTCCAACGGCCCCGGAGACCCGGAAGGCGTTCCGTATGCCGTCCATACCGTGCGGGAGCTCCTGGGAAAGGTGCCGATATTCGGGATCTGTCTCGGCCATCAGATCATGGGGCTTGCCCTCGGCGGAAAGACGTTCAAGCTTTCGTTCGGGCACCACGGGTGCAACCAGCCGGTGATGGATCTTATGACGGGCAAGGTTGAGATCACGAGCCAGAACCACAATTTCTCGGTGGACGCCGCGTCCCTCGGGGACCGGGCACGGATCACCCATCTCAACCTGAACGACAGGACGGTGGAGGGAATCAACGTGCCGTCGCTGCGATGTTTCTCGGTGCAATACCACCCGGAGGCCTCCCCCGGCCCCCACGACTCCCGCTACCTGTTCACCCGTTTCTACCGGTATCTCATCGGGGAGGGGGAACCATAACCCGTGCCGAAGCGAACCGATCTTCGTAAAATCCTGCTCATCGGATCCGGCCCCATCATCATCGGGCAGGCATGCGAGTTCGATTACTCCGGGACCCAGGCGTGCAAGGCGCTCAAGGAGGAAGGATTCACGGTCGTGCTGGTCAACAGCAATCCCGCGACCATCATGACCGACACCGATTTCGCCGACCGGACCTACATCGAACCGATAACACCGGGGATGGTGGAAAAGATCATCGCCCGGGAGCGGCCCGACGCCTTGCTTCCCACGATCGGCGGGCAGACGGGTCTGAACATCGCCGTCTCGCTCCACGAGATGGGAGTTCTGGAAAAGTACGGCGTGGAGCTCATCGGGGCCAACTTCGACGCCATACAGAAAGCCGAGGACAGGGACCGGTTCCGGAAAGCCATGGAGACTCTTCACCTCGTCGTCCCGCGATCGGGCTATATCCGCTCCGTGGAGGAGGCACTCGAGGTCATTCCGGAGATCGGATACCCGGCCATCATCCGTCCTTCCTTCACCCTCGGGGGTACAGGCGCCGGGGTGGCATACAACCGGGAAGAGTACGAGGACGCCGTTCGCTGGGCCCTGGACGCTTCTCCGAAGCGGACCGTCCTCATTGAGCAGTCGGTGATCGGATGGAAGGAGTTCGAACTCGAGGTGATGCGGGACCTGAACGACAACGTGGTGATCATCTGCTCGATCGAGAACCTGGACCCGATGGGAATCCACACCGGCGACTCGATCACGGTCGCGCCGGCACAGACGCTTACCGACAAGGAATACCAGCTGATGCGGAACGCCGCGATTCGCATTATCCGGGAAATCGGCGTGGACACGGGAGGAAGCAATATCCAGTTCGCCATCCACCCCGAAACGGGAGAGATGGTCGTGATCGAGATGAATCCCCGCGTCTCCCGATCCTCCGCGCTTGCATCGAAGGCCACCGGGTTCCCCATCGCGAAAATCGCCGCGAAGCTCGCTGTCGGCTACACCCTCGACGAAATACCCAACGACATCACCCGGGAGACCCCGGCCTCCTTCGAGCCCACGATCGACTACGTGGTGACCAAGATCCCCCGGTTCACGTTCGAGAAGTTTCCCCAGACGGAGGACGTGCTCGGCACCCAGATGAAATCAGTTGGTGAGGTGATGGCGATCGGCCGGACCTTCAAGGAATCCCTGCAGAAAGCGATCCGCTCGCTCGAAACCGGCGTTTACGGGTTCGAGACTGTGCTCCCCCCCGATTCCGGGGGGCCCGAGGTCCGCAGGAAGGCGATCTCGGAAATGCTTCGTCGCCCTAATTCCCAGCGGCTGCTGTACATCGGAGAGGCCATCCGGGACGGCCTGCGGATAGAAGAGATCAACCAGATGACCGGGATCGACATCTGGTTCCTCGAGAACATCCGGCAGATCCTCGTGGAGGAAGAGACGCTAAAGGCCTGGGGAGGGCGTTTCCGCGCGCTCGAAGAAGCCGCGGGAGTTCCCCGAGAGGAGGCGGGGACGCTTCTGCGCGCGAAGTCGATGGGGTTCTCCGACAGAAGGCTCGGCAGGCTCTTCGGGATGAGCGAGGATTCGGTCCGCGGATTCCGTCTTCGGGCGGGCATCCGACCCGGGTTCAAGAGAGTGGATACCTGCGGAGCGGAGTTCGAGGCGTACACTCCCTACTTCTACTCCTCGTACGACGAGGAGAATGAGGCGGCGCCTTCCTCGAAGAAGAAGGTGGTGATCCTCGGGGGTGGGCCGAACCGGATCGGGCAGGGGATCGAGTTCGACTACTGCTGCGTCCACGGCGTTTTCGCCCTGAGGGAAGAGGGGTTCGAGGCGATCATGGTCAACTGCAACCCCGAAACGGTTTCGACCGACTACGACACTTCGGACAGGCTCTATTTCGAACCTCTCACCAAGGAGGATGTACTCGCCATCATCGAAGAGGAGAAACCCGAAGGCGTCATCGTCCAGTTCGGCGGACAGACCCCCCTCAAGCTCGCCGTTCCTCTCCGGGACGAGGGGGTGCCGATCATCGGAACATCTCCCGACAGCATCGACCGGGCGGAGGACCGGGAACGGTTCAAGGAGCTCCTCGACCTGTTGGGCCTTCGCCAGCCCGAGAACGGGATCGCACGCTCCGCCGAGGATGCCGAGAGCATTGCAGAGCGGATCGGGTATCCCGTGCTTCTGCGCCCTTCGTACGTCCTGGGGGGGCGCGCCATGGAGATCGTGCACGATAAGGAGGGCCTGCGGCAGTACCTCGCGCACGCTGTCCAGGCGTCCGAGGAAAAGCCTGTGCTCATCGACAAGTTTCTCGAGGACGCCATCGAGATCGACGTCGACGCGATCGCAGACGGGGAGACCGTAGTCATCGGCGGGGTGATGGAGCACATCGAGGAAGCGGGGGTCCACTCGGGAGATTCCGCGTGCTCCCTTCCCCCCCATTCGATCTCCCCTGAGATCACACAGGAGATCATCCGGCAGACCAAGGCCCTTGCGGTGGAACTGGGAGTGGTGGGGCTGATGAACGTGCAGTTCGCCGTCAAGAAGGGGGAGATTTTCCTCCTCGAAGTAAATCCCCGCGCCTCCCGGACGATCCCCTTCGTAAGCAAGGCGATCGGGATCCCTCTGGCGAAACTGGCGGCCAAGGTCATGATCGGCCGGAAGCTTGGCGACCTCGGCCTGACGGAATACATCGTTCCGGAACACGTAAGCGTCAAGGAGGCGGTGTTCCCCTTCATCAAGTTCCCGCACGTCGACACGATTCTCGGCCCCGAGATGAAATCGACGGGGGAAGTGATGGGGATCGATGCCAAATTCGGGAGGGCATTCGCAAAATCGCAGATTGCCGCGGGAATGATGCTCCCTACCGGGGGCAAAGTGTTCCTCAGCGTCAGCGATGCCGACAAGGCCGGGATGCTTATCCCCGCGCGGATGCTGCACGAGTGCGGATTCAGCGTCGCTGCCACGAGAGGCACAGCGGATTTCCTTGTCAGGAACGGAATCCCGGCAGAACCGATTTTGAAGATCAACGAGGGGCGGCCCCATGTCGCCGACCTCATCAAGAACGGGGAGATCGCCCTCGTCATAAACACGCCCCTGGGCGCGCAGTCGAAAGCGGACTCGTATTACATTCGGCGGACCGCGCTCGTCTACAACATCCCGTACGTCACGACGCTTGCCGCGGCGAAAGCGGTGGCACAAGCGATCTTCCACCTGATCGAGGAAGACCTCTCCGTCCGGAGTCTGCAGGAATACCACGAGGTCCGGGAGCGGCAGGCACGGGACCGTGCGCGAGGCGGCGGAACCGGGCGGTAACGGGTGCCGGATACCCTCTCCATCCAGTACGTCAAGGGAGTGGGCCCCCGGCTCGCCGAAAAACTTGCCGCCCATGGCATCCGGACGCCGCACGACGCACTCTTCTTCTTTCCAAAAGGGTACGAGGACAGGAGACGCATTGTCCCCCTGCAGTCGGTACGACCCGACATGACCGTACCCGTGAAGGGGCAGGTTCTTTCCGTGCGCGGCGGGGGAAGGGGATGGGGGGGCAGGCGCTTCCTCGAGGTGGTCATATCCGACGGAACCGGCCGCCTTTCCGCCAAATGGTTCCAATCCCACCCTTCGCTCAAGGATCGGTTCCAGGTTGGGGAGAGTATCACCCTGTGCGGACCCGTTCGTCTATTCCAGTTCCGGATGGAGATGCACCACCCCGAGATTCTCGCGACCGGAGACGAGCAAGACCCCGTGAACATGGGACGGATCGTGCCGGTATATCCCGCCATCGAGGGGATTCCGCCTCGGACGCTCCGAAAGATCCAGTGGGAAGTCGTCCGGAAATACGCTGCTGCGGAGCCGGAATTCCTCCCCCGGTGGATACTCGACGCCGCCTGCGTTCCTCCGGTGAACGAGTCGCTCCAGACGCTGCACTTTCCCCCCCCGGAAAAGGACGCGGAAACGCTCCTTTCTTTTTCCTCCCCCCCCCAGCAGCGTTTCATCTTCGGGGAGCTGTTCTTCATCCAGTGGACCCTGACGAGGCGGCGGTCCGGGGTGAGCAAGGAGACGGCGGAACCCTTGCCGTGGGACAGGGAGATCGTGACGGAGATCAAAAAAAGACTGCCATTCAAGCTGACGGAAGCCCAGAAGCGGGTCCTGAACGAAATCCTCAAGGACATGTCCCTTCCCCATCCGATGCACCGCCTTCTGCAGGGAGACGTGGGGAGCGGGAAGACGATCGTTGCCTGGGTTGCCGCGATGGTGGCCTGGAGAAAGGGCGCCCAGACGGCGCTCATGGCCCCGACCGAAATCCTCGCGGAACAACATTTTCACCGTTTTACCGCCCTCTGCCGCGGCCTCCCCGTGCGGGTCGTCCTGCTCACTTCCGCACTTTCCGGGAAGGAGAGGGGACGGACGCGGGAGGAGATCCGGGAAGGGAAGGCGGACGTGGTGATCGGGACCCACGCCATCATCCAGGAGGGGGTCGAGTTCCGTGAGATGGCGCTGGGGATAATCGATGAACAGCATCGTTTCGGCGTCCTGCAGCGGGCGGCCCTCCGGGGGAAGGGAAAAATGTCTCCCCACCTCCTCGTGATGACTGCCACCCCGATACCCAGGACGCTGGCGATGACCCTGTACGGAGACATGGACGTCTCCGTCATCGACGAACTGCCCCCCGGAAGGACTCCTGTCGAGACAATCGTCGTACCGGAGGGACGAAGACAGGAATCCTGGGAAAGGGTACGAAAGGAACTTGCCGCCGGCGGACGGACCTACGTCGTCCTCCCTCTCGTCGAAGAGTCGGAAAAACTGACCCTGCGCGACGCCAAACGGACCTACGAGCGGATCCGGCAGGCATTCCCCCATACGGGCGTAGGCCTTCTGCACGGCAGGATGAAGCAGGAAGAGAAGGAATCCGCAATGCGCCGTTTCGCGCAAGGGGAGGACCGGATTCTGGTCTCCACGACCGTCGTGGAAGTAGGCGTCGACGTACCGGAGGCCACGGTGATGCTGGTGGAACATGCCGAACGATTCGGACTTTCCCAGCTCCACCAGCTCCGTGGGCGCGTCGGCAGAGGAAATCGCCCCTCCTTCTGCCTCCTGATGGTCGAGGGAGGGCAGGGAGAGGACGCGGCCGCGCGCCTCGCTGTGATGGAAAGAACCAACGACGGTTTCCGGATCGCCGAGGAGGACCTCAAGATCCGCGGTCCCGGGGATTTCGCCGGTGTGCGGCAATCGGGGATTCCCGACCTCGTCTTTTCCGACATCGTGCGGGACGCGCGGATTCTCGCCCGGGCCCGGGAGATCGCCGGGATGCTCCTTGATCGGGACCCGGATCTGTCCCTCCCCGAGCACGCGGGTCTGAAACGGTGGATGGAAAGCAAGTCCGCCATGACAGCCGCCCTGGAATAACGGACCGGGGTCTCCCGGTTGCCGGCGCAGCAAGGTAAAGCGTAAGCCGTGCAGGTGCGCTGCACGGCGAGCCACGAACGGAGCCCCTCTCCGAGGTTTCGGTGCAGATCCGGGGAAAGGACGTAATAACCGCCCAGAAAATTGACTTATCTGGCCAGATTCATTAGCATATCGTGTTTACACTTCGCCAGGAGACTGTTCATGGAGGAATTCCCACGGATCAAGCGGCTTCCCCCTTATGTTCTGGCCGTTGTGACCGATCTGAAGGCGAAAATGCGCAAGGATGGGGAAGATATCATCGACCTCGGGATGGGGAATCCGGATCTCCCGACGCCGAAGCATATCGTCGACAAGTTGATCGAGGCCTCCCGGAACCCGCGGAACCACCGTTATTCGGCTTCCCGCGGGATTCCGAAGCTACGGCTTGCCATATGCAACTATTACAAGCGGAAATTCAACGTGGAGCTGGATCCGGATACGGAGGCGATCGCCACCATCGGCGCCAAGGAGGGGCTGTCCCACCTGGTCCTGGCCGTCATGGGACCCGGCGACATCGCCCTAGTCCCGAATCCCACCTATCCGATCCATTCCTATTCCGTGGTCATCGCGAACGCCGACGTACGGTCGATTTCGCTCACGAGCGGGGAGGGGGACTTCCTGGACCGGACCCGCCGGGCGATGAAGACCATCTGGCCCAAGCCGAAGGTCCTGATCCTTTCCTTTCCACATAACCCGACGACGGAGGTGGTCGATCTTGAATTCTTCCGGCGGATCGTGGAATTCGCGAAAGAGAACGAACTCCTCGTCATCCACGACCTTGCGTACGCCGATCTCGTATTCGACGGGTACAAGGCTCCTTCCATCCTCCAGATTCCCGGGGCGAAGGACGTGGCGGTGGAACTGTACTCCATGTCCAAGGGGTACTCGATGCCCGGGTGGCGCGTCGGGTTCGTCGTGGGGAACAAGCGGATGGTAGGGGCTCTGGGACGCATCAAGAGCTATCTCGACTACGGGATGTTCCAGGCCATCCAGGTTGCCGCCACCGTGGCCCTGAACGGTCCGTACCGGGTGGTGGAGGAAGCAGTGGATATCTACCGGAAGCGGAGGGACTGTCTTGTGGACGGCTTCTCCCGGATCGGATGGAATTTTCCGAAGCCCCAGGGGACGATGTTCGTCTGGGCCCCTCTCCCCGAGCCTTTCCGGGCAATGGGATCGATCGAGTTCTCCAAGATGCTGCTGACCCGTGGCAAAGTGGCCGTCTCTCCCGGCGTCGGTTTCGGAGAACACGGGGAGGGTTTCGTGCGGTTCGCCCTGGTGGAGAACGAGCACAGGATCCGGCAGGCGATCCGGGGCGCGAAGGCCATCCTGCAGGCACCCGTCAAGGTGAAGGCAAAATGACGCAGGAGATACGGGAAATAGGCGTAGGGATCATCGGTTTCGGTACCGTCGGATCCGGGACAGCCCGGCTCCTCCTGGAAAACGCCGATCTTCTTCGGCGGCGGGTGGGAGTACCGATCCGGCTGGTACGGGTGGCCGACATCGACATCGAACGGGACCGCGGAGTATTGCTTCCCGACGGCGTTCTGACTACCGAGAGCGCCGACGTGGTCAAGGACCCGGCCATCCACATCGTGATCGAGTTGGTGGGGGGAACGGGCGCCGCCCGGGAGTTCCTCATCGAAGCGATCCGGAGGGGGAAATCCGTTGTGACCGCCAACAAGGCGCTTCTGGCCGAGCACGGTGAGGAGATCAGCAGGGCGGTGAACGCCGCCGGAGTCGACATCGGGTTCGAGGCCAGCGTCGGAGGAGGGATCCCCATCATCCGGGCCATGCGGGAAGGTCTTGCCGCCAACCGGATCAGCGAGATCTACGGGATAGTCAACGGGACCTGCAACTATATTCTCAGCCGGATGACCAACGAGGGAAAGGAGTTCTCGGACGTTCTGGGGGAGGCGCAATCGATCGGTCTCGCGGAGGCAGATCCGTCCTTCGACGTGGACGGAATCGACTCCGCACACAAGCTGTCCATTCTCGTGTGGCTTGCCACCGGGGGGAACATTCCCCTCGAGGATGTATACGTCGAGGGGATCCGCGACATCTCCTCGCAGGACATTGCCTTCGCGCGCGAGTTCGGGTACACGATCAAGCTGCTTGCCATCGCGAAACAGCGAGGGACCGGCATCGAGGTGCACGTCCACCCGACGATGATCCCGTCCGAACACCTGCTTGCCACGGTCGGAGGCGCATATAACGCGATCTACGTGAAGGGGGACTTCGTCGGGTCTTCGCTATACTACGGGCAGGGCGCCGGGCAGCTCCCGACGGCATCGGCGGTGGTGAGCGACGTCATCGAAATCGCGCGCAACCTCGGAAAGGGGATTACCGGCCGAATCCCGCCGAGCGGGTTCCATAACCAGGTTCCCGGGAAGGGAACCCCGGTGTCCCCTTTCACCGACGTGGACTCCGAGTACTATCTTCACTTCCAGGTGGTCGACAAACCGGGCGTTTTGTCCAAGATCGCCGGGGTCCTGGGGAGCCACCAGATCAGCATCTCCTCCGTCATCCAGAAGGGACGGAAGAAGGAGAGCGCCGTGGCGATCTTCATCGTTACCCACCATGCGAAGGAGAAGGACATGCGGGCCGCCCTCGAGGAGACCGACCGGCTCCCCGTTGTCCTTGACCGGACGCGCATGATCCGGATCGAAAACAACCTGTAACCCCCAAAAGGATACCGTCCTATGCACCGGAAAGGAATCATACACAGGTACCGCGATCTTCTGCCGGCCGTACCCGAGGAGTGCGTGGTGACCCTTTGCGAGGGGAACACCCCGCTTGTGCCCGCGCCGACCCTGACGCGCTCTATTGCCCCGGGGACGGAGATCTACCTGAAGTACGAGGGGCTGAACCCGACCGGGTCGTTCAAGGACCGCGGGATGACGATGGCGGTTTCGATGGCCAAGGCGAAGGGGGCGGACTCCGTGATCTGCGCCTCCACGGGAAACACCTCCGCCTCCGCGGCGGCCTACGCGGCGAGGGCGGGGATGAGGGCGTTCGTTGTTATCCCGGAGGGGAAAATCGCGCTCGGGAAGCTTTCCCAGGCGATGATCCATGGAGCCCAGGTCATTCAGGTGATGGGAAACTTCGACGACGCGCTGGGACTCGTCCGTGAGATTTCCCTGAAGTATCCGGTGACCCTGGTCAACTCGGTCAACCCGTACCGCATCGAAGGACAGAAAACCGCCGCTTTCGAGATATGCGATGTACTGGGAGACGCCCCGGACTGCCACGTTCTTCCCGTGGGGACCGCAGGAAACATCACCGCGTACTGGGCAGGCTACAAGGCATACCGGGAGTCCGGGAAATCGGGATGTCTCCCCCGGATGCTGGGGTGGCAGGCCGAGGGGGCCGCTCCCATCGTCCGGGGACACCCGATTCGGAAGCCCGAGACGGTCGCGACCGCCATCCGGATCGGAAACCCGGCATCCTGGAAGGAAGCCGAGGCGGCGCGGGACGAGTCGGGAGGACTCATCAGGATGGTCAGCGACGCGGAGATCCTCGAGGCGTACAAGCTCGTGGCGGAGACCGAGGGGATTTTCTGCGAACCGGCGTCGGCAGCCTCGGTCGCCGGCGTGATAAAATTGGGCAAAGAGTCGTATTTCCGCAAAGGGGAGCGGATCGTCTGCACCCTGACCGGACACGGACTGAAGGATCCGGACAACGCGATCGCCCAGTCCGTGGAGCCCGTCACCATTCCCTCGGAGATGGCGGAGGTCCTGAAGGCCCTCGGTTTCTGAAAGAGAGGCAACGTGAACCGGAAATTCATCATTCTCATCGGTGACGGAATGGCCGACTGGCCGATTCCGTCCCTCGGGGACAGAACACCTCTTGAGGCGGCGAACAAGCCGCATATGGATTTCATGGCCTCCCGGGGAGCACTGGGCACGGTACAGGTCGTCCCAAGAGAGATGTACCCGGGAAGCGACGTGTCCAACCTGAGCATTATCGGGTACGACCCGCGCGAGGTGTACACGGGGCGTTCTCCGCTCGAGGCCGCCTCCATGGGTGTGGACCTCGGACAGGACGACGTCGCCTTCCGGTGCAACATCGTCTGTCTCAAGAACGACGGCGCGGACACGGAGATGGAGGATTACTCCGCCGGTCACATCACGACACCCGAAGCGGCGGAACTGCTGGAGGCTCTGCAGAAACAGGTGGACGACCGCGGATACGGCGTCCACGAGGGATCCGCCATCTCGTCCCTCGTCGATTCCGAGGGAAAGGATACCAAAAACAGCGCCGTCCGGTTCTACCCGGGGGTTTCCTACCGGCATCTCATGGTTTGGCCCGGAGGATATGATGCCCTGGAAACGACCCCTCCCCATGACTTCCACGGAAAGAAAATCACCGAGTATTTACCGAAAGGGGAAGGTGCGGAGTTCCTGCTGGAACTCATGGAAATATCAAGGGAGATCTTCCCCGACCATATCGTGAACCGGAAGAGAATCGAGGCCGGCAAGCTGCCGGGAAACGCCATCTGGCTGTGGGGGCAGGGAAAGCCGCCACGAATGGAGACGTTCCAGAAGAAGTACGGACTCAAGGGGTCTGTGGTGGCGGCGGTCGACCTCATCCGGGGGATCGGGGTGTATGCGGGACTGGAGACGGTTACCGTCCCCGGCGCCACGGGGTACATCGATACGAATTTCCGCGGGAAAGCCGAACACGCCCTGCGGGAGTTGGACAGCAAGGACTTCGTCCTGATCCATGTGGAAGCTCCCGACGAGGCAGGGCACAACGGGAGTGTAACGGACAAGATCCGGGCCATCGAACGGATCGACGAGGAGATGGTGGGACCCATCCTTGCCCGTGCCAGAGACAAGGGCGACCTGACCTTCCTGGTGATGCCCGACCATCCGACGCCGGTGGCGATCCGGACCCACTCGCAGGAGCCGGTGCCCTTCATCTTCTATCCCGTCCCGCCCGGTCTATCGTCCTTTCCGGGGAAGCGGTACACCGAGGCGGATGCGAAAGAGACGGGACAGTTCCTGGACGCCGGGACGCGCCTCATCGACTACCTTCTCGCGGAAAAAGACGCGTAAGGCGATGGAGAAGGTCGCCACGGTCCGGGTGCTCTTCGCAGACACCGACGCCATGGGGATCGTCTACTACGCAAACTACCTGAAGTGGTTCGAGACGGGACGGGTCGAACTCATGAGGAGTCTCGGCATGGCATACCGGGAGCTTACCGGGATCGGGGTTCACCTGCCTGTCACGGAAGCATCGGTGCGGTATCTCGCACCGGCGCGCTACGACGATTTACTCGATATCCATGCGGAAGTTCGTGGATTCCGGCGGGCCAGCATCACGTTCGGTTACCGGATCGAGAGGGAAGACGGGGCCCTGTTGGCCGACGGGTCCACCGTTCACGCCTTTACGGACGGCGACGGGAAGATCGTCCGCGTTCCCGCGCTGTTCCTCGAGAAGACGGGAATCGGCCGACCAATATCCTTGAAAGGGGAGAGCCGTGGAACGAAATCTGGCACTTGAGGTGGTCCGAGTGACCGAGGCGGCCGCACTGGCGGCGGCGAGACTGATGGGACGCGGAGACAACGTGGCCGCGGACCAGGCCGCCGTCGAGGCGATGCGGAGCGCATTCAATGCCGTACAGTTCAAAGGCCGGGTCGTGATCGGCGAGGGGGAACGAGACGAGGCCCCGATGCTCTTCATAGGGGAGGAAGTCGGAGCGTCCGACACCCCGCGCGTCGACATCGCCGTCGATCCGCTCGAAGGGACGACCATTGTCGCCACGGGGGGGAACAACGCGCTCGCGGTCGTCGCGATCGCGGAGGAGGGGGGATTCCTTCACGCGCCCGATACCTACATGCAAAAGCTGGCGGTCGGCCCCAGGGCAAAGGGAGTGATCGACATCGCGGCCAGTCCGACCGAGAACCTTCGCAGAATCGCGAAGGCCCTGAAGGTGTATGTCGAGGACCTGTGCGTCGTCATTCTCGACCGCCCGAGGCATGAGGAGCTGATCCGGGAGTGCCGGTCCGCGGGGGCGCGAATCAAGCTGATCGGCGACGGCGACGTGGCGGCAGCCATAGCGACTGCGAAAGAAGGGACTGACGTCAACGTCCTGATGGGAACGGGAGGAGCCCCGGAAGGGGTCCTTGCAGCGGCGGCATTGAAATGTCTTGGAGGAGATTTCCAGGGAATCCTCAAGTTCCGCAACAATGAGGAGGCGGAACGCGCCAAGAAAATGGGGGTGGCAGACCTGAACAAGGTGTACCAGCTGGAGGACCTCGCCCGAAGCGATGTCATGTTCGCAGCGACCGGCGTCACGTTCGGAAACTTCCTGAAAGGGGTCCAGTTCTTCAGTGGAGGGGCGAACACCTATTCCGTCGTCATGCGATCGAAGTCCCGGACGATCCGTTTCATCGAGACGACGCACTATTTCGAGTTCAAGCCGAAATACGAATGAGGTCGCAGGGGAAACGATGAAAGGAAGCGCCGCGAAAGCTGCGGGCAGGATCGAGATCGACCGGGACAGGTGCAAGGCCTGCGAGCTATGCGTCCCGGCCTGCCCGAGGGGCTGCATCGAGATGGGGAACCGGGTCAACCGCCAGGGATACGCCACGGCGGTCTTCACACGCCCCGACGACTGCACGGGATGCGCGATATGCGCGGAAGTTTGCCCTGACGTATGCATCCGGGTGTGGCGATGACGCTTCCGCCCACCGGGATCCGCCGGGAGCTGATGAAGGGGAACGAGGCGGTCTGTGTCGGGGCCATCGCGGCCGGATGCCGTTTCTACTACGGGTACCCCATCACTCCCCAGAACGATATCCCGGAATACATGTCCACCCACCTTCCGCCCATCGGGGGGATGTTTCTCCAGGCGGAGAGCGAGATCGCCACGATCAATTTTCTCCTGGGGACCTCGGCTTCGGGCAAACGGGTCATGACATCCTCGTCGGGACCGGGGATATCCCTGATGCAGGAAGGGCTCTCCTACATGGCCGGGTCGGAGCTTCCGGCCGTGATCGTCAACATCTCCCGCTCGGGACCGGGGCTGGGCGGAATCGCGCCGTCCCAGGGGGACTATTTCCAGGCGGTCAAGTGCGGAGGGCACGGAGGGTACCGGATGCCGGTGCTCGCGCCGCACTCCGTACAGGAAATGTACTCCCTGACCATGCTCGCATTCGACCTGGCGGACAAATACCGGAACCCGGCCATGATCCTGGGGGATGCCATCATCGGACAGATGAAGGAACCCTTCGTCCCCGCGCCATACCTCTCCACGGTCCCGACGGAGAAACCGTGGGCGCTGACCGGTTGCGCAGGTCGTCCGCGACAGTACGTGAAGTCGCTGTACCTCAGGGAAAACGAGATCGAAGCCCATAACTGGAAGCTTCACCGGAAATACCGCCGAATGGAGGAGGAAGTTCGCATCGAGCCGTACCATATGGACGGGGCCCGAATCGTGATCGTCGCATTCGGGACCGCCGCGCGGGTGAGCAAGACGGCGATCCAGTGGGCCAGGCAGGAAGGGTCCCCGGTGGGTATGCTCCGCCCGATCACCCTCTTTCCCTTCCCGTCGCGTGCGGTGGACGAGGCCGCAGACAAGGCGGACGTCGTTCTCGTGATCGAGATGAATACGGGGCAGATGCTAGAGGATGTGCGGATGAGCACCCGGCACCACGACAAGATCCGATTCCTAGGAAAACCGTGCGCCATGCCCACACCCGAGGAGATCCACCAGGAGATCCGGCGTCTGGCCGGGGAGATCGCCGTGAAGCCCGGAGGCGTGCGATGAAGGGCGAGGCGAAGGGAACGTTTCCCAGGCAGGTCTTCAAAAGACCCGAAAGCCTCGTGGACGTCCGGACCCATTTCTGCCCCGGATGTCACCACGGGATCGCCCACCGGATTCTCGCGGAAACGATCGATCATTTCCATATCCGCGAAAATACGATCGGTGTCGCCTGCGTGGGATGCTCGGTGTTCCTGTACGACTACATCGACGTCGACGTGGCCGAGGCCCCGCACGGCCGCGCTCCGGCGGTGGCGACGGGAGTCAAACGCGCCCAGCCGGACAGGTTCGTATTCACCTACCAGGGGGACGGCGACCTCGCAGCGATCGGAACGTCCGAGGTCATCCACGCCGCGAACCGGGGCGAGAACATCACCGTCCTCTTCGTCAACAATACGACATACGGCATGACGGGGGGGCAGATGGCGCCGACCACCATGCTCGGACAGAAAACGGCGACCTCGCCGTACGGGAGGGAGTTCCGCAACGACGGATACCCCATCAGGATGGCGGAGCTTGTCGCCACACTCGAGGGGACGGCGTACTCCGCGCGTGTCGCCACGAGCACCCCTGCACAGATCCGTCAGGCGAAGGAGTCGTTGAAAAAAGCGTTCGGCATGCAGATCCGGGAAATGGGGTTCTCCCTCGTGGAGTTTCTTTCCACATGCCCTACCAACTGGGGAATGAAGCCGCTCGACGCGCAGAAACGCGTGCTCGGCGAAATGTCGGAGTATTTCCCTCTCGGGGTGTACAAGGAGCGGAAGCAGGCGGACTTCGTATGACCACCGACGTTATCATGGCGGGCTTCGGTGGGCAGGGAATCCTGATGATCGGAAATCTTCTCTCCCTTGCGGCGATGGAGGAGGGGAGGAGCGTCACCTACTTCCCCTCGTACGGGGTGGAGATGCGTGGCGGTACGGCGAACTGCACGGTCGTCGTCTCGGACGGGGAAATCGGCTCACCGGTCGTCGGATTCCCGAAATCGTGCGTCATCATGAACGGTCCTTCCCTCGAAAAGTACCTTCCCTTCGTGCAGAAAGAAGGAAACCTGATCGTCAACGGGTCGCTCGTCGATACCGCGAAGATCACCCGGACGGACCTGAACGTACTGTCGATCCCCGCGAACGACATCGCCCGGGAGACCGTCGGCAGCCGGCAGCTTGCGTCGATGGTGGCGCTGGGCGCATATGTCGGGGTGACGCGCGTGGTGAGGATGCAGACCCTGTTCGAGTGCCTCCCGAAAGTCGTGTCGAAAAAGTACGAACGGTTCATACCGCTCAACGTAACTGCACTGAAGGAGGGGGAATCCTTTGCCAGAAATCACCCGTGACGAGTCCATGGACGACCTGCTGTCCAAAATCGCAGAGGAGTCCGGCGATTTTGGCTCTGCCGCAGGGGATCCCGAGGTCCAGGTGGGGGACCACATCAGGAAATTCCGCGAGGCAAAGGGGGTAACTCTCCAGCAGCTTGCCGAAAAAACGGGCTTTTCCTCCGCGTTGATCTCCCAGATCGAGAACCGCATGGTGTCGCCTCCCCTCGGGACCCTCGTGAAGATCGCCAACGCGTTCGACACTTCGGTTT
The DNA here is from genome assembly GCA_049688015.1 of Candidatus Deferrimicrobiaceae bacterium. Lineage (GTDB taxonomy): Bacteria > Desulfobacterota > Deferrimicrobia > Deferrimicrobiales > Deferrimicrobiaceae > CSP1-8. Next base: position 26,905 of record JBAVJZ010000020.1, on the reverse strand, counting down.
CGGCGTTCATCGGGGGAAAGGAAGAACGGGCGTTTTCAATCGTGCGGAAGGAGGATCGAACCACCGTTTCCCGCGTGGGGCTCAAGGAGGGCGGCAAATCCGCCTACACGTACGAGGCGCTCGGGGCCGGTAAGGCGGGGAGGAAGATGGAACCCTTCCTCGTCCGCCTCCAGCCGCTCCTCGAGCGCAACGTGGTACGGAATTCCCACGAGGGGGAGGAATTTCTTTTTGTCCTTTCGGGAAAAGTGGAGGTTTTCCTCGACAAGTATTCCGACGTTCTTTCCGAGGGGGACTGCATCTATTACAATTCGTCCATTCCCCACCATGTCCACTCCACCGAGGAGAGGGGAGCCATGATCCTCGCGGTCCTCTACCAGGGGAAATAGGTGTCCTGTATCCGCAAGATCGTACCCGCGCGGGTGTGACACGTGTCTTCCGGGGTGGAGTGGGCCTTCCGGTTCGCCTCGGAAGTCTGCAGGGATCCCGCGGCCGCGGTATCCCGCTGGAGATCACTTTCGGGCCGCAAGGCGGCGGGGTGCATCCCGATCCATGTCCCCGAAGAAGTTCTCCACGCCGCGGGGATGCTGCCGGTAACTATCTGGGGGAACGAGTTCGCCCCCGCTTCCTCTGCGGGCGTCCCCCCTTCTCTCTGTTCTGTCGCGGACGGCGTCATCTCTTCCATCCGTTCGGGCAAATGGGAGGAAATCGATGCGTGGGTCATTCCGTCCACCTGCGACACCCTCCGGAACGCATTCGAGGTCCTTTTCCCGCTCCGTGACGATCGGCCCCGGTTCCCCTTCGTCTTTCCCGCTTCCGCAGAAACTCCCGGCGCACCAGAGTACATGCTCGACCGGATCGAGGCCTTCCGCGAGTGGGCCGGAAAGGTTTCCGGAAGAGAGGTGTCCGAGGGCGCGCTGGACAGCTCTGTCCGGGTGTACAACGAGAACCGGAGGGCTTTCGCCCTTCTCGAGGAGAGGATGGCGGAATCCCCGGGGTCCTTCACCGGGATGGAATTTCTGACGTTTGCCAGGGCGGGAATGGCGCTGCCCAAGGAGGCGCACACGAAAATGCTCAGGGAAGCGCTTGCCCGATCGAACGCGACCCCCTCTGAAACGCGCGCAAAAGTGTTTCTCGCCGGCACCCTGGCGACCCTACCGGTGATGGAGGCGCTGGACGAGGCAGGTGCTGCGATCGTGGGGAACGACCTGGCACTCGGAAACCGGTACTATTCCGGTTCGCCGCGTGAGTCGGGGGACATGCCGTTGTCCCTTGTCCGCAGACACCTGCGGAGGGATCCGTGCCCGACCCTGCACGGCATCGGGCGAATGCGGATCGAACATCTCTTCGACCGTTTCGAGGGGTCCGGTGCCGACAGGATCCTACTGCTCCGAGTCCGGCAGTGCGAGCCCGAATCCGGTGAGATCTCCGGCATGGCCGACGAATCACGGAAGAGGGGGATACCTTTTCTCTGCCTGGACATCGACCTCCATGGGGAGGAGAGAACTTCCGTCAAAATGCGCATCGAAACGTTCGTCGAGACGGGAGGATAGGCGGAGGCGATACCGAAGCGCCTCGAATCCGCCATGGAGACGAAGAGGTTGATGCGGTGTCACTTCCCGGCAGGGTGGCTCGCCCGGAAGGAAAGTCGAAAGATGGCTTTCATAAACGAGCGACGCGCTTGAAATCCTCGGGGATTGCGTGCATTTTGATGGGCAGGACAAGGAGGACGAACGGGATTTCGCCGAGGGCGCCTGCCGCACACGCCTCGAGGCTTTCGTCGAACTACCGGACAACCGTTGCCACCCGGGGAGGAAAAGATGAGAAAAGTGCTGTCGTACTTCATGCTCTTGTTGACGCTCCTTCTGATCGCCGTCATGCCGACCATATCCCGGAGCACCGAACTGGATACGAAGGCCGAACTGTTGTGGAACGAGAGGGAAGACCCCGGGAAAGCGGCCGAGGCGATCGCGGCATACGAGGATCTTCTCAAGGAAAAGCCGGACGATTACGGGGTCCTTTTGCGTTTGTCCCGCCTTCATTACTGGGTAGGGCAGATCCTCGAGTCGCCGAACGCTAGGAAGGCTCTCGAACACTACGCCAGGGGAAGGGAGTACGGAAAGAAGGCATCCGCGGCGGCTCCGGGGAAACCGGGAGGATATTTCTTCGAGGCGGCAAATCTGGCCCGGCAGAACAATCTCAAAGGGACGTTTTCCAACCTGTTCGGGATCAGCACGGTGAGCAAGCTGAACGAAAAGACGGCGTCGCTCGATCCGGAATATTATTATGGTGGACCCGACCGGTTCTTCTGCGCCTACTATACCAAACTGCCGGGACTCCTCGGCGGAAGCGCAACGAAAGCGATCGAATTCGGTAAGCGCGCCGTAGAGGCCTTTCCGAATTATGCCGGTAACCGGTATTTCCTCGCGGAAGCGTACGTAAAGGACGGGAAGAACGATCTTGCCAGGAAGGAACTCGAGGCCGCCGTCGTCCTTCCCGACGACGAGTTTCCGGATGTCGTTCCTGAGCAGCGAATGGAGAAAAAGCGGGCCGAGGAGTTGCTAAAACGGATCGCCAAATAGATTTCAAACTACGTTTCCGAATAAGCAGCGCACATACCCATTTATATTCAGACTGTTACAGTAAATAATCGGGGAAGGGCCAGAGAACTTCTTGACAGCAGGATTCCGTTCCGATACGATTTTGCCAGTTAACGTAAGGTGGCAAAATGACCCCCCCCGCGCAGAAGCAGAAGACCTATTCCATCGGGGAACTGGCCAGGACGGTCGACCTGTCCCAGCGGACGATCCGGTATTACGAGGAGATAGGACTTCTGCACAGCGTCCGCAGGATCGAGAACGGGAAACGGGTCTACACCGACGACGACGTCCGACGTCTCAAATTCATCAACCGGCTCAAGGTCCTCGGTCTCTCCCTGGCGGAGATGGTCGAGCTGGAGAAGGTGTACCGGACCCAGAGGAACAACCGGGAGATCCTTCCGAAACTGCTGGCGATCCTGGATGAGCGGGCGGTGCAGATCGACGACCGGATCAGCCAGCTGGCTGCCCTGAAGACGGAAATTCGAGAGTACCAGACCCGCCTGCGCGGAAAGATGATGATGGAGGAAACATGAGGGCGACGGGAACCTGGCAAAGGAGAAACCGATGAAGGAAGTCGTTATCACGAGCGCTGCTAGAACGGCCGCAGGAAGCTTTCTCGGAGGCCTTGCCGACATCCCGGCGCCGAAGCTCGGCGCGGTTGCGATCGCCGAGGCGGTTTCCCGCAGCGGAATCAAAAAGGAAGAAGTGGAACAGATCATCATGGGAAACGTCCTGCCGGCCGGCGTGGGACAGGCACCCGCGCGCCAGGCGGGAATCTTCGCGGAGATCCCCGTATCGGCGGGAGCGATGACCATCAACAAGATGTGCGGTTCAGGGCTGAAGGCCGTGATGCTCGCCGCCCAGGCCGTTGCCACGGACGAGTTCGAAGTGGTGGTGGCAGGCGGCATGGAGTCGATGAGCCAGGCCCCGTACCTCCTGAAGAAGGGCCGAACCGGGTACCGCCTCGGAAACGACGCGATTTACGACCACATAATGATCGACGGACTGATCGACGCATACGACGGCATCCACATGGGGAACTGCGCGGAACTGCTTTCCCGGGAGCACCGCATCACCCGGGAGGAGCAGGACGAGTACGCCGGCAATTCCTACCGGCGGGCGCTTGCGGCGATCCGGGACGGGAATTTCGACAAGGAAATCGTGGGGGTGAAGATCCCTCAGAGGAAGGGGGACCCCGTCGTCTTCCGCGTCGACGAGGAACCGGGCCGTGGAAACATCGAGAAGTTTCCCTCGATGAAACCGGCGTTCGAGAAGGGGGGGACGGTCACCGCGGGAAACGCCTCCACCATCAACGACGGTGCCGCGGCCGTCGTGGTCATGTCGGCGGAGGCCGCCGCCATGCGGGGTATCAAACCACTGGCAAGAATCGCGGGATATACGACCGCCTCCCGGGCGCCGGCCTGGTTCACGCTGGCGCCGATCGATGCGATCGGCAGCCTGCTCCAGAAGACGGGGATAGACAAGGATCAGGTTGGACTCTACGAGATCAACGAAGCCTTCTCCTCGGTTGCGATCGCGGCGATACGAGGTCTTTCGCTCGACCCGGAGCGTGTCAACGTCCATGGCGGGGCGGTCGCTCTCGGACACCCGGTCGGCGCATCGGGAGCGAAGATCCTGACCACGCTCCTGTACGCCATGGAGAACCGGGGAGAGCGCTACGGCGTCGCGTCGCTGTGCATCGGTGGCGGAGAGGCCGTCGCGTTGCTCGTCGAGCGCCGGTAACGTAAATACCGCACGCCCTGACACCTTCCGCAGGGAGGAACGCCATTTTTTCAGGAGGAGGGAACATGGAAATCCGGACCATCGGAGTCGTCGGCGGGGGACAGATGGGGAGCGGAATCGCCCAGGTCTCCCTGATGAACGGATTCAAGGTCCTGTTGAACGACCTGTCCGACGGGATCCTCGCGAATTCGCGTGCGGGGATCGGGAAGGGACTCGACATACTCGTACGGAAGGAAAAGATCACCGCAGGCGACAAGGAAGTGATGTCGGAAAACCTCGCTACAACAACGCGCCTGAGCGATTTTGCCGCATGCGATTTCGTTGTGGAAGCGGCCACGGAGCGGGAGGATCTCAAGCTTTCCCTCTTCCGGCAGCTCGACGAAATCGTGCCTCCGGGAAAAGTTCTCGCCACGAACACCTCCTCCCTGTCCATCACCAGGATCGGATCCGCTACCAGGCGCGCCGACAAGGTCGTCGGGATGCATTTCATGAACCCGGTACCCCTCATGAAGCTGGTCGAAATCATCCGTGGGCTTGCGACATCTCCCGAGACTTTCTCCACAACCATGGAGTTGGCCCGCCGATTGGGAAAGGAGCCCGTCCCGGCCAACGATTTCCCCGGGTTCGTCGTCAACCGGATCCTGATGCCGATGATCAACGAGGCTGTGTTCGCCCTGATGGAGGGGGTGGGAAAGGCCGAGGAGATCGACGCCATCATGCGGATGGGGGCGAACCACCCGATGGGCCCGCTTGCCCTGGCGGATCTCATCGGCCTGGATACTTGCCTCGAGATCATGAAGGTGCTCCAGGAGGATTTCGGGGATCCGAAGTACCGACCGTGTCCGCTTCTACGGAAATATGTGGAGGCCGGCTATCTCGGGAAGAAGACGGGGAGAGGATTCTACACGTACGAAAAAAAGTGATGGGGGGAACAAGAAATGGCCTACGAAAATCTGCTTGTCGATGTTTCCGGCAGGATCGCCACCATCACCATCAACCGGCCGAAGTCGTTGAACGCTTTGAACAGGGCGACGATGCAGGAGCTTGCCGCCGCCCTGGAAGCGATCGCGCAGCGAGACGACGTGGGGGTTGTCCTGCTCACGGGAGCGGGTGAAAAGGCATTCGTCGCGGGGGCGGACGTCTCCGAAATGCGGGATTTCACGCCGCTCCAGGTGCTGGAGTTTTCCCGGTTCGGGAACGGGGTCCTCGGGGGCATCGAGCGTCTCCCCCATCCGGTGATCGGAGTGATCAACGGGTTTGCGCTGGGGGGCGGCTGCGAACTGGCAATGGCGTGCGACATACTGGTGGCTTCCGACAATGCGAAATTCGCCCAGCCGGAGGTCAACCTCGGTATCATCCCGGGATGGGGCGGGACGCAGCGCCTTTCCCGTCTCGTGGGGCGGAATATCGCGAAGGAGATCGTCCTGACGGGGGAGATGATTTCGGCGCAAAGGGCGTACGAGATCGGGCTGGTGAACCGGGTCGTGCCCCAGGATGGCCTGATGGAAACCGCGCGGGAGATCGCCCGGAAGATCCTCGAGAAGGCGCCGGTCGCCCTGAGTACCGCCAAGTCGGTCATGAATCGCGGAATCGACCTCGACCTGGGGTCTGCCTGTGCGCTCGAGGCGAACGCCTTCGCCGTCATGTTTTCCACCGTGGACGGAGCGGAGGGGATGACCGCATTTCTGGAAAAGAGGAAGCCGACGTTTCAGGGTAGATAGGCACCACGACGATCACCGCACTACCGGGGGGAGCGGAGAAGATGGATTTCGACCTTACCGATGAACAGAGGATGATCCAGGAAATGGCGCAAAGCTTTGCGCAGAAGGAGGTGCTCCCTAAGGCAGCGGAGCTGGACGAGACCGGGCGCTTCCCGGAAGAACTCGTCCGTCAGATGGCCGGTCTGGGGCTGATGGGCGTGGCCGTCCCCGAGGAGTACGGGGGAGCGGGAATGGACAACATCTGCTACGCGATCGCGACGGAGGAGATTGCCCGGGCCTGCGCGTCCACGGCCGTCATCCTGTCGGTGAACAATTCCCTTGCTTGCGCCCCGATCCTTTCGTTCGGCAGCGAAGAGCAGAAGAGAATATATCTCGTCTCTCTCGCATCCGGAAAACACCTGGGGTGTTTCGGACTCACGGAGCCGGGGGCGGGATCCGATGCAGGATCCCAGAAGACGACGGCCGTTCGGGATGGGAGTCATTACGTTCTCAACGGAACAAAGAACTTCATCACGAACGCCACCCAGGCAGATATATGCGTCCTATTCGCAATGACCGACAGGGAGAAGAAACACAAAGGGATCACAGCCTTCATCCTTGACATGAAGATGCAAGGGATAACTGTTGGTAAAAAAGAAGTAAAGCTTGGAATTTGCGCATCCGCTACGGCGTCCATCATCCTGGAGGACGTGAAGATCCCTGCAGCGAACAGGCTGGGAAACGAGGGAGAGGGATTCAAGATCGCCATGCACACCCTCGACGGGGGCAGGATCGGGATAGCCGCCCAGGCGATCGGGATCGCCCGTGCATCGCTTGAGGATTCCCTTGCATACGCGAAGGAGCGCAAGCAGTTCGGCCAGCCCATCGCGAACTTCCAGGCGATCCAGTGGATGCTCGCAGACATGGCCACGGAAATCGACGCCGCGAGGATGCTTACCTACCGCGCCGCATGGAGAAAGGACCGGAATTTGCGGTACACGAAGGAATCCGCCATGGCGAAATTGTATGCTTCCGAAGCGGCGATGCGGGCGAGCGTGAAGGGGATACAGATTCACGGCGGATACGGATACATCAGGGAGTACCCTGCGGAGCGGCATTTCCGGGACGCGAAAATCACGGAGATCTACGAGGGAACATCGGAAATCCAGCGGTTGGTCATCGCCTCGGACTTGCTCAGAGACTGAAGCATGCAGTTCGAACACACCGGCGAACAGACGCAGATACAGGACATGGTCCGGTCCCTGGCCAGGAAGGAATTCTCTCCAAAGGCCGCGGAGATCGACGAGCATAGTCGCTACCCGGACGAGACCCTGAGCCGTCTGGCCGAACTCGGTCTTCTCGGTATGCTCGTTCCTGCGTACTACGGGGGCTCGGAGGCCGGCGCGGTTGCCTATGCGATCGCTCTTGAAGAAGTGGCACGGGGGTGCGCATCCACCGGGGTAGGGATGGCGGTCGCCAACATGGTGGGGGAAACGATCTATCGCTTCGGCAGCGAGGAACAGCGGCGTCGCTTCCTTGCGGATCTCTTCTCCGGCGCCGGGACGGTAGCGTTCGCGATTACCGAACCTTCGGCCGGGTCCGATGCCTTTGGGATCTCCACCGTCGCCGTTCCGGACGGAGACGCGTATGTCCTGAACGGCAGCAAGACCCTCATCACCAACGGGTCCCGCGCGGACGTCGCCATCGTCACGGCCGTTACGCAGAAGGAGCCGGAGAAAAAAATAAGCGCCTTTCTCGTCGAGCGCGGGATCCGCGGGTATTCCAGCGGAAGGCCGGAGCGGAAGCTGGGATTGAGAGGATCCGACACCGCATCCCTCACCTTCGAGGACTGCCGGGTGCCGAAACGGAACCGGCTGGGAGAGGAGGGCGAGGGATTCCGGATCGCCATGGCCGCATTGGACGGGGGCCGGATCGGGATCGCGTCGCAGGCGATCGGGATCGCCCGGGCGGCGGTCGATTCGGCGATCTCTTACGCCAAGGAGCGAAAGCAGTTCGGGCAGCCTCTTTCCGAATTCCAGGCGATCCAGTGGATGCTCGCCGATTCCGCGACGGAGCTGGATGCCGCCGGACTTCTTGCACTTCGCGCCGCCTATCGCAAGGAGAGGGGAGGCTCGTTCACCCGTGAGGCGGCGGTCGCGAAGTTAGTTGCGTCCGAGGCGGCGTACCGGGCATGCCACCGCGCGGTTCAGGTCTACGGCGGGTATGGGTACATGCGCGAATACCCGGTGGAGAGACATTTGCGGGACGTCAAGGTCACCACGATCTACGAGGGGACCTCAGAGGTCCAGCGGATCATCATCGCCCGGGACCTTGTGCGGGAGGGATACCGTTGAAACCGGGACCCATAGGGAAGGGATACATCCAGGTGTACACGGGAAACGGCAAGGGGAAGACCACAGCGGCCCTGGGGCTGGCCGTCCGGGCGGCGGGACACGGACTGCGAACCGTGATCATCCAGTTCATGAAGGGATGGATCGACTACGGGGAGCTGCACGGCGTGGACATGCTGTCTCCCTTCGTCGAGATCCACCAGGCCGGGAGGGACACTTTTGTCGACCGGAAAAACCCCGACCCGGAGGATGCCCGGCTCGCCCGGGAAGGGTGGGAGCTGGCGAAGGCGGTGGTCCTCGGCAGGAAGGCGGATATCGTCGTTCTCGACGAGATCAACTGCGCCGTCGACTTCGGACTGCTGCCCGTCGCGGAGGTCCTTGATCTGTTGCACAGGAAACCGGACGGAATGGAGATCGTGCTGACCGGGCGCGGCGCCCCCGAGGAGATCGTCGCGGTCGCAGACCTGGTGACGGAAATGAGGGAGATCAAGCATTATTACGGCAAGGGGATCGACGCGCGCGTCGGTGTCGAACGATAAAGGAAGAGGGGAAGGGGCTTGAACGGCAGGAAGGAGACGAAAGCGATGCCGCAGGAAAGACGCAAACGGTTTTCCACGGTCTCCGACGAGGAGGTGGCGGCCCTTTACACGCCGGCGGACCTCGAAGGACACGACTTCCTGAAGGAGGTCGGATTCCCCGGCGTGTACCCGTTTACCCGCGGGATCCACCCGTCCATGTATCGAAGTCGCCTCTGGACCATGCGCCAATTCTCGGGATTCGGCACCGCGGAGAACACGAACGCGCGTTACCATTATCTGCTGAGCCAGGGACAGACCGGCCTCTCGGTGGCGTTCCATTTCCCCACGCTCATGGGGTACGACTCGGATAACCCGAGAGCCCGCGGAGAAGTCGGGATGTGCGGAGTGGCAGTCGACTCCCTCCGGGACATGGAGATCCTATTTCAGGGGATACCGCTGGACAGCATCACCACCTCCATGACCATCAACGCCCCTTCCGCGGTCCTCCTGGCGATGTACATCGCTGTGGCGGAACAGCAGGGAGTGTCCCCCCGGAAGATCGGAGGAACGATCCAGAACGACATTCTGAAGGAGTACATCGCACAGCACTCCTGGATCTTTCCTCCCGAGCCTTCCATGCGGATCATCACCGACATACTGGCGTACTGCTCGGAGCACGTGCCGAAATGGAACACCATCAGCATCAGCGGGTACCACATCCGTGAGGCGGGATCGACGGCGGTCCAGGAACTCGCATTCACCATTGCCGACGGCATCGCCTACGTCCAGGCGGGAATCGAGGCGGGCATCCCGGTCGACAAGTTCGCTCCCCGCCTCTCCTTCTTCTTCAACGCCCATATGGATTTCTTCGAGGAAATCGCGAAGTACCGCGCCGCGCGCCGCATGTGGGCAAACATCATGAGGGAACGGTTCCGGGCGAAGGACGAGAACTCCTGGAAGCTGCGCTTTCACACCCAGACCGCCGGTGTGACGCTTACCGCCCAGCAGCCGCAAAACAACGTGGTGCGGGTGGCCCTCCAGGGGTTGATGGCGGTGCTGGGGGGTACGCAGTCCCTCCACACGAATTCCATGGACGAATCGCTTGCCCTTCCCACCGAGCAGGCGGTGACCATCGCCCTGCGCACGCAGCAGATCCTCGCTGAGGAATCAGGCGTAGGGAACTCCGTCGATCCGCTCGGCGGATCCTTCCTCCTCGAGAAGATGACGAACGAGATGGAAACAAAGGCGATTCGGTACATCCGGAAGATCGACGAGATGGGGGGGATGGTCGAGGCCATCAAGCGGGGATACCCGCAGAGAGAGATCATCGACGCCTCGTACCATTACCAGCGCCTCCTGGAGAAGGGGGAGAAAAAGATCGTGGGAGTCAGCTGCTACACGAGCGACGAGGAGATTCCCATTCCGATTCTGAAGATCGACAAGGAGGTCGAGCGAAAACAGATCGCACGTACGCAGGAAGTACGCAGGAAGCGAAATGCGAGGCGGGTGGCTTCCCGGGTCGAGGCCCTGAAGGAAGCATCCCTCTCTCGCATCAATCTGATGCCTGTCATCCTCGAGGCGGTGAAGGAATACGTCACTCTGGGGGAGATCTGCGACGCGTTCCGGGAAACGATGGGTACCTATACCGATCCGGCAATGTATTAAAACGTAACAGGGGGCGAAGATGGCAAGTGCGACGGCGACAAAACGATCGGGGACGGGAAAAGCGAAAGGAAAGCGGAAAATCCGTGTCATGGTGGGAAAGCCGGGGCTCGACGGCCATGACCGGGGAGCCAAGATCATCGCGCGCGCACTGCGGGACGCAGGGGTGGAGGTCATCTACACCGGGCTTCACCAGACCCCGGAGATGATCGTGAACGCCGCCGTGCAGGAGGACGTCGACGCGATCGGCCTGTCGATTCTTTCCGGGGCTCACAATTACCTCTTCCCAAAGGTCGTGGAACTGCTCAAGAAGAAAAAGATGGGGCGGATCGTGGTGTTCGGTGGCGGCATCATCCCGGACAACGACATTCCGGGTCTACGAAAAAAAGGAGTGGACAGGGTATTCACCCCCGGGACACCGCTTGCGGAAATCGTCGAATACGTACACCGGCGGGTTCGGCCCAGGGCGTAGCCGGCCGGTTCCCGGAACGGATTTTTCGCAAGCCAGGAGGGAAGAAAGTGAGACCGGTATACATGGTGTCGGGAGGGGTAAGCAAATTCGCCAAGGCACGACCGGACGCGACGTTCCAGAAGATGGTGAAGGAGGCATTCGACTACGCGCTCGGGGATGTCCCCCGGCTCAAGCCGGATATGATCGACGGCTCGGTGGGATCCTACTTCTCGGACCACTTCACGCGGCAGCTGATGGCCGGGATCATGGCCGCGGACTATCTTGGCCTCTGTCCGAAGCCGAACAAGAGGATCGAGGGCGGCGGTGCCACAGGGGGATTGTGCTTCCAGTCTGCCTGGGAATCCGTTGCGTCCGGGCGAATGGACTGCTGCGTGGCCTTCGGCTTCGAGACGATGTCCCGTGTCCAGACCTGGAAAGGTAACGAGTTCATCGCCCACGCTTCGGACATGAATTTCGACTATCCCGTCGGAGGGTTCTACTCCGGCTACTATGCGATGATGGTGAACCGCCACATCCACGAGTTCGGTACCACCGTCGAGCAGATGGCGATGGTATCGGTCAAGAACCACAGGAACGCCTGCTTCAACCCCTACGCCCAGAAACGGAAACGCCTGACGGTCCGGGAGGTTCGGAATTCCGATATGGTGGCCTACCCGCTGACCCTCCTCGACATCTGCGTCATGTCGGACGGGGCCGCCGTCTGCATACTCGCGGATGAGAAGACGGCCAACCGGCTCACCGACAAGCCTGTCAGGATAACCGGAGTCGGGACCGGCACCGACATGATGCGGATGGCAGACCGTCCTCACGGGAAGGTGATTCTCGCCCCGAACGAAAAGGAGCGCGACTACCGGAACGTGAAATATCCCGGCGTACATTCCTTCCGTGCGGGACGGAGCGCCGGTCTCCAGGCGTACAGAATGGCCGGGATAAAGGACCCCCTGAAGGAGATCGACTTCATCGAACTCCACGACGCCTACACGTCATCGGAGATCCAGACCTACGAGGATCTGGCACTCTGCCGGTACGGGGAAGGCGGGAAGTTCGTCGAACAGGGCCATCCCTTCATGCCCCGAATCGACTACGGCCTGAAACTGAAGAATAAGGGGACGATTCCGGTCAATCCCTCGGGGGGACTAATCGCCTGCGGACATCCCGTCGGCGCGACCGGACTGATGCAGGCCGTCTTCGCCTTCTGGCAGATCCAGGGGAGCATACGAAAGCATTTCGGATCGGGGGAGCTCCAGCTGAAGAAAGCGAACCGCGGCCTTATCCACAGTCACGCCGGCACTGGCACGTATGTCACCGTGTCGATCCTGGAAAAGGGGTGGTAGACCATGGCGAATAAGCGAATCGGCCCGGCGAAACCGCCGCTCCACGGGCGGAAGGCCAAGATCGAAGAGGTGATGACGGGGGCTACGGTATACAACGTCCCGTTTCCGAAGGATCTGGGCACGCTGAAAGATATGTCCCCGATCGTAATCCGCCACCCCTCTTCCGTCGAGTACCTCCACTCCTACGGGCAGGATTCCCCATTTTTCGCCGGGATCGCCAACGGGAAGCTGCTCGGGACCCGATGCGGCCGATGCCGGTACACCTACGCAACCCCGAGACTTCATTGTGCCTCCTGCGGGGGGGAAACCGACTGGACCGAGCTTCCCCGGGAGGGTCGCGTCCACACCTTCACCACGTGCTACTACGGAAGCGAGGAATTCCTGAAAGAGACCCCCTTCCACCTGATCCTCGTCGAGTTCGACGGGGTGGACACGCTGCTCCTCACCCGCCTGGTAGGCGTGGAAGGACCGGAGGAGATCCGGATCGGAATGAAGGTCAAGGCGAAATTCCGGCGAAATTCCCAGCTCAAACCGACGGACGTGTATTTCGTCCCGTCCTAGGGGCGATACCCGCGATGAATTTCGAGCTTTCCCACGAACACGTCTCCCTGCGGGAGATGGTGCGGACCTTCGTAGGCAGGGAAGTACGCCCGCACGCCCGTTATTGGGACGAGTCGGGCATCTTCCCCGCGGAAACCGTGGCGAAACTGGGTGAGCTCGGGATCATGGGCGTGATGGTCCCCGAGGAGTACGGCGGGGCCGGGATGGACACGATCAGCTACTCGATCGCGGTGGAGGAAATCGGGAAGGGCGACGGGTCGCTCGGCCTGACCGTCGCTTCCCACAATTCCCTGTGTACCGCGCATATCCTCGCATTCGGCTCCGAGGCGATCCGTCGGAAATTCCTTCCGGAGCTCGCCTCCGGGCGGAGTCTGGGGGCGTGGGCCCTGACCGAGCCCGGGTCGGGCTCGGATTCGCTCAACATGAAGACACGGGCGGAGTGGAAGGCGGACCGCTGGGTCATCAACGGGAACAAGATGTTCATCACACAGGGCAGCGTCGCGGACGTGTACCTCATCCTTGCCGTGACCGACAGGGAGAAGGGACGTGACGGCATAACCGCTTTCCTGGTCGAAGCCGGGACACCCGGTCTTTTCCCGGGGAAACCACTCCACAAGCTCGGGATGCGCTCTTCCGACACGGCGGAACTCGTGCTGGAAGATCTCGAGGTGAAGCCCGGCAACGTGATCGGGGAGGTCAATTCGGGTTTTCGCGACACGATGCGAAACCTCGCAGGGGGACGCATTTCCATCGCCGCACTGGCAGTCGGAATCGGACGGGGCGCCATGGAAGAGGCGATTGCCTACGCAAAGGATAGACATCAGTTCGGGCAGCCGATATCGTCCTTCCAGGCCATCCAGTGGATGATCGCGGACGCGGGAACGGAGCTCGACGCCGCATCGCTGCTCACATACCGCGCTGCCTACCGGAAAGACGCCGGGAAACCCTACGTACAGGAGGCGGCGATCGCGAAACTTTTCGCCTCCGAGGCCGCCATGCGCTCCACGATCAAGGCGGTCCAGATTTTCGGGGGGTACGGATACATCCGCGAATACCCCGTGGAGAGGTACATGCGGGACGCCAAGCTATGCGAGATCGGAGAAGGAACCTCGGAGGTGCAACGCATGATCATCGCCCGCCGTCTGATTCAGGGGCACTGACACCTATGGTCGTCTCGGCGAAAAACGTCCTCTCCGGCGACATTCGGGCCGCCGCCCGCCTGATGCGGGATCTGGACGACGAGATCCCCTCCGCGCACAGGACACTCAAGGCCTTGTACCGGCACACCGGCAGGGCATGCATCCTGGGGATAACGGGAGCGCCGGGAGTCGGAAAATCCACCCTCGTGGACTCCCTCACCGGGGAGATCCGACGGGAAGGGAAAACCGTCGGAATCGTCGCCATCGACCCCACCAGCCCGTTCTCCGGCGGGGCGATCCTCGGTGACCGTATCCGCATGCATAAACACGCGCTCGACGACGGCGTGTTCATCAAGAGCCTGGCAACCCGCGGACATCTGGGCGGCCTCTCCAAATCCACCATCGACATCGTGAACGTCATGGACGCCATGGGCAAGGACATCGTCATCATCGAGACCGTCGGCGTGGGGCAGGACGAGGTGGAGATCGTCAAGGTGGCCCACACGAACATCGTCCTCGTGGTGCCGGGCATGGGGGACGACATCCAGGCGCTCAAGGCGGGGATCCTCGAGATCGCCGATATCTTCGTGGTCAACAAATCCGACCGGGAAGGCGCCGACAGGACGAGGCAGGAACTCGAGACGATGGTGTCGATGAACAACTACGGGGAGGGGGATTGGATCCCTCCCGTCATGGCCACCGTCGCGCAGACGGGGACCGGCCTCCCCGAACTCCTTTCCGGGATTGTCCGACATTGGAAGTTCGTTTCCCGCGCGGAAAACCTTGCCCGGTACCGCAGGGAAAAAGCACGGGTGGAACTCATGGAGATACTCAAGAAAAAGCTCATCGAGAAAGCCGTGGAGGACCTGTCACGGAGCGGAGTGCTCGAGATTCTTCTCGGGGAGATCGCCGAAAAACACCGGGATCCCTACTCCGTAGCGGAACGGGTGGTGGACCACAAGTTCGGCTTTCCCTTTTCGGAAGGGCGGGGAAATGGGAAGGGGAGACGGGGAAAAGGGCGATGAGAATCCTGAAAGAGGGGGAGATCGAGTACCGGTTCGAGCATCCTGACGATTTTCGGCGGTTCGTGAGAGACAAGAGGAGCCGGAAGCCGGAACCGAAGCTCCGCCCGGCGAAGGAAGCCATTTCCGCATTCGTATCCGACGGCGATTATCTCGTCTACGATTTCTCCAGCCTGACCAGGGGGCCGCAATCGCTCATCCGGGAGGTCATCCGCCAGCGCAGGAAGGACCTCTGGATAGGGGCCGAATTCACCCTCCACGAATCCGCGTTGCTGACAGGTGCGGGGTGCGCCACGCGCATCGACGTCGGGTTCCTGGGATACGGCAGCTACATCGGACAGGCGGTCTGCGAAGGCAAGGTCCGGGTATACGATTGGACCAACGGAGGTCTCGCACTCCGGTTGCTTGCCGGCGCACGGGGCGTTCCCTTTCTCCCGACCCGGGACCTCCTCGGGTCGGACAACATGGCCGTCTCCGCGGCGAAGGTGATCGAGGACCCCTACACGGGACTCCCCCTGGCCGCCGTGCCGGCTCTAAATCCAGACGTCGCTTTCCTCCACGTCCACCAGGCGGATATCTACGGCGACGCCCGCATTTTCGGAACGAACCTGTTCGCCCTGGAGGCGGCGATGGCCTCCCACCGGGTGATCGTCTCGGCGGAGGAAATCGTCGAACCGGAGGAGTTCCGAAAGGACCCGATGAGAACCACCATTCCGTATTTCCTCGTAGACGCGGTGGTCCACGCACCTTTTGGCGCCTACCCCGGGGCGATGCCGGCGCGATACGAAATCGACCTCCCGCACATCGACGTTCTCAACGGAATCCGGAACGAGGAGCAGATGCAGAAGTACCTACACGACACCATCTACAGCATTGCCGACCACGAGGAGTTCCTCGACCGGCGCGTCGGGGCCGCGAAGATGAAGGAGCTTCGGGGCCGGGCGACCATCATCGAAGGATACCGCTAGACGATAAACCGTGGGGAGATCCACATGGCGGGGGGGGAAGGAGAAGAGCCATGACGCGTATGGTGGAGTTCACGGACACGGAGTTCATGATCGCGCAGGGAGCGCGACTGCTCGAGGACGGCAGGACATTCTTCGTCGGATGGGGAATCCCGCAGGTCGTGGCCATTCTGGCTCAGAAGCTCTACGTACCCAACGTCATCCAGCTGTTCGAGTTCGGGGCGATCGGACCGCAATCCGTCCTTCCGTTCGTCAGGGGAACGATGGGCGGACCGCAGAACACCTACCGTTCCCTCCAGTGGCTCAACATGAACTGGGCGTTCGCCTACTCCGCTGCCGGATACATGGATTACGGGATGCTCGGGGCTCTTCAGGTCGACCCGTACGGCAATATCAATTCCACTTTCCTGGGAGGGACGTACCGCATGCCCAAGCGACGTTTCGCGGGCAGCGGCGGCGGGAACCAGGTGGCATCCCAATGCTGGAAAACGATTATCGTGATCCGGCACGAGGGAAGGCGATTCGTCCCGAAGGTCGATTTCCTCACCTCGCCCGGATACCTGACCGGCCCGGGGGCAAGGGAGAAAGCGGGCCTCCCTGCAGGCACAGGCCCGTACCGTGTCGTCACCTCCAAAGGGCTCTTCGGGTTCGACGACGAGACGAAGCAAATGACTCTCCTGGCCGTCCTGCGGGGCCTCGATCCCGGGGAGGTGGTGCGGGATATGGCGTTCCGTCCCCTTATATCCAAAGATATCGGTGAGATATCCCCACCAACCGAAGAAGAGCTTCACCTTCTTCGGGAAGAGATCGACCCTTCCCGTTTTCTCATCCGGGGGGAGCGAATGTCAGCTCCCGCCTGAATATCTCTTCCGGACCTTCGCCCGGGCCTCGCATTGAATAGGTCCGGGGCGGTGCTATAATGGGGACCCATGGTCCGGCGCGTGTACATCGAGACATTCGGTTGCCAGATGAACGAGGTGGACTCGGCACGGATGCTGGCGCTTCTCGGGACGGCCGATTACCGGCCCGCCGAATCCCTCTCCGATGCCGATCTCGTTCTTCTGAACACCTGCAGCATACGGGAGAAGGCGGACCAGAAGATCTACAGCGCCCTCGGCACGCTTCGGCGATGGAAGCGCGACAGGGAAGGGCGCCTCGTCGCGGTAGGAGGGTGCCTCGCCCAGCAGGAGGGGGCTTCCCTGAGGAAAAGGGCCCCGCACGTCGATATCGTGTTCGGCACACACAGCATCGCCCGCCTGCCCGATCTCGTGCGCCTTGCGCAGGGACAGGGCGCTCCGGTATCCACCGATCTGTCCGAAGACACGAGTCACTGGGACGTTCTCCCGTATCTGGCGAACGGGTCGACAGGCGCCATGGTGACCATCATGCAGGGATGCGACAACTATTGCGCCTATTGCATTGTCCCGTACGTTCGGGGACGCGAAATCAGCCGTCCTTCCGGGGAGATCCTGGACGAGGTACGCGAACTGGCGGAACGGGGCGTCAGCGAGGTGGTCCTTCTGGGACAGAACGTGAACTCGTTCGGGAAAAAGGAGGGGGAAATTGCCTTTCCGGAACTGCTCCGCAGGGTGGCGAAAATCCGCGGGATCTCGCGGATCCGGTTCATCACTTCGCATCCGAGGGACCTGGACAGGGAGACGATAGGGCTTTTCTCCGAGATCGATTCCCTGTGTCCCCATATCCACCTTCCGATCCAGGCGGGGTCCGAGCGCATCTTATACTCCATGGGACGCGGATACACACGAGAGGAATACCTCGGAAAGATCGACGACCTTCGGAAAACGAGGCCCGGGATCGCGTTCTCCTCGGATTTCATCGTCGGTTTTCCGGGGGAGACGGAAACCGATTTCCAGGAGACGCTGTCGGTAATGGAGGAAGTACGATTCGATTCGTCCTTCTCCTTCCGGTTTTCCCCCCGTCCGGGGACCCGCGCGGCCGGGACGACGGGCACCGTGGCCCCGCAAGAAGCAAGCGAGCGGCTGTCGCGCCTCCAGGCACTCCAGGCCATCCACACGCAGGAACGGCTCGCTGCCTGCGTAGGTAAAGAGATGGAGGTCCTGGTCGAGGGAAATAGCGTGAAAGACCCCGCGCGTCTCTGCGGCCGCACCCCGTGCCACAAAACCGTCAACTTTTCACCGGCCATGGGCGGGCAAGGTCCTGTGCGCCGTGTCCGAATTCGTTCCGCCGGACACCATTCTCTCTCCGGCGAGGAAGGAGGACCGCTTGGTTAAGGAAATGCAGGTGATCGGGATCACCATCGATCCGGTTACCCAGTCCCCGATCGTCATTCTGCGGGACAAGGACAGCAAGAACACCCTCCCGATATGGATCGGGATGCTGGAGGCGAATGCGATCGCGGCGGGATTGGAGCAACTGCAGCTTCCCAGGCCGATGACCCACGATCTTTTCAAGAACCTCCTCGACCAGATCGGGGTGAAGCTGCTGAGTGTGGAAGTCACAGACATCCGCGAGAATACGTACTACGCCGTCCTCCACATGGAAGTGGGCGACAGGTCCGTCATTATCGATTCCCGGCCGAGCGACGCAATCGCCATCGCCATTCGGATGAAAGTCCCGATCATGGTCAGGGACTCGGTCATCGAGAAAGCGCTGCGCGTGGAACAAGGAACGTCCTCCGGAGAAGAAAAGGACAAGTGGACGGAGCTTCTCGAGAAGATGGACCCGGAAGATTTCAGCAAGTACAAGATGTGATATAGCGCCGTATGGACGTCGCGCGCATATTGGTGGTGCAGGAGAACGCCGAGTCGTCCCGGGACCTCCGCCTGGCGACCTCCCATACGCCGGTCGAATTTTCTTTCTGCGCATTAGACCAGGTGCTGCGCAGGGAGGTGGACCTTTCCCCCTACATCGCGATCGTCGCCTCTCTCGACTGCGACCACAGGGCCCTGATCGAATCCCTGCGGGAGTGCCCCGACGACGGGCCTCCTCTTTTCCTTTTCCGGACTGCCCCCCCTCTCCAGGAAATCGCCCGCTGGGTCACCTGGGCAGGGCCCCAGGAAGGGGCCGACCCGGCAGTCAACATGCAGCTTCTCTCGGAAAGCATGGAATATTACTCCCTTGCCTCCCTCTACCAGCGGTGCCTGAAGATCATGGCATGTCACGAGGAGGAGAAGCTGCTCACCCATATCGCGGATACGTTCGTCCAGGAACTCGGGGCAGAGAGCTGCGTGATCTGGATCGCTTCTCCGCTGGACCCCGACGAGATGATGATCGGCTCCGTCCGGGGGTTGATCAGCATCGACAGGGAAGGGTCGAGGTTCTATCTCTCCCAGACCGAATGGGCGGAAGCCACCGGGAGAGGAAAACCGTTCCTCTACCCCTTTCGGGAGATCGAGGAGGCGGAGACGCTTCGGGAAGCAGGCGAATCGAGCCTCTACATTCCTCTCATGTACCGGGAAAAGCCCATCGGGCTCGTGAAGCTCGCCGCAAGGGTGGACCGAAAACCGTTCCGGGACCGGGATCTGTATATCGCCGGGATCATCTCCGGGTACGCCGCGTCGGCCTGGAGAAAGCTCACGCGCCTGGTCCGGATGGAAAAGGTGTCGCTTCGCGACGGAGAGACAAAGGCCTACTCGATGGCGTTCCTGTCGGACTACTTCGAAAAGGAGCGCTATAAGGCGGGGAGATTCCGTCGACCCCTGTCGATCGTATTCCTCATCGTCGACAACCTTTCCCGAATCAGGGAGCAGACAAGCGAAACCCTCGTGTCCGGGGCGCTCTCGAACATGGTGGACGCCGTGCACAAGGCCCTGCGCGACTCCGACCTCATCGCCCGCGTGGAGTCGAACCGGTTTTGCGTAGTTCTCCCGGAGACCGACTATTTCGGTTCCGTACTGGCGTCGCGCCGTCTCCGGAAAGCCGTGCGCGAATACCGCTCCATCCAGCACATGGGGATCGAACATCATCTCGAGCCGTATTTCGTTTCGGCCACCTTCCCCCGCGACGGGAAAAATCTCATGGATCTATGGAAGAATGCGGAGGAAAAATTCCAGGGGCAGAAGCGGAGCCCCTTCCACCGCCTGCACCTGCCGGAAAAAGTCCTCTGGAACGCCTTTGACATCCTGGTGGGAAAACCCGAGTATTACGACCATCTGCGGGAGGGACGAAGCGTACCCTACTTTTCGCGGTTCAAGCGGGACAGGGGACGGAACGGGCATTTCCGCCTGAGCCGGGAGAACTTCCTGCGCATGGTGGAATCCGTGGCACAGGATACGGTGTCGCGGAACATGAAACGGGGGCTGGTCATCGCGGCGGGCCCCCGACCCGAAATATTCAAGCAGATCTTCCTCTCCCTCGGGCCGGACGCGGGCAACGGGAGAAACATCTATATCATCGGCAGGGCCGGCAGTACGCACTTCGACTCGAAACACCTTCTGTATGTCAACGCGGATGACGAACAGCTCCGGGACAGGGAACTCATCCTGTTTCTCAAGGAGAACGGGGCATACGGCCTGTTCGCCACTGATCGGGAAGACGAAATGTGCGGGTTCAACACGGCCGACGAGTGGCTCGTGGACTCGATGATGGACAAGGTGCAGGAAACGTATCGGCTGCAGGGGAATTTCTAAATGAGCCCCGTCGGGGAAGAGCAAACGATGGCGACGGAGACGCCCGGAAAGCAGATCCTGATTGCCGATCCGTCGGAGAGCTTCCGGCAGTCCCTCTGCCAGTTCCTCCGGACGAAGGGATTCGGTGTGATCGAAGCGTCCGACGGGAGCAAGGCACTGGCGGAAACTCTTCTCAAGCGCCCCGACATCCTCCTCCTCGATCTCTCCGTCGAGGCGCTCGGGGCGGAGCGCCTGGTCCAGATCCTGCGTACGAACCCGACAACCAAAAGCATCCCCATCTTCTTCATGAGCGAACAGGAGAAAAGCGTTCCCGGGTTCCGTCCGGGGATCGATGATTTCATACGGAAACCGTTCCGCGGAGAAGAGGTGCTCCTGAGAATCCAGCGGACGCTGTTCCGGAAAGACAGCAGGGATGCCGTTGCGGTCGATTCCGAGATCAGCGGAAACCTGGCCCAGATATTTCTCCCCGACCTGTGGCAGATGCTCTCGTTGAACGCGAAAAGCGGCGTCATCCAGGTAGAAGGGGAAGGGATGGAAGGCTCGATCTACATCGAAAAAGGGGAGATCGTTTCCGCCCGGGCCCGGAACACCACGGGGGAAAAGGCCCTCTACCGGCTCATCTCCCTCAAGAAGGGGAGATTCCGGTTCCTGCCGGGTAGGGTGGAGGTCCGGAGGACGATACACTCCTCCAGCCAGCAGGCCGTGCTCGAGGGATTGCGGCACCTCGATGAAATCAAGAACCTGAGCGAGGATCTCCCGGCGCCGAACGATTCGGTGATTCTCTCGAAGAGCGCACGATCCGTCACCGGAGGCTCGGGGGTAGTTCGCGAGGTGATTCTTCTCGCGGAATTCTGCAACAATGTGAAGGATATCGTGGAAAACTGCAGCTACCCCGACCTTGTCGTCTATGAGACCCTGCTCCAGTTGAGGAAGCGCGGAGTGCTGCGGATCGGCATATTCGAGGTCTCCCGGGAAAAGAGCGATTTCCTGCCTCCGGAGAACCTTGCGCGGCTTCGCACCCGAATCGAGGAGAGCGGGGGCTTCTCCGAGAGCGGCGAAGGGCGCATCGTCCTCTTCCTCCCCACATCCGAACTGCTGGAGAAGGTCGTTCTCTCCCTGGGCCAGATCCGCGAGTTCGAGCTCGACTCCGCCTATTTTTCCCTGCGGAGGGAGGAAGGATTTCCCATCGGAATGTTCGGAAAGATCCGGATAGGGGAGGGTTCGCATCTGCTTCTCTACGTGTTCCCGTACATTCGTTCCACCTCTCCTCTCTGGTATGCCCTCGCCCCCCGCCCCCTGGGCGTGGTGGCGTTTCTCAAGGACGAGGTGTCGAGCTCCCTCGATGCCCTTCTGGCGGTATCGGATTACACGAGGGGAACGGAGGCACGCGAGGTGCTGGCCGTCATGGGAAAGTCGTTCACGAATTTCGGACTCGGGGAAAACACGATTCGCATGTTCCAGAGCCGGGTGGAAAAACTGGGCTGCTCCCTGAGGATCCAGAAACTCGAGCAGATCTCGCCGGAGGAGATCCGGGAGGCGTTCGTCCAGGTGGTACAGCAATATCTCCGGGAGGAACCGGGATGATCGGGCGAATTCCAGTGAACCTGTTCGTCCGACTGGTGTACAATACCGGGTCGTATCCGGCAGTTGCAGGGGAGAAGCGGGAACGATAAAGAGAGGGGACGGAATGGCAAGAAAGATCAAGTACACGCGGAAAGACCTGAAAAGCCCGGACGAGTTCATCTCAACGCTCGGCAGGGCGACGCTGTGGATCAAGGAGAACCGCGTAACGGTTGTCGCCGCGGTGGCCGTCGCCTTGCTCGCCCTGGGGGGAATCTTCGGAACGCGTGCCTATTTCCAGTGGCAGGAGACGAAAGCCTCGCGGGATATCTGGCCCCTCCTGAACCAGGCGCGCGAGTATCTACAGAGCCCGGCGGGTACGGACACCGAGAAGCTTGTTCAGATCGAACAGTCCCTGGCCGCCCAGGTGAAGAAGCATCCGGGCACCCGTGCGGCGGACTTCGCGAAGTACTACCTGGGAAGCATTGCCTACCGGCGGAAGGATTATGACCGAAGCGCAGCGGAGTTCCGATCGGCCATGACCAGCGGGAAAGAGCAGCGGACCGTAATGGATTTCCTCCTGCGCGAAGGGCTCGCACAGGCGCTCGAGGCAAAGGGAGACGCAGAAGGCGCCGAGAAGGCCTATGGGGAAGCCGCCTCCTTTGCGAACGGGGAACTCCGGACCCAGGCGTGGATGGGACAGGCGAGATTGCTCGCACATCAGGGACGCAAGGACGAGGCGGTCGCAATATTCCGAAAGATCCTCGCAGAGAATCCCGACACCCCCTTCAAGGATCTCATCGAGATCAAGCTGGCTCATCTGGGGTAAAAGAAGGGGGACACCCCGGATGAAGCTCTATCTTTGCTTCCTCTGGCACATGCACCAGCCGTATTACAAGGACCCCGAATCGGGGATCTATATCCTTCCCTGGGTCCGGCTTCACGCGATCAAGGACTACGCGGCCCTTCCGCGAATCTTCCGGGAATTTCCGGGAGTTCGTCATACCTTCAACCTGGTCCCGTCGCTGCTGATCCAGATCCGGGATTACGTGGAAAACGGTGCGGAAGATGTCTTTCTCGCCCTTTCCCGGAAAAACTCTCTCGACCTTTCGAGGGAGGAGGAGGAGTTCCTTCTGCGAAACTTCTTCTCCGCATACCCGCCGACCATGATCCTTCCTCAACGGCGGTACGCGGAACTGTACGGAAGACGGGAAACGGCGATGAGGGCGGTGGGAAATCCGGGTACGCCGGGAGGATTCGGCGCGTCGGATTACACCGACCTGACGACTCTTTTCAACCTGACCTGGTTTCACCCCTTGCACCGCGATGAGGACGCGGAGCTCACACGTCTCTGGGAAAAAGGAAGCGGTTACACCGAGGCCGAGAAGCGATACGTCCTGGACAGGCAGATCGACGTCATGGCGACGGTCATCACGGAATACCAAAAGGTGACGGAAAGCGACGGCGGAGAACTTTCCTCAACTCCCATGTATCACCCCATACTTCCCCTCCTGATCGACAATCGTGCCGCGCAGGATGCGCTTCCCGGGGCGCCTTTGCCGCAAACCTCCTTTTCGTACCCGGGGGATGCGGAGGAGCAGATTGCCCGGGGCAGGGAAGTGATCCGTTCTTTTTTCGGGAGATACCCGGACGGATTGTGGCCTTCCGAAGGTTCGATCAGTCCCGCAGCCCTCGATATTGCGGCACGTGCCGGATTCCGCTGGACGGCGACGGACGAGGCACTCCTGTCGAAAGCGACGGGAAAGGACATCCAGCGGGATTCCCAAGGCGTTCCCCAGGAACCGTCGTGGCTGTACCGTCCCTACGAAGCCGCCACGCCTTCGGGACCGATCCGGATCTTTTTCCGGGACCACCATCTCTCCGACCTTATCGGTTTCGAATATTCCCGCTGGGAAGGAACCGAAGCGGCATCAAGCTTTTGTAAGATAATTGGCAATATATATAATAAGTTATCAACCATTCCCTCTCATCTTCGAAAAAGCTCCTACGTGATTCCCGTCATTCTGGACGGCGAGAATGCGTGGGAATATTTCCCCGATTCGGGACAGGTGTTTCTCCGTGCGTTAATGGAGCGATTGGGGTCCATGGGGCCGAATATATCGTGTATCACTTTCAATGAAGCCTTAGATAATGTCGGTGATATTGAGCCATTACCATTCATCCCAACGGGATCCTGGATCGACGGAACATTCAAGATCTGGATAGGGCACCGGGAAGACCACGCGGCGTGGGAGATGCTGGCCCAAGCCAGAGCCCTGTGGCAGAGGCATGCCGACCGGATGAAAGATGCAGGCCATCCGCCAACGGAAAGCATGGCCGCGGCCTTCGATCATTTGCTTGCTGCGGAAGGCTCGGACTGGTGCTGGTGGTACGGGGACGAGCATTTCACCCCCCACGGTCCGGAGTTCGACCGGCTCTTCCGAAACCATGTGAAGGCGGCCTACCGAAAGCTCGGAGAGACTCCGCCCGACTCGATCGATATGCCCATCATCCGGCAGGATAGGATTTGGGAAGATGCGAATCTACTCGAAGGGCTGAGGACATTTATCCGTCCGAAAATAGACGGCAAATTGACTTTGTACTACGAATGGGGCGCAGCGGCACGGTATTATCCCCGCCCGGAAATCGGAACGATGCACCGGGCTTCCGCCATTGCCCTGGAGTGCCTGTATTACGGTTTCGACGAGGAAACCATCTATCTTCGCCTGGATTTCCACCGATCCGTTTTCGATATCCCGGAACCGTTCGAAGCCGAAATCTTCTTCCCGGAAAAGAACAGGAAGATCCGCCTGGTCATTTCCCCATCTGCGTCTTCCGTCACCGCGTCGATCGGGGAGATCGGAGAGAACAGCTCATCCCGCCAACCGCCGGGAACACCGGACGCGCTCCAGGCCGCGTTTCAAAAAGTTCTGGAACTCGGTGTGCCGTTTCAGGAACTCGGATGCGCAGAAGACGAGAAGATCGAATTTTTCCTGACGATCGTGCGTCCGGGCTCGGCCGGAGAGAGGTGGCCTCTGTACGGGAGGTTTAAAGCGGATCTCCCCGGGAAAAACTTCGAAGAGCGTACGTGGCAAGTGTGATTCCGGTGAGTCGTTGCGTCAACCTTACGCCTGGTAATGTCCCGGTGGAGGGATTAGCCTCGTTCAATGGCGACGAGTCTCAGGGGACGCGATCTCGCTTTCGGTTGAGTTGTCGAGAAACTCCCGGAAGCTTTTACTGAACGAGAATTTTCGGTTTTTCCACCAGGCTTGATTCCCTGGGCGATGGAAGAACCAGAGGATGTTGTCGCGGTGCCCGATCCAAAAGTCTTCGTCGATCATTCCAGACTGGTATTGGAAGAAGACATTCTCGTATCGACGGAACAGGCTGATTCCAAGATAGACAAACTGCGTGAATTCGTTTTCTGAAAGGTTTTCCGGGGTCGCCATTCCGGTTCGAAAAATCCGGGAGAGGTCTTTATCCCTTCCAACGATGGCAGCCATCTCCCCGAGTGCGGATGTAGCGAGGTAATAGGTCTGTGAGTGCGTGGCTTGCGTGCTTTTCTTGATCTGGATCGATATGTAAACGGCCGTGAGTGCGACGAAGACCGCGGCGAAGACTTCTGCGATAGCGGTCACTGCATCCCAGTCCATCTCGATATCCTCTGGTATCTAACTCTCCGGCTAAACTGCGTCCACTAAGGATTTTTCAAGTCCGGTATTGTATATTCCATGGTCATTGGAGCGAAGTTTACATACCATAATGCAACTGTCAAGAGGATAGGGGAGAGTAGGGGATTAAAAAGAGTTTGCTGCCCAAATTCGCATATGATTATTGGTTCCCCCAACAGGTTGAATCGGGGCAATGTGAGGAAAATATATCAATGAGCTAACGCTAAGCTTGATCTGC
This sequence comes from Candidatus Deferrimicrobiaceae bacterium, assembly GCA_049688015.1. GTDB lineage: Bacteria > Desulfobacterota > Deferrimicrobia > Deferrimicrobiales > Deferrimicrobiaceae > CSP1-8. The sequence continues at coordinate 762 of JBAVJZ010000020.1, read as the reverse complement.
GGGGCAATCCGGGTTTCCCCAGGGCAGCCGTCAGCTTCAGCCTGTTGTTAGATGTCGGCCAATAATTTCACAAGCTGGTTGTCATTACCAAGCCTGCTTGACAATATAGTTAAGAACGTTTTTTTATCAATAATGCTACTCGGAAGCCAAAGCCATCTGCTATTGTCATAGGAAAGCACCAGTATATATCTTAGCCCAAAGACATTTTTAAACATTGCCTTATTGATGCTGTTCCATTCTATAAATTCTCTTTTCCAGCTATTATGCGGATTATATGAATGTATCCCATTTGTATCAATTTCTATTACATATGTATATGTTACGAAAACAATCAAAATTAGCATCACTGGTAGAACCACAAGAAAAGTCATAATAAAAACTTTCAATGCCAATAGAATGCTTTTTCCTTTTATCAATTCTATAAGAAGTACTATTGCGGCGGGTAAAAGAGAACTAAACAATATCGCCGGAATATAGAATAAAAATGGCGAGCGAAAACGAGCAACCTCTTGCCCCATTGCTTTCTCCCACGGATTGCCGTACGTCTAACGCGTATTAGGCTGCAAAGTAGCAGGTAGGGGGGCCTTGTAAAGCCCTATTTCGGGGGACCGTCCATCAACAACGCCTGATAATGTATATTCCAAGATCATTGGAGGAAGTTTACATATCCGGGTATTGTTGTCAATTTGATCGAGACGAGTAGGGCGGATAACATTATTTTAGTTAACAGATTCTAGTACTTACATCTTAATCTTAGGAAGG
>JBAVJZ010000019.1:0-6822 GCA_049688015.1 Candidatus Deferrimicrobiaceae bacterium | reverse complement strand
GGAGTGAGGAGAGGGGATATTGTTAAAATCGAACGTTGGACGGAGCGTGAATGGGTTTGACACCTCTTCCCCTGTCGAATGATACTGAGACCCTCCGGTCGTAGAACGTCATTTATCTCGACTCGATGGCGCATGAAAAACGCCGAAAGGAGGAGGGCGATGGCTACCTATCTCGGCCTGTTTAGATTCACAGACCAGGGGATCCGAAAAGTGAAGGAGACGACCAAACGAGCGAAAGATTTCCAGGAGTTTGCAGCGAAGGTGAATGTCAAGGTCAGGGAGATGTATTGGACCCTGGGGCGCTATGACGTCGTGGTGGTGGCGGAGGCACCTGACGAAGAGACCATCACCCGTCTGACGCTGGGGCTGGGTATGTCGGGAAATGTCACGACCGAGACCCTCAGAGCCTTCTCCGCTCAGGAGATGGACCAGATTCTTAAGGGGCTTCCTTAGGAAGGGAAGGAATCTGTGGCGCTGGACAGGAGGGAACCATGCCGCGGAGTCACCGTCCCCCCGGCGATCATTCCCGCCGTGTGAATAACCGCCCCGCCCCCATCGTCTGACAGGTACGAACGGACTTGGAAGGAGGAACAGGGCGATGAAAAAGGCGATTTCCATAGTGCTGGCACTGGGCATCCTCGCGGTGGGGGCGGTATCTGCCTCGGCAGGGGGCCGCTATTACGGGGGACGCTACTACGGCGGGAACGGCAGGTACTACTCCAATAACTATTACTCCAGCGGCAACAGCGCCGGGGCCTTCTTCGTCGGGCTAATGGGCGGCGCTATCCTGGGGAGCGTGATCGCTAACGCCACCCAGCCGACGGTGGTCTACTCGCCTCCTCCTCCTCCGCCTCCTCCCGCGCAGGTCTGGGTCCCCGGACATTACGTGACGCGGTACGAGCAGAGGTGGGTCGAGGGGTACCGGGCGTCCCGCAACGCGTGGGTCCCCGGGCATTACGAGAACGTCGGCATCCAGGCGTGGGTCCCCGGCTACTGGGCGCGGAGATAGAAGGGAGTTCCGCGTCGGTCGGTCGGTAACCCAACTCATTCCTAAAACCGTCCCGGGAACGTCGCCCCGGGGCGGTTTTTTCCACCGGGAAGCGAACAATTACAATGGGTTACGGTGAAAACCGTGGCCCCTTTTTTATCTCCCTGTAACAGATCCGTTGACCATTTTTTCAACCAGCCGCAGGGACAACGTTGGAGGGAGTTTAAGAAGGGAACAGGGGAGACTTTCTGACATCCCGCCCGAAGGCCAATTTGGCCTCCGTAATCGTGTTGTCTTTCAGCGTCTTCCTCGAAACGAGGACCGCGAATTATGTAAATTGTGACCCTCAGGGTGGATCGAAAAGCAGCAACGGGGTCACTGTCCTTCCTCGGGTCTTTCGGCGGCGCGCTCCACGATCAGCGTCAGACCCTCGATGGCGCTGACTCGTACCGTTTCCCCTCGGTCGATCGACATGCTGCCTTCCAGGACATGTGCCTTCCAGAGCTCCCCTCCGATCCGCACGAATCCGGAGGGCGAAAGCCTGTTCTCGACCACACCCAGGGCGCCGATCATCGGGTTTCCGTCCTCCTGCGGTTCGTAGGCCTTCCGGACGAAGGGAAACAGGACCGCGTCTATGCCCACCCACAACACAATCAGACCCCAGAAAAGCCATGCGGGCAGGTCTACCCACCGGCGCATCAGGATCAGGGCGATGACGAACAATACTGCACCCGGCAACTGGAGGATCAGATATTTCATTGCCGCCCGGGATATCGATTGCTTGTTCTTCATCATCGTTTCCCTGGTTTATCCCTTTCCCAGTCCCATAGGCCATCCTGAACCGAGAAGGGGGGGATCCACAAGTAGCCCGGATCTCGAGGGGCAGGGAGGGTTAGGACCGGATGGCCTCGCCTTCCGGGATGCCATAAATGATGCCCCCGAGGAAACCTCGCTCTTGCCGCCGCCATCCTACCGCCAAGTATGGTTTTTTTACGCCACATCCATGATGGGAAAATATTTGGGAAGGAGGTGGAGCATGGCAGAAAAGTGGAAGCTGACCGGAACATATTGTGAGGCCTGCAACTGCGAAGTGGCTTGTTCGTGTGTTTTCCTGAACGCTCCGACGGGGGGGGAATGCACACTCCTCGTCGGCTGGCATATCGACAAGGGGAACTATGGAAACGTCGACCTGGGAAACCTGAATATCGCCCTCGCGGTGCACTCTCCGGGACATATGGTCGAGGTGAAATGGCGAGTAGCCCTGTATCTTGATCAAAATGCGTCTGAGAAACAGAAAGATGCATTGACCCAGATCTTTACCGGTCAGGCAGGCGGGCATCCCGGGATGCTGGTTTCCCACGTCGGCGACGTGCTGGGTATAAAACATGTTCCTATCGAATACACAGCGAACGGGAAGCGACGAACCTTAAAGATTTCCGATGTGGGCGCCGCGGAAATCCAGGCAATCGAAGGTCAAGGCGGGGGAGACGCCATCATCGAAGGTCATCCCTTCTGCATCGCTCCGGGCTACAAAGCGGTGGTGGCAAAGTCCAAAAAGCTGAATTATCAAGATTATGGCCTTCACTGGGAGATCTCGGGGAAGAACGGATATTTTTCGCCCTTTTCCTACCAGGGGTAAAAAGGGATGGCATCAGGAAGCGGCGATGCTGTACTGAAGCGTGACCGAGCCTTCGTGATCCCGGGCATTGCGGGCATCGTCGCGGTGTTGTTGCTTCTGACGGGATTCAGTCATCAGGCCCTTGCCGCGGCAAAACCGGAACTCCTGGTTGCCATCTCGCTCGATATCCCGCCTTTCGTCATGGACAAAGCTGCCGGCGGAATAGAGGTCGATATCGTCCGGCAGGCCCTGAAGGACTACCGCCTGCGTTTTATCCAACTTCCTTATGAAGAGCTGCAGAAAGCTGTGCAGCAGAAACGGGTGGATGTGTCCGTCGGTGTGCAGCCGGGCGACAAAGGGGTTTATTATTCCGCCGACTTCATCAACTTTGTCAATTACGCGATCAGCAAGAAGTCAGATGGTCTCCGGATTGACAGCGTTGCCGACCTGCGGGATCATCAGGTGCTGACCTGGGAAAATGCGTACCTGGAGCTGGGCAGCGAATTCGAGGCGATGTTCTCTTCACAATCCCCACAGCGAAAAAACTACATCGAAGTCGCCGATCAAAAAGAGCAGGTCCGCAAGTTCTGGGAAGGGAAAGGCCTGGTCATTGTGATTGACCGCAGCATCTTCAGCTATTTCAGCAGGAAAATGGGCCATGAAATAAACACGGTCAGCTTCCACGCCATCTTTCCGCCGGTGACAAACTTCAAAGTGGGCTTCCAGGATGTCACCGTGCGCAACCGGTTTAACGAAGGCCTCTCCGCCATGTGCGGGAACGGAGAGTATGCCGGGCTGCTTCATCGCTATGGTGTGGTGGTGAAGCAGACGGTCTGTGAATAATCCGGTTCATGGGGGGAATGTCATGAAACGCGGCTTGCCATGCCTGCTGTTTGCACTTGTGGTGTCTCTTTCCCTGGCGATGCTCCTGCCGGCCCCGGCTCCGGCGGCCTACAAGAGCGAATACAAGCTGAGCGTAGTCGTCGGCCCCAAGTTCCCGTGGGGCGAAGGGGCGACGAAGTTCGCGGACCTGGTACGGGAACGGACGAAGGGGAGGATCAACATCAAGGTGTACACCTCCTCCTCCCTGATGGCGGGGAAACAGACCAACGAGTTCCTGATCCTCAGGCAGGGGGTCGCCGACTTCGCCTTCGCCTCCACGATCAACTGGTCCTCCACGATCAACGAGCTGAACCTGTTCAACCTTCCCTTCTTCTTCCCTGACTACCGGACGCTGGACGCTGTCAAGGAGGGGAGCGTCGGGAAGAAGATCGCCGCCTTGCTCGAGGAAAAAGGGGTCCTGTTTCTCGGATGGGGGGAGAACGGGTTCCGCGAGATCACGAACTCCAAGCGGGCCATCCATACCCCCGCGGATCTTGATGGGCTGAAGATCCGGGTGGTCGGCACGCCGGCCTTCATCGACACGATGAAGGCGCTGGGGGCAAACCCTGTGAACATGAACTGGGGGGAGGCGCAGGTCGCCTTTCAGCAGGGGGTGGTCGACGGGCAGGAGAACCCGGTCGTGGGGGTCCTCATCCCCGTCCAGATCTGGCAGTTCCACAAGTACATCACCCTCTGGCACTACGTGATCGATCCCCTGATGCTCACGGTGAACCGGGAGGTCTTCCAGTCCTTTACGCCGGAAGACCGCAAGATCGTCCGGGAAGCGGCGGCCGAAGCGACGAAGTGGCAGGTGGAGACCGTCCGCAAGGGGCTGATCCCGCCCGACCTCTCGGCCCTGGATCTCCTCAGGAGCAAGGGGATGGAGGTCACGACCCTCACCAAGAAGGAGAGGCAGCTCTTCATCGACAAGACCCGGGGCGTGTATGAGGAGTGGAAGGGCAAGATCGGCAAGGATCTGGTAGAGGAGGCGGAGAAGATCATCGAGTCGCACTGACCGGGTATCCGATGAGGGACAGGCTCCGGTGGTTCGCTGAGCATTTCGAGGAGGTCATGGGGGCGCTGATACTCGCCCTCGTGACCCTCTTCGCCTTCCTGAACGTCCTCACCCGCTATCTGATCAAGTATTCCTTCGCCCCTTCCGAGGAGATCGAGGTGAACGCCCTCGTGTGGATCACGATGTTCGGGTCCGCCGCGGCGTTCAAGCGGGGATCCCACCTGAAACTCGTCTTTCTGAACCGGTACGTGGGAGAGAAGTTCTCCCGGCTCTTCTGGCTGTTCGGAAGGCTCCTCGCGGTCGGGGTGTTTTCGCTTCTGATCTATCACGGCCTGTTGCAGGCGAAGGTCGAACGGGAGCTGGGAATCATCTCCGAGGCGTTGAGCGTCCCCCAATGGGGCTACACGCTCTTTTTGCCCGCCCTTTGCCTTCTCGTTATTGTCCGGATTCTCCAGGAAGTTGCGCGGGATTTCCGGACTCGGGGAGGCGGCTAAAATGGACTACGGGATCCTCCTGTTCCTCCTTTTCTTCTTCCTGCTCTTCCTCGGAATCCCGATCGCGGTGGCCATCGGGACGGCAGCCATCGCCGTGATCTACGGGGCGCAGCTGGGGACCCCGATCATCTCCTCGAACTTCTACGCGGGGATCGCCAAGTTCCCGCTGCTGGCGATCCCCCTGTTCATACTGGCCGGGTTCCTGCTGGAGCGGTGCGGGATCTCTTCCCGGATTATCCGTCTGGCGAACCGGGTGATCGGGCATCGGACGGGGGCCCTGGCGATCGTGGCCTTATCGACCTGTGTCTTCTTCGGGGGAATCTCCGGTTCGGGGCCGGCAGACGCGGCCGCGATCGGGGCGATACTCATTCCCGCCATGGCCCGGGAAGGGTACGACCGGTCCTTCTCCGCCGCACTGATCGCCGCGGGCGGGTCGACCGCGATCATCGTGCCTCCTTCGATCGCCCTGATCCTGTACGGAGCGATCACGAACACCTCCATCGGTGCGTTGTTCGCGGGAGGCGTCTTCCCCGGTATCCTTGCGGGAGCGGCCCTGGTGGTGCCGGCCCTGATCATTTCCCGCCGCCGCGGGTACGGTTCCGTGGCAACCCCCTCCGAGCCGTTGCTCGTCGTGTTCAAGGAGGCCATCTGGGGGCTTTTGGCCCCGATCGTCATCCTCGGGGGGCTCTACGGGGGGATCTTCACCCCCACCGAATCGGCGGTCGTCGCGGTCGTCTATTCCCTCTTCGTGAGCCTTGTCGTCTATCGGTCTCTCACGCTTCGGGACCTGTTCCGGATATTTGCCGACGCGAGCGAATCATCCGCCGTGGTGATGATCATCGTCGCATTCGCGACCCTGTTTGCCTGGGCCGGTTCGACCGTGGGAGTGCTGGACCGGGCGGCCTCCGCCATGATCGGTTTCAGCGAAAACCGGTATGTCCTTCTGCTCCTGATCAACGTCCTCCTGCTGGTCGCGGGGATGCTCATGGACCCCGTCACCATCTACTACATCTTTCTCCCCGTCCTTATTCCGATCATCGCCCATCTCCGGTGGGATCCGGTCTGGTTCGGAGTCATGATGACCTTCAACCTCGCGGTCGGACAGTTCACCCCTCCGGTGGCGGTGAACCTCTACGTCACCACGAACATCGGGAAGATCCCCCTGGAGGACACCTTTTGGGAGGTGATTCCGTTCATTTTCGCCATGGTGGCCGCGCTGGTCGTTGTGGCGCTCATTCCCTCGCTGTCGACCTTCCTGCCGAGCCTCTTCGGACTCAACTGACCTGCGTCTGACAGAAGCATACCAAAGATTTTTGCACTATGATCAAGGGTAGCCGATCCCGTGGGCAGGGCTTCAACCGGCGGAGCGCGGCAAGCGGTAAGGGAGGAGGCGTGATCATGGCAGTCGCAAGGACGATCCGGAAAGTATGGCGGGCCAACCCGACGAGGGAAGGGGCCGGTGTCCACCTGAAGAGGGCCTTCGGCTACCAGGAGGTCCCCCAGCTCGATCCCTTCCTGCTCCTCGACGACTTCCGTTCGGATGACCCGTCGAAGTACCTCCCCGGTTTCCCCTGGCACCCGCACCGGGGAATCGAGACGATCACCTACATGCTCGAGGGGACCGTGGAACACGGCGACAGCTTGGGGAACCGCGGCGAGATCCCTCCCGGCGACGTCCAGTGGATGACCGCGGGAAGCGGCATCATCCACCAGGAGATGCCGAAGGGAGACGGGAAGGGCCGCATGGGAGGATTCCAGCACTGGGCCAATCTTCCCGCCTCGCACAAGATGATGGACCCCCGGTACCGGGAAGTGAAAAAAGAGC
>JBAVJZ010000018.1:0-48988 GCA_049688015.1 Candidatus Deferrimicrobiaceae bacterium | reverse complement strand
GAAATGCAGGCACCGGGGAGTGCGTTTTTCCCCCGGGAAAGGCTGGAGGAGCTTCTCGGTGTTTCTCCCGGTTCCCGCTTCGACTTCCGGGAATGGGAAAAAGGGGTGAAGAGGCTGCGGGGAGCGTACAAGCGGGAAGGATTCCTGACGGTGCGCATACCGGAACCCGGGATGTCCTGCGAAGACAGGAAAGAACTGTGCCTTACCGTCCGGGTGGAGGAAGGTCCCCGGTACGAAGTTGTGTGGGAGGGAGCGCACCGATTCTCCGTCGGCAAGCTCGAGAAAGTGTCGGGGATCTACGCGGAGGAAGGCGAACTCACCGAAGGTGGGCTGGAATACGAACTGAGAGAACGTCTGCTCTCCTTTTACCGGGGGCAGGATTACCTCAAGGCGTCGGTCGATATCGAAGTGAAAAAGAAGCCCGACGGCGGCCGCTCTCTGAGGATAATCCTTACGGAAGGGCAGGCGGGATTCCTGAAAAGCATCCGTTTTACGGGGAACGCGAGCATGTCGGGGAAAAAGCTCAGGAAGCAGATGCTCTCTTCGGAACGGGGATTTTTCCACTTTATCACGAGCTCCGGGAAATTCGACGAGGAGGAATGGAGAGCCGACCTCGCAGCGGTGATCGGGCTCTACCAGAAGGAAGGGTTCGCCCGGGCACGCATTACCTCCGTGGACACCGATTGGGACGACAAGGGGGGAATTACGGCGACCATCCACATAGAGGAGGGGAAGCAATATCGGCTCAGGGCAATCCGGGTGCAGGGAAACGACCACTTTCTGAGAGAGGAAATCCTTCGTCTGATCAAAAACCGTGAAGGGCAGTTTGTCGATTACAGCGTGCTGGACCAGGACGAGGAGGCGATTGCGGCACATTACCGGAACGCAGGGTATCTTGACGTCTCCGTGAGTACCCGGTTCGAGGCGGACGAGGGGGGAGACACGGCCAGCATTTATTTCCACATCGAGGAAGGGCCGCGGTATCGCCTGGGAAATGTTGTCGTACAGGGGAACGTGCTCACCGACTCCGTGGTGGTCACCCGGGAGCTCACCATTCCCGAGGGAGCCCCGGCCGGGGAGAAGGAGATGCTGAAATTCCAGCAGGCTGTCTTCGGCACGGGGCTTTACAAATCGGTTCGCCTGCAAAAGGTCAAACGGCCGGACGAAGGGATCCTCGACCTCATTGTCGAGGTGGAGGAGACCCTCTACTTCGAGGTCGAGTACGGTGTGGGGTACGGTTCCTATACGCGCTTACGTGGGTTCGTAGGCGCGAAGAACAAGAACCTGAACAGGAAGGGAAGGAGACTTTCCACACGCATATCCGCAAGCGAGAAGGAGCAGATCTACCTCGCGGACCTTCGTGAGCCGTGGGTTTTAGGAAACCGGTGGAAGTGGGAGGGGGGAGTAACAGCATCCCATACCGAGGCCCAGCGTAATAGTTTCAGTTTTCGGAAGACGAGCATCGTAACCAGCATCAACAAGACGATTTTTGGCCGGTCCTCCGTGTCCTTGCAGTACGAGTTGTCCCAGGATGATATCTTTGATGTCGAGCCGGGGGCCGTCCTATCGCCGGAGGACCAGGGAACCGCCCTCATCTCGGCCATCCGGGGTTTGTTCGTCCTCGATTTCCGGGACGATCCGTTCAACCCGAAACGGGGAACCTTCCACTCGGGATCCGCGGAACTTGCCACTTCCGCCCTGGGGTCGGAAGTGGAATATTACAAGTTTGTCGGCCAGTCCAGCTGGTACCATCCCGTATTTCGGAGGAATACCTTCGTGGTGTCCGCTCGGGCGGGCGTCGTAAGGCCCTTCGGAACCTCGGAAGAAGTTCCCATCCAGAAGCGCTTCTTCCTCGGCGGGAGGACGACCGTCCGGGGGTTCAAGGAGGATTACCTTGGTCCGCGTGCCCCCGACGGGAGCCTCACGGGGGGGGATTACATGGTCAACGGGAACGTCGAACTGCGGGTTCCCCTGAAATACGGATTCCTTGTCGCCTTCTTCCTGGATACGGGGAGCGTGTGGTTCGAAAATGACCCTCAATACGGTTTTGATCTCCGGGAGACCGCGGGTATCGGGCTCCGCTACATCACGCCGGTCGGCCCGGTTGCCGTGGACTACGGGTGGAAACTGGACAGACGGGAGGGAGAATCCGCCGGGGAGTGGAACTTCACGATCGGGGCCGTCTTCTGACGGGTTCCTATTTCCTGCTATCTCGTCACGCGTAAATCGTGTTAGGTTTTCCATGGATGGGAGACTTCCCGCAGAAAGGATCTTGCCCTGGGACCCGGTATCCGGTGGACATTTCCTTTTTTCACTATCTGGATCGGGGTTTCCGTGATAACGGTCCTGTCCATTGCCCTGTCGCCGGGTGGGTTTCGACAGGCAGGACTTCCCGCATGGTTCGCCGTCTGCGGGGAATTCGCCCTCGGCGCGGCGCTGTTCCTGTATTTCAACCGCAGCATCTTCCGGACCGCCGACCGGTGGCAAAGGGAGATTTCCTCGGGTTCCGGAAAAAATTTCCCCGTCGAGGCGGGGATTCTTACCCCGGTTGCGGCTGCGGTGGCCGAACGGTGCGGGCGGGAGATCGAATCCCTCGAGGGGAAAATCCGGAACCGCGAGGAGAAGTTGCGGCAGTTCGAGCGTCTCCGCCGAGATTTGGAAGAAACCCAATCGCACCTGGAGGCCAAGATCAAGGACCTGCATTCCATCTACGAGGTCTCCACGGCGGTCGCCGGCACGCTGGACACCGAGGAGCTGTTTCGCATCATTCCCGAACGGGTCATGAAAGTGCTCGGGCTGAATGACTTCTGTGTCCTCCTCTACCAGCCGGAATCCGGGAATCTCGTGTGCCGCGCCTCCGCGGGGATGCCTCCCGCCGTTTCCTCAGACTTCGCCATAGGGCGCGGAGAAGGGATTTCGTGGCGAGTGTTCGAGTCGGGGGAGGCGGTCTACATCCCGGATGTTCGGGCCACCCCGGATTTCCGGGACTACAACGGGGAGAAGCCGGAGGTACGGTCCTTCATGTCCGTACCCTTGCTCTCGAAGGGAAAAGTAGTCGGCATCCTGAACATCAACCACCCGGTGCCGAATGCTTTCGACGGGGAGTCGCTTGCGACGTTGCGCGTGCTGGCTACGTACATTGCGATCGCGGTCGAGAATGCCGAACTCTTCCACTTCGTGAAAACACTCGCGGACAAGGATTCCCTCACGCTCCTGCACAACCACGGGGCGTTCCACACGAGGCTTCTGATCGAGATCGAGAGAGCTGTGCGATACGGACGTTCCCTCTCCGTGATTATGCTGGACCTCGACGGCTTCAAGGAAATCAACGACACGCACGGCCACATCGTCGGAGACCGCATCCTGATGATGACGGCGGGCGTTCTTTGCGCGCATCTTCGGAAGAGCGACGTGGCCGCCCGCTACGGGGGTGACGAGTTCGCCGTGATTCTCCCCGAGACGGACCTCGCGGCGACCTCCGCCATAGCAGGCCGCATCGCGGCGGGAATTTCCCAGGTCCGCCTCGACACCAAGGAGGGGGCGACGATATCCTTTACCGCCAGCATCGGCTATGCGGCGTGTCTACCGGATTCCCCGGAGCGGGAAACGATCCTGAATGTCGCCGACCGGTTGATGTACGAATCGAAACGACGGGGGCGGGGAGGAATCCTGGGCGAGCAGCTCTGATCACTGCCCGGGGCGTCCCGTCGGTCTCACGTCGCCGTGAGGCACGACTACCGGGGGGTGCGCCGTTCACTCCCGGGAGGAGTCGTCTCCCGGCCTGGGAAGAACCAGGGAACAATTGGAGAAGTCGGGGGAATTTCGAAACGGACGGACAGCTGCAGTCGGAATATGGCACCGGAAAACGGGAATTCCCGGATCTTTCCGGGAAGGACCGCGATGCCGAGTGAGAGCATGTCCCGGCTAGGGAAGTTCCTCAGGGAGCAGGGGAAAAAGATGGTGTTTTTTTCCGGAGATGTCCCCACGACCGAAGAGCTGGAGCTCCTGAATGAGAACAGGAGGAGGGTGGAGCTGGTCATCCGGGCCCGCTGGATCCTCCTGGCGATCCTTTCCGTATTCGGGTTGGTCGTCCATATCTTCTTCCAGGACGAAAGCGCCGATGTGGAGTCCCTGACGTACGTCCACCTGATTGCTCCTTTTGCCGCCGTCCTTTTTGTAGCCGCATACAACGCTTTTTTCCAGTACAGCTACCGATGGTTCGTCCAGGTCCGTTCGTTGAACCAGGTACAGGTTCTTTTCGACCTCCTCATCGTGACGGTGATGGTCCACTTCAGCGGAGGCGCGGTTTCCTGGTTCTGGACCATGTACATGGTCCTCACTCTCGAGGCAGCCCTAATCATGGACAAGAAGTCGGATACTTACGCGATCGCCCTCGCCAGCTCGATCGCCTTCGGGGGGCTTCTCACCTTCGAGTTCTACCGGATTCTGCCATCGGTGAGAATGCCCTTCGAGAACAACCTGCTCCAGCAAACCTATTCGTACGTGATGCTCAAGTGGGCATGGGTGACCATCACCAATTTCTGCGTGGCGTTCGTGGCGGCATTCATGATGGAGACAGTCCGCCGCCGTGAGGTCCGGCTGCGGGAGTTGGTGGTCCGGGACAGCCTGACGGGTCTGTACAACCGGGGCTACTTCACCTACCGGTTCAATTCGGAGATCCAGCGAGCGAAACGTTACGGGCGGACGCTCTCCCTGCTCATCCTGGACGTGGACGACTTCAAGAAGTACAACGATGAATTCGGCCACCTCGCCGGGGACGACCAACTGCGGTCGCTTGCGAATATCCTGAAGGCCCAGATCCGGCGAAGCGATGACAAGCTTTCCTACGAGGTGGACATCGCATGCCGGTATGGCGGGGAGGAGTTCGCGATCATCCTTCCCGAGTCCGTGTCCGCCCAGGGGGCGGTCGCCGCCGAGCGCCTCCGCCACCGGGTCGAATCGATAGGAGCCGTTTCCGTGGCCGAGCGGATCCGGAAGAATATCGAGCAGACCCGCCAGGGGAAGGTACGCATGACGGTGAGCATCGGCGTATCCTCCTATCCCGAACACGGTGTCGAGATCGATAGCCTGATCCGGGCAGCCGACGATGCCATGTACCTCGCCAAACGAAAGGGAAAGAACCGGGTCGTCGTGGCGGGAGGGGAGGCCCAGGCGGTAAAACCGACGGGAGCGCCCCATGGATAGGAAAACAGTCGAGCAGTTCCGTCTTGCCCTGTTCGGCCGGATGGTGATGGGGGTATCCCATGAGGTGGACAACCACCTGAGCGTCGTCCTCGGTTTTGCGGAACTTCTTCAGGTCATGGGGGTGGAAGAAAAAAAGTCGCTTGAAGGCGCCGGGAAGATCCTGTCGGCGGGGGAGAAGATCGCGGCGATCATCAAGCAGTTTTCCCACTACGTGCGGCCCCATGCGCCGGCTGCCGAATCCTTTTCCATTTCTACCGTCCTTTCGGAACTCGTCCTGTTCTCGCGGTACGACCTGGGTCGTGGCAACGTCACCCTTGTGATGCCTGCCACGGAAGGAGCGGGGCGGATGCGGGGAGACAGCAGAGATTACGCGCTTGCTCTTCTCGCGGTGCTTCTCAACGGGGCAGAGGCGATGGCAGAGAGGGGGGGAACGCTGACCGTGGGCACTTCCGTCCGGGAGGGGTTCTGCCATGTCACCGTTGCCGACCAGGGGACAGGGGTTTCCCAGGGGAACATGCCCCGGATATTCGAGGAGGGGTTCACCACCAAACCGGAGTCCCTGCATTCGGGAATGGGGTTGCCTGTGGCCCGCCATATCATTTCCGGGATGGGCGGGGACATTACCGTGGAGAACCTCACCGGCAGAGGATGCCTCGTCACCTTGCGGGTACCGGCCACCTGACGGAGGGATGGCGGGTGCCTGGACTTTCCCCGAGTCAACCTTGAGGTTGAGGGAGGAGGATGGGGAAATGGGTTCTAGATATATATATATCGCAACGATGTTGTTAATAATATTTATATGCTCGGCTGGATGTGCAACAAGGCCAAATGTTATACAAGGATTAAAAGAAAATTCCATTGGGAAATATGAATTTAATACAAAAGAAAACTATCAATACGTATATCAAACCATATTAGAACAATCTAGAGAATGCTGGCAATCTTCAACTTCGGGGGGAGTACAAATTATTGCCGATGGCGATCTGTATCTAGGCGTCAAGGTCGCTTATGTTACAATTGGAGCTTATAGTCCTTCAAGTCATCAAGTATTGGGTTCTACAAGTCGTCACATATTTGGTGCCTTTGATATTACATCAATTAAAGATAATTCTACGAAAGTAGAAGCGTATTGGAACAAGCCTGGGTGGGATAAAGATGCGCACTTAGCCGAAAGGTGGGTAAATGAGAAGTATAAAGAGTGTGAATAGATGGCATATACATTCCGGGGATTGATAGGCCGGCCGAGCGAGAAGAGGATCTCCCTGCACCACCTTCCCCGGGAGTAACTTGGCAGACCACCAGCATGAGGTGGACTATGGCGAGAATACCGAGCCGCGTACGTGCGATCGAACATATTCCTGACTGGAACTCGCACAAAACTAGCACATCCTACAGCGGACAAGAAAAAAGGGCTACGTTGTGAAATCACGTAACCCTTTGATTCTTATTTGGTGCCGAAGGGGGGATTTGAACCCCCACGTGGTTGCCCACACTAGACCCTGAATCTAGCGCGTCTGCCAGTTCCGCCACTTCGGCATCCGGAACGCGGAAAATAGAATTATAGCAAAGGTCGTTCTGCGGGCAACGGGAAAGTTTCCCTGCCGGTGGGATCCCGTGGGAGCGGAAAGGGGGAATACGGTTGCGGCGCCAGGAGTTCTGGGAAACGTGGCTGCGTAAGAACGCGGACGGCCTGCGCGATCGCATGTCCTCCATCCGGGACTGGTACCGCGCTGCGGGCGTCGCAAAGGGCGAACGAAGGGGGTTCCGGGCGGCGCTGAAAAGCCTCGGGGAGAGAAGAGGGCGGGAAAAAGGTGGAAAGTTCCCGCGCATGCCCGCAAGAGGGAAAGCGGCGGGCTTCCGCGACCTGCGCAGAGACGAAGGGGAAAAGGGAAGGAGGGAGGTCCAGCGGGAAGGACGCTTGCGTATGACGAGAGAGGGAAGATCCATCGTCATCACGGATTCTCCCGGTGAACCCGCGATCCGAATTCCCAGGACCGCCCTATCCGGTGCCCTGCCCAAGGACCGCGTGCTCGTCCGGCTGGAGAAGCGCCGCGGGGGTGCTCCCCCGTACGGGAGAATCATCCGCATCGTAGAACGGGGCATGAGGGAATTCGTCGGCCGTTACACCACGGCAGGAAAACGCCCGCTCATCCGTTTACGCGACCGTGAGGCGGATCTCCTTCTCCCCGCGGAGGTGCCGGACGGCCTTGATCCCGTTCCGGGGGAGCTCGTCCTGGCGGAAATCGCCGAATACCCTTCGGCTGGAAAGGAAGGGCACGCAAGGATTGTGCGTCTCCTCGGGGAGAGCCACACGATGGAGACTCTGACCCTTGCCGTCACATCGGCGAGGGGTCTGCCTGCGGCTTTTTCCGAAGAGGCAATGGAGGAAGCGAGTCGGATCCCGCCGTCGGTCCGCTTTGCGGGAGCAAAAAAGAAGGGAAGCGAATCGAATAGACTTCCGCGGGTCGACCAGCGGGAGATGCCGTTCGTCACGATCGACGGGGAGGACGCCAGGGATTTCGACGACGCGGTGTGCCTCGTCCGCGACCGGGGGCGCGACCGCCTTCTCGTCGCCATTGCCGACGTTTCCCACTACGTCCCGGCGGGAGGTCACATCGACCGGGACGCCTGGGAACGGGGAACGAGCGTATATTTCCCCGACCGGTGCATTCCGATGCTGCCTCCGTCCCTCTCGGAAGGCGTATGCAGCCTGAAGCCGGGGGTCAACCGGCTTACGGTCACCGTGGATATCCCCTTCCATGAGCAGGGGAGGCCGAAGCCGGCCTCCTTCTATCTCTCCGTCATCCGGAGCAGGGCACGGCTTACCTATGACGACGTGCATACTTTCCTTGGCCGGCAAGGAACCGGGAGGGGGCGGGAGAAAATCCGGGGGGAGATCGGGAAGATGCTCCGGCAAATGGAGATGGTAGCGAAACGGCTGACGCGTGCCCGCCTCGGCCGGGGAGCACTGGATCTCGATCTCCCGGAGACGAAGATCTTTGTGCGGGACGGTCTCCCCCGGCGAGTGGCAGGGGTACCCCGATGGGAATCCCACCGGCTGATCGAGGAATTCATGCTTCTGGCGAATACCGCGGTGGCCGAGTTCCTGTCCTCCCGGAACATGCCGCTCCTTTTCCGGCTCCATGAGCAGCCTGCGGAAGACCGGGTGGAGGAATTCGAGGAGGCCGCGGCGAGGATCCTCATGACGGTTCCATCGACGAAGGACCGGGACATCTCCTCCCGCCTGCAAGCGTGGGCCACGGCGGCCCGCGGAGGGAAGTACGAGAGGCATATCAACATGCTTCTGCTCCGCAGCCTGATGCTTGCGCGATACGGCCCGGAGACGGCAGGGCATTTTGGGCTCGCCCTCTCCCGGTATACCCATTTCACCTCTCCGATCCGCCGCTATCCCGACCTCATCCTCCACCGGGTACTCAAAGCGTCGCTGGGGGACAGGGAATACGCCCCCTATGTGAAAATAGTCTCTGCTTCCGGGCAGGAGATGGGGGCGCACCTGAGCGGACGGGAGCGAAAGGCAATGGAGGCGGAGCGCGATCTGGATCAGCGTGCGAAAGCGCTGTATCTCTCCTCCCGGGCGGGAGAGACGTTTCCCGGGTTCATCACTTCCGTCACCGGGTACGGATTCTACGTGGAACTCGACGACTGCTTTGTGGAAGGGTTCGTTGCGATCTCTACCCTGCGGGACGACGAATATCGCTATGCAGCGGATCGGGGGGAGTGGCAGGGCATCGTTCGAAAGCGAAGGCTATCCCCGGGAGACCGGCTGCTCGTGCGATTGCGGCGGACGGATGTCGACCGCGGGGAAATCGACTTCCTTTTCGTTGAAAAACTTCCGGATTCTCTCTAAAATAAGGGAGAATTTGGAGGGACTATGGCCGCCAAGCTACTGCTCGCTGAGGACAGCCTCACCATCCAGAAAGTTTTCGAACTTTCTCTGAAGCAAACCGGAATCTCTCTCACCGTGGTCGACAACGGGAACGACGCGATCCGGCTTGCGAAGGAGATCTCCCCCGACCTCGTGGTTGCCGATGTGTCCCTCCCTGGGAAGGACGCGTTCGATGTGGCCGCCGAATTGGGGGGGGGCGAGACGAGCCCGCCGATCCCCGTGCTCGTCCTCGCCGGGACGCTGGCTCCCTTCAACGAGGAGAGGTTTCAGAGTTGTGGGGCGGCCGGGGTCCTGTTCAAGCCATTCGAATCCCAGGAACTGATTGACAAGGTAGAAACCCTGCTCCGGGGCAAGGAAGAGCCTGCTCCGGTGCCCGAGGACAAGGAAGATGTCTCCTCTTCCGCGGAGGAACCCTGGGATTTCAGCGATGTTTTGAGCGAAATGGAGGAGGATGCGGGGACACCTTCCGGGACCCGGGTGGCGGGTGAGGAAGATCTTGCCGGAATGGCGACAACTTCCGCCGGAGGCGTCGAGGGCACCTTGTCTCTGGGAGATTTCGATGTGTCCCTCGAGGATATCGAGGGGGAAACGGAAAGGGAGGAGATACCCACGGAACCGGATGCCATAGGGCAGGAAGAGTCGAACGAGACCGACCCTTCCGAGGGGGAGAAGGAACAGATATTCCTGACGGAAGAGCACATCGGGGATCTCGGGTTCGACGACTCACCGGGCGCCGTCACCGATATCACTCCGGCGATCGAGGAGGTCGAGGATCTGGAGGAGATCGATTTGCTGGAAGGAATAGAAGTGCCGGAAGGCGAGGTTTCCGAGTTGGTTCCTCCGGAAGAAACAATGGTTTCCCCTCCTTTCGTTGCTTCGGAAAACGTATCCGCCGATGCGGTACCCGAGAATTCGTCCTCTTCCCCCCCCCCGGGACCACTTCCCGGAGAAGCGGAATTCCGGGAACTGTTCGCCGCACGGGCGCAGGAGATCTTCGAGAAGGTGGCAGGGGAAATCGTGGAAAAGGTCATGTGGGAAATGATGGAGAACCTCACGAAGGAGTTCACCGAGAGGATCCGGGAGTCCGTGGAGGCCGTGGTGTGGGAGGTGGTTCCGGCCACCACGGAAGCGCTTATCCGGGAGGAGATCGCCCGGATACGCGAGCAAGCCGGGAAGGAATCTTCCTGAAGTCACCCCGCCGGGAGGCGAACCCCTACCGCAAGGAAAAATCGCTCGCGGGAAGACCGGTACGACTCCGGCCCTCCCGCGAATTATACGGGTATTGAGGCGAACACGCATGGAAGCTAGGGATCAGGAAAAATCGTACGACCCGGCCGTTGCCGAGTCGAAGTGGTACCGCTACTGGGAAGAGCTGTCCCTCTTTCGTGCGGATCCCGCCTCTCCGGGCGATTCCTACTGTATTGTCATCCCGCCCCCGAACGTCACCGGCTCTCTTCACATGGGGCATGCACTCAACGTGACTCTCCAGGACGTACTTATCCGCTACCACCGGATGCTCGGAAAAAACGTGCTCTGGCTCCCGGGAACCGATCACGCGGGAATCGCCACCCAGAACGTGGTCGAGCGCCTGCTCGCGGGCGAGGGGGTCGACCGGCAGTCGCTGGGGAGGGAAAAATTCGAGGAACGGGTCTGGAAGTGGAAGGAGGAAAGCGGCGGGGCCATCCTGAATCAGCTCAAGCGGCTGGGTGCGGCATGCGACTGGAGCCGGGAGCGGTTCACGATGGACGAGGGATTGTCCCGCGCGGTACGGGAAGCATTCGTTCTGCTTCACCGCAAGGGGCTCATCTATCGCGGCCGTTACATCATCAACTGGTGCCCCCGGTGCCATACGGCGCTCTCTGACCTCGAGGTTGCGCACGTGGAGACAAAAGGGGGGCTGTATTACATCCGGTATCCGGAGCTTTCGGGGACGCAAAGCGTGGTGGTGGCAACGACCCGCCCCGAAACGATGCTGGGAGACACTGCGGTGGCAGTGCACCCGGGGGACGAGCGATACGCGGGCAGGATCGGCGTGACGTTGCGTCTTCCCCTCATGAACCGCCCTATCCCCCTGCTTTCCGACGAGATGGTGGACCCCGCATTCGGAACCGGCGCCGTGAAGATCACGCCTGCGCATGACCCGAACGACTTCGAGGTGGCAAAACGGCATGGTCTGCCCGCTGTACGGGTTATCGACGATGCGGGAATGATGACGGACGAGGCCGGGTCGTTCACGGGAATGGACCGGTTTGCCTGCCGCGAAGCGGTTCTCGAATGCCTACGGAAAGAAGGGATCCTCATCAAGGAGGAGCAGTACCTCCACAACGTAGGCCATTGCTATCGGTGCAAGACGGTTGTCGAACCCACCGAAAGCATCCAGTGGTTCGTCAAGACGAAACCCCTTGCCGAACCCGCGATCCGCGCCGTTCGGTCGGGAGAGACCCGGATCATTCCACCGAACTGGGAACGGACCTATTTCGACTGGATGGAGAACATCCGGGACTGGTGCATTTCCCGCCAGATCTGGTGGGGGCACCGGATTCCCGCCTACCACTGTACCGCCTGCGGGCTGACGATGGTGGAAGTCGACGCGCCGGACCGGTGTTCTTCCTGCGGGTCGGACAACCTCCACCGGGAAGAGGATGTGCTGGACACGTGGTTCTCCTCCGGGCTGTGGCCCTTCTCGACGCTGGGGTGGCCGGACCGGACCGAGGATCTTTCCCGGTATTACCCCACCTCCGCGCTCGTCACGGGGTTCGACATCCTTTTTTTCTGGGTAGCAAGGATGATGATGATGGGGATCGAGTTCACGGGGAAGGCTCCCTTCCGCGACGTGGTGATCCATGCGCTCGTCCGGGATCCGAAAGGGGAGAAGATGAGCAAGACCCGCGGCAACGTCATCGATCCGCTCGACCTGATGGAGCGCTATGGAACCGATGCTTTTCGGTTCACGCTCCTTGCGCTCGCCGCCCAGGGCCGGGACATCCGGATGTCCGACGAACGCCTCGAAGGGTACCGAAACTTCATGAACAAGCTTTTCCAGGCAGGCAGGTTCGTCCGGATGCACGCGGACGACAACACCGTGAGAGCCCTCCCTTCGGAGCAGTCCGCCGCGGACCGCTGGATCCTGTCCCGCCTGCAGCGGGTAATCGACGAGATCCGGAAAGGAATCGAGGAGTATCGATTCAACGAGGCGAGTTCGGCGTTCTACCAGTTCACCTGGCACGAGTTCTGCGATTGGTACCTGGAGATGATCAAGCCCTCGCTCCAGCCGGATGCGCCCGCGGAGATGCGGGAGCGTCAGTGCGCAGTGCTGTTGTACGTATTCGAGATGATTCTCAGGTTATCCCACCCCTTCCTGCCGTTTCTCACCGAAGAGATCTGGCATTCGCTGCCGGGGGAGCGGGAAAGTATCCTGACGGAACGGTATCCGGTGGCCGACCCGGACCGAACCGATGTCGATATCGAGTAAGACATGGGGCATCTCATGGAAGTCATTCGCGCCGTCCGGAACATGCGAAGCGAGCTGCATGTACCCCCCGCGAAAAGGGTGGAAATTCGCCTGAAGGGACAGCCGGAGGATCTTGCGTTCCTGCGCGATCACGAGGAGATCATCCTTCGGCTGGGGAGGGCCGAAAAGGTGGTGCACAGGGAGCCCGGATACATCCCGGTCGAGGATGCCACAGCCGTTGTGAACGACATCGAGGTGTGCCTGCCCCTGGCCGGACTCATCGATTTTCGAAAGGAAGCCTCACGTCTCCGCAAGGAAATCGACAAGGCCAACGCGGAGCACTCGGTCGTATGCACGAAGCTGGGGAACGAAAAATTCCTGGCGAACGCCCCCGGGGACATCGTCGACGCGCACCGGATCCGTAAGGGGGAGCTCGAGGGGAAGCTCGGAAGCCTTTCCCGGAACCTTGCCCTGGTGACCCGATACCTGTCGTGATCTCGCGTCTTGAATACAAGGGGCTTGTCGCCGCCGCGCTACGGGAAGACGCGCCGTTTGGCGATCCCTTCGGTTCCTCCTTCTCCGGGAAGGCGCGCGGCTCGTTCGTCGCCGGGGCCAAGGGAGTCTTCTGCGGCGGGGTGGTGGCGGTCGAGGTGTTCCGCCAGGTCGACCCGAAGGTCGCAGCGACGTTTCTTCGGGAAGGAACCCGGGTGTCCCGGGGGATGAAGGTGGGGAGAGCCGAGGGGACGGCGTCGTCGCTCCTCCGCGGGGAACGGGTCGCCCTGAATTTCCTCCAGCGGCTCTCCGGCGTCGCCTCGACAACTGCAGCGTACGTCGAACGGGTGGGCCCGCACGGCACCCGCATTCTGGATACCCGGAAAACCACTCCGTTGCTCAGGGTATTGGAAAAGTACGCTGTGCGGGTCGGCGGCGGGCACAACCACCGTTTTTCCCTGTCGGACGGCGTACTCATCAAGGAGAACGCCATCCGAGCGGCAGGGAGCATCGCCATGGCCGTGACGGCGGCCCGGAACGCCGTGCACCATCTCTCCCGGGTGGAGGTGGAGGTGGAAAGTCTCGGCCAGGCGGAAGAAGCGGTCGACGCCGGTGCGACCGCGCTGCTTCTGGACAACATGACTCCCGAGGAGGTACGGGAAGCGGTCGACCGCTATGGGGGGAAGGTTCTCCTCGAAGCGTCCGGGGGCATTCACCTGGGGAACGTGGAGGAATACGCACGTGGCGGCGTGTCTGCGATTTCGATCGGAGCCCTCACGCACTCCGCTCCGGCGCTCGACATCTCCTTCGAGCTCGATCCGTGAAACGGATCCGCTCCGGAATCCTCGCCTGGGGCGTACTTTCCTCGATCCTTTTTTCGCCCGCCAACGCGCAGGAGAAGGAGACGGGGAGATACCAGCTGTACGAGGCCACGGCGGCAACGGTGAACGGGGAAGTCCTTTTTCTTTCCGATGTGGTTCGGGAGTCGTGTCTCCGTGCATGCGGTGCCTTCCCGGGAGACGAACCGGTCGTGTTGTCCCTCCCGGAGGCCCGGGACAGGTTGATCGCGGACACCCTCGTCAGGCAGGAGGAGGAAAAGCTGGCGCTGGGGACGGTCGACAACACCGCATTGCAAAAAGCCGTCGCCGAGGCATCCGTCGCCATGCAATCATGTCTCCTCCCCTGTGCGAAGGAGGTTTCCGATGAACAGGTCCGGGATTACGTAGCAAGAAGACTTCTGGTCCGGGAATTTCTCCGGAAGCGCATTTCGACGTTTGTCGACGTCAAGGAGGAAGACGTGGAGAGGGAGATCGCGCGCCGGGTCGCGCGGTCGGGAGTGCGCCCCGAGGAGGTCTCGAGGGAGGCGGTGAGGGAGAAACTCCTCGAAGAGAGCTCGGCAAAGGAAATCCGAAACTGGTTCGAGCGGGCGACATCGAAATCAAGTATTGTGTTGTCCCCTCTGGAGGAGAGATGAACGCGGACAGATATGCCCTTACGGTCCGGTCCTCGTTCTCCGCTGCCCACCGGCTGTCGGAATACGAGGGGAACTGCGAGAGGCTTCACGGGCACAACTGGCAGGTTGAGATTACCGTGGAATCGGGAGAACTTGATTCCCGGGGGATGGCTCTCGACTTTCGGGTGATGAAGACCGCCCTGGGCGAAATTCTCTCGCGGATGGACCACAAGTACCTCAACGAGGTTCCCCCGTTTCACGGCCAGAACCCTTCGTCGGAGAACATCGCGCGCTACATATTTGACGAGATGGATGGGAAGATCCCGCCCCCCGTTCGGCTTTCCCGGGTTACCGTGTGGGAATCCGACGATGCATGGGCCGAGTACTCGCGCCCGCGCCGGTAGCCTCCTACCTTTTCACCGACTCGTTCAACCCCTTGAGCAGCGATTCGAGGTCGATCTTGTGGACCTTCGCCCCGTGCGCGAGGTCCTCGTACCGGGAGAGTTCGCAGGTGGCACAGTCGATCCCGAACCTCTCGAACACTCCGATTGTCTGGGGATATTTCCGGAGGACGTCTTCGATCTTCATTTCCTTGTGGATCATGGCGGCCCTCCCGGCGGGAATGCCATGATTTTACCACAGGAGGCGGATCAATCGAGGTCGAGGAACCGTAGGGGGGGGGCGACCGGAATCCGACCGATTTTCGCGGCGAGCCGGAAGAACCGTTCAAGCCCTTCGATCTCCGCGGAGAGATCGTAGGACAGGTTTCGCCAGTACTCCGAAAGAAAATCCCGGGAAATCCACTCCGGGCCGATTATGCGGCTGTCTTCCCGATCCATCTCTTCCCGGGCGATCATCTTTGCCGAGAGCAGCGTGCGGGCGAAATGGCGCAGGTGTGCCCCTCTCTCCCCGAGAGCGTCCCGGGGAACTATCCAGAGGGCGAAAACGAATGGTGCTCCCGTCTCCCGGTTCCACCACTCCCCGAGGTCGGTGACGTGAGCTGCCGTCCCGGACAGGCTCCCTCGAATCGCTTCGTCGCCGATGGCAAGATACGCCGGGTACCGGAGGAGCGCCTCGCCGGCGGAAAGGGAGGTTCGGACCAACCGGTTCCGCTTGCCGAGGAATTCCCGCAGGAGGATCTCCAGAAGAACGACCGAGGTGTCTGAGTTGTTCGTGACGGCGATCGGATCTCCGGGGAGATCGGTCACCGGGCGGTGGGAGAACAGGAGAACGCTCATGACCTTCGACCGGGAGGAAATCGAGATGTCGGGACAGAGCAGATACCGATCGGGGAGTTTTCCGTACTCGATTGAGGAAGACGGGGAGATATCGAGCTTCCCCTCGCGCAGTTTCCGGTTAAGCTCGGACGGATGCCCCGATACGTACCTGACGTGCTCCACCGAAAGGCGCGTTTCGAGCGCGCGGAAGATCGGCAGGAGGTTCAGGAAGGGAATTCTCCCCACGCGAATTACCGGTGCCACCGTCATTCGTATCGCAACGCCTCGATCGGGTGAAGTGACGCGGCTTTCCGCGCCGGATACACGCCGAAGAAAATTCCGACGAACACCGAAAACGTGAACGCCAGAAGGATTGCCCACGAGGGGATCTCCACGGGAAGCTTCGGGACGAACTCCCGGATTCCCCATCCACCGAAAACCCCGACGAGGATTCCCCCGATCCCCCCCGAGGAGGAGAGGGCGGTCGACTCCAGTAGGAACTGCACCAGAATGTCCCTGTCCCTTGCGCCGACGGCTTTTCGGATACCGATCTCGTTCGTTCTTTCTTTCACGGTAACAAGCATGATGTTCATGATTCCGATTCCGCCCACCAGAAGCGATATGGTGGCGATCCCCCCCAATACATAAGTGAGCGTGTCGAGGATGGTAAAGAGGGAGGAGAGCATGGCGGCCTGGTTGGTGATCGTGAAGTCCTCGTGGCGGTTATGGTTCTTGAAGAGGAGCGATCTCGCCAGCTCCTTGCCGCTCTCGATGTCGTTCTTGTTCCGGATCGAAACGATGATTTCCAGCAGGGCGTCGGTGTCGAAGAGGTCCTGGGCGGTCCGGACAGGGATGAACACGATGTCATCCAGGTCGACTGCGAGACTCACGCCCTTTTGCTGCATGATCCCTACCACCCGGAACCGGCCGCCTGACACCTTGACGATCTGTCCGAGCGCATTGGCGCTTCCGAACAGCTCCCGCTTGACTGTCCTGCCAAGGACGCAGACCCGGCGCTTCGCCTCCACGTCGGACTCGGTGACGAAGCTGCCGATCTCCACGTGCAGGTTACGTACGGAGGAGAAGGAGGGTGTTACCCCAAGTACCGGGACGTTGCGGGAGCGGGAGCCGGACCGCACCTCGGCGGTGCCGAAAACCACCGGGGCCACCCCGCCGAACAGGTACCCTTTCTTCTCCAGGATGCGGGAGTCGGAAAGCGTCAGCTTGTGCTTGGCGGCGCCGATAATGGGCGGTCCCCCCTTCGTCTCGATCTTTCCGGGCGTCACTATCAGGATGTTGCTGCCCAGTCCCGCGAACTGTCCCTCGACGTAGTTCTTCGTCCCTTCCCCAAGGGAGACGAGCAGGATCACGGCGGCCACGCCGATGATGACGCCCAGCATGGTGAGAACCGATCGCATGCGGTTCGCCTTCAGCGAATCGAGGGCGACTCTCCCGGACTCGAGGATATTCATCCGCGGATCTCCCGGAATTCCTCCTTCGCCACGAGGCGGCCGTCGATGATGTAGACGACCCGTTTGGCCCGGCGCGCGATCGCCTGGTCGTGCGTCACGAGCACGATCGTCGTTCCTTCCCGGTTCAGCCCGACAAGGATGTCCATCAGTTCGTCGCCGGATTTCGTGTCGAGATTGCCTGTCGGCTCGTCGGCGAGGAGGAGAGCGGGGTGGTTGACGAGCGCCCGCGCGATCGCCACCTTCTGCTTCTGTCCGCCCGAAAGCTGGTTCGACAGGTGGTTTTTCCGCTCTTCGAGACCCACCGACCGGAGGGCATCCAAAGCCCTTTCGGTGCGCTCTTCCCTCCCCACCCCCGCGTAGAGCAGGGGGAGTTCCACGTTGCGGAGGGCGGTGTATCTCGGGAGAAGGTGGAAGACCTGAAAAATGAAGCCGATCTCCCGGTTGCGGAGCCGGGCGAGCTCTTCCGGAGGGAGCCGGGAAACCGGAATGCCCTTGATCCGGTACGTTCCGGATGTGGGAATGTCCAGGCAGCCGAGGATGTTCATCAGGGTGGATTTCCCGGACCCCGACGGTCCCATCACCGCGAGAAAATCACCGGAATGGATATCCAGGTCCACGTCCTCCAGGCCGACCACACGCTGCACGTCGGGTTCGTAGATCTTGCTCACTCCCCGCAGGCAAAGGAGAGGCTCAGTTGCGGGCGCGGATTCCAACGCGGCTTCCCGGGACCAGGCCCCTGATTTCCAGGGAGATGACGACGGCGTTTCCGGGGGAAATCCCGGTGAGGATCTCGGTCCGGTCCCAGTTCGAGATCCCCGTGGTGACGTCGCTCCGGATGATTTTCCCACCCCTCACGACGTAAACGAATTTCTGTCCTTCGCGCTCCATGACGGCCGAGGAGGGGACTTGGAGGGCTTCCTCCTTTCGCCCCGTCAGGACCTCCACGTCCACGGACATTCCCAGGCGGAGCGGCTTGGGCGACGATTCCGGGCGGACTTCGATCGTATTGGCGCGCGAGACCTCCTTGGATGCCTCGATGGTCGGGCGGACTTCGGAGACGACCCCGGAGAAGGTCTCTCCCAGGTAGGCGTCGGGGTACAGGCGGACCTTTTGTCCCTTCCGCACCTTGGCCGACTCCGATTCGTCGATGGGCGCCTCGATGTAGATGTCGAGGGGATCCGCCACGACAAACAGGGGAGCACCAGGCTGCTTGGTCTCCCCCACCTCGATGGTCTTGCTCGTTACTATGCCGGCGAAGGGGGAGGTGATCGACAGTTTTTCCCTCCGCTCCGCAAAGGCAGCCAGGGTGGCGCGCGCAGCGGCCGCTCTCGCCCGGAGGGAAGCGATTTCCTGATCGATCGCCCGGAGGGACACTTCCCCGATAGCCGCAAGTCTCGCGTCTTCCTTCGCGTTCACAAGGCGGGTGTCCGCCTGCTCTTTTTCCGCTTTTGAAAGGAACCCGCCCCGGAAGAGTTCCATGGCGCGTTCGTGGTCCTGTTCCTCCTTGCGCAGGTTGCTCGCGGCGCGGTCCACATCCGAACGATGTTTTCGTTCTACTTCCTCGCGCCGGGCGATCGACTGCGCCAGCAGCGCTTCGGCTTGGGCGGCGTCTGCCCGCGACGCATCGACCTGGTTCGACAACTCGGGGTCGGACATGCGCGCAAGGATCTCCCCCTTGCGCACGGGATCCCCTTCTCCCACCCGCACCTCGACGACTCTGCCGCTTACTTCTGCCGATAGGGTCGCATCCCGCCGGGACTTGACCGTCCCGGCAGAAACGGCCGTGACGATCTCCTCGATCGGGCCTTTCCTCGCCTCGAATACATCGACCGGGATCTCTGAACGGGAGCGGAGAACGATAACGGCAGCTGCCGCAACCAGGAACAGGACGCCGGCGGTGATGATTTTTCCGCGCCTCAACGGACGGTTATCCCTTCCTTATCGAGGATCGTGCCGGCCGAGCGCCACAGTCGGGTCTGCGATACGTGCGCATCCGTCCTTGCTGTCACCTCGGCGAGGAGGGCCTGGGCGTAGTCCTGCTGGACCTCGAGAAGCTGCGTCGTCGTCGATGCTCCGAGGGCGAGCCGGCGTTCCTCTGCCTCCAGCTTTCCTTGTGCGGCGGCGACGGAGGCGGTGGCCGCGTTGACGCGCGCAAGCGCGGACGCAAGATTTCGTCGGGCTTTCCGAACCTCCGTTCGGATTCGTGCGCGGAGACCCTCCTCGCGAAGATGCTGCTGTTCAAGAACGCTGCGCGCGCGGGCCCACTCGGCCTTCTCCCGGGCAAATTTCCAGGGAATCTCGGTCGACAGGCCGACGAACCAGTTGTAGTACTTACCAGAGAACATTTCCCTGAGGCTGTCTCCGTAGCCCCCTTCGAACTCGGTTCCCCCGCTGGGGAAGAACGGGTTGGGAAAAGGTGATCCGGCAAGGCCGGAAAGGCCCGCCGACGTCGTGAGCGAAAGGTCGGGCAAGATTCCGTTGTGGGCGACCTCCTCCCGGATTTCCATCTGGCGCGCCCTGGCGGAAAGGGCTGCAACCTCTGGCCGCCGCTGGAGAGCCACCTCGAATGTGTCGTCGGGGCCCGGGGGAGACGGGAGATTCCGGGGCAGGATCGGGACCAGCCGCTCCTCCCAGTTTTCGTCGGCCCGCAGCCCGAGGACGTTCTTCATGTCGTCCTCCGCGTTTTGCGCCGTCGCCTCGGCCCGGAGAAGCTCCTCCTTCCGGGAAGCCACCGCGGCTTGCGCGAACAGCCGGTCCACCGGGGCGGACAGGCCGGTCTCGATTCGCATATCGGTCTGTTCGAGCAGTTGCACGGCGAGGGAAAGGGCGGTTCTTTTTACCTCGACCTCCCGGGAGGCAGCGTGAAACGCGAGGAACGAAGTTCTCGCCCCTGCGACGATATCCATCACCCTCGTCAGCCAGTCCTCGGTGGCCGCCTCCGCTCCGGCGCGGGCGATCGCAAGGGGGGCTTCGGTAACCAGCTTTCCGGATCCCTTCAGGAGCGGGAGATGGGCGGAGAGTGTCAGGGCGGTCGAGTATTCGGGATTGAACAGGGAGACTGCGGTACCCGCTTCCAGCCGCTGGTTTTCGAAGGACAGGGAAAGTGTGGTTCCGGAACGAAGCAATTCCTGGACTCCCGCGTCGAAATTCCAGGAGTTCTGGTCGATGGTCAGGGTTCCAGCGATCGATGAGCCGGTCGGCCCGATGGAGCGGGAATAGGAGAAGTCCCCGGTGAACTTCGGCAGGAATGCCGCCTCCTCCAGGGGGACGCCCAGTTCCGTCGTCTTCCGCTCGGAACGGGAAACGGCGATGTCGATGTTGTTGCGCAGGGCCGCTTCCACGCACTCTCTCATCGTGATCTCCCGGGGAGGTGTTGCGTCTCCGGGGTCGGGAAAGGCGGGGACGGCGGACACGAGAATGAGGAGGGCGGGGAAAAACGGGGGAATTTTCATCGCGGTCCTTCTCTGGATTTTCCCGTCGATAGTGTACCACGATGGTACGGCCTCTAGAATGACAGGGGAGGTAGCGCCTGTCGAGACGGCTCCTTGACGTAGAGGTGCGAAATTCCAATAATGGGAGGGCAGATATCCCAGGAGGGTGACGGATGGTCGCGAAGCAGCTGAAGAAGTTCGTTCCCGAGAATGCCGCCTACCGGGAGGCTCTCGCGCTGCTTCGGGCTTTTCGTGCCGAGGGTACGGCTCGAATCGTTGCCGATTACCTTTCCGCCCGCGTATAGCCCACGGGTGCGTGTAGTATCGGGGAAATGGCGGGGCAGGCGGCTTCGCGCCCCACGGGGGCATGCGGTGCGGCCGACGGCCGACCGCGTCCGGGAAGCGATCTTCGATATCCTGGGGAGGGGGACGGAGGGGGCACGGGTGCTGGACCTTTTCGCCGGGACAGGGGCGCTCGGGCTGGAGGCTCTTTCGCGCGGGGCTTCGTCGGCGGTGTTGGTGGAATCGGATCCCCGCACCTTCGCGGTATTGCGCCGCAACGTCCTGGATCTGGGTGCGGATGCGGCGGAGATTCTCCCGATGGATTGCCGGGCCGCCGTTCGCGTCCTGCGGGGACGGGACGCCCGGTTCGACCTTGTTTTCCTGGATCCCCCGTACGGAAAAGGGATCGCGGAGCGGGCGGCGGAAGATCTTGCCGGTGCATGCCTCCTGGAATGCGGCGGAACGATTGTGGTGGAAGAGGCCGCGCGCACTCCGGCCCCGGTATTCCCGGCCGCCTGGGAACGGACCGGGGACAAACGGTACGGGGACACGAGGGTGATGATCTTCACAGTGGGAAAGGAGCGAGGATGAAAACGGTCGCCGTATACCCCGGGTCGTTCGACCCTCCGACGTTCGGCCACCTCGACATCATCGAACGATCGTCCCGGGTATTCTCACGGGTGATCGTTTCCGTGGCAAAGAACATCCAGAAAGACACGATGTTCACACCGGCCGAGAGGGTGTCCATGCTCCGGAAGCTCACCCGGCCCTTCCCCAACGTGGAAGTCGACTCCTTCCGGGGGCTCCTCGTGGAATACGTCAGGGTCGTGGATGCCCACGTCGTGGTGAGAGGCCTTCGGGCCATCTCGGATTTCGAGTACGAGTTCCAGATGGCCCACATGAACAAGAAACTTTCCCCCGAGACCGACACGGTTTTCATGATGACCGGAGAGCGACATTCCTACATCAGCTCCCAGATCGCCAAGGAGATCGCTCGATTCGGAGGGAAGATCGACGACCTGGTCCCGCCGTTTGTCAGGAACATGGTCTTCCGGAAACTCGGAAGGAAGAAATAATCCAACAACCCCCGAGCCGCGGGGAAAGGAGCGCATCTCGATGAAACTCGCACGAAGAGTCTCCAAAATTCAGCCGTCCCCCACGCTGGCCATCACGAGCAAGGCAAAAGCCATGAAGGCGGAAGGGATCGACGTCGTGGGGTTCGGGGCAGGCGAGCCGGACTTCGACACGCCGGAACACATCAAGGCGGTGGCCAAGAAGGCCCTGGACGCCGGCTACACGAAGTATACTCCGGTGCCCGGCACCCCGGAGCTCAAGGATGCTGTCATCGCGAAATTCCGGCGCGACAACGGCCTGGAGTACAAGAGGGAGAACATCATCGTCTCCGTGGGGGCGAAGCACTCCATCT
Source organism: Candidatus Deferrimicrobiaceae bacterium (assembly GCA_049688015.1). Lineage (GTDB taxonomy): Bacteria > Desulfobacterota > Deferrimicrobia > Deferrimicrobiales > Deferrimicrobiaceae > CSP1-8. The sequence continues at coordinate 26,652 of JBAVJZ010000018.1, read as the reverse complement.
ATAACGTTGCCCAGGCGTTTTTCGAGGAAGGGGACGAGGTCGTCATCCCCGCTCCCTATTGGGTCTCCTACCCCGACATCGTCCTCCTGGCCGGCGCCACCCCGGTGATCGTCGACACGAAGGAGGAAACGGGGTTCAAGCTGACCCCCCAACAGCTCGACCAGGCGATCACGCCCCGGACGAAGTGCGTTGTGCTGAACAGCCCCTCCAACCCCACCGGGGCGGCATACACGGAGGAGGAGCTGAAACGGATCGCGGACGTGATCGTCCGGCGGGACGTGACCGTACTGTCGGACGACATCTACGAAAAGCTCGTCTACGACGGGTTCCGGTTTGTCAGCATCGCCTCGTTCGGAGAGGAGATCAGGAAGCGGACGATCGTCGTCAACGGGCTGTCCAAGGCCTACTCGATGACCGGATGGAGAATCGGGTATGTGGCGGCCGACAAGGAGCTTGTCGCGGCGATGAACAACATCCAGAGCCAGAGCACGAGCAACCCGGTTTCCTTCTGTGACAAGGCCGCCATCGAGGCGCTCAACGGGCCACAGGATTTCATGAAGGAGTGGGGGGCCGAATTCGACAGGCGGCGGCGCCTCATCGTGGAGAGGCTCAACAAGATTCCCGGCGTTTCCTGCCTCCTGCCGCAGGGGGCGTTCTACGTCTTCCCGAACTTCTCGAAGGTGTACGGGAAGAAGACCCCCGCGGGCAGGGTGATCGACGGTTCCGCCGCCCTCGCCGCCTATCTTCTGGAAGACCATCGGGTGGCGTCCGTCCCGGGGGTGGCATTCGGAGCCGACGAATGCCAGAGACTCTCGTACGCGACATCGATGAAGACCATCGAAAAGGGGATCGACAGGATCGAGCAGGCGATCAAGGCTCTCTCCTGACTTCTTCGCGGCCCCCCGGCATCTCGGGGGGCCGCTTGCCCCGTCGGCGAGTGTCAACAGGGACCTTCGGGCGATGGGGGGGCATCCCCGGAGCGGCCTGTGGAGCGAGGTACCCTTGCCGGCGAGCGGAACCGGCAGCGAGCGGGCGCAAGATCGCGAGCGTAGCGGAGCGGGAAGCCCCCCGCGAGCCGGGGCCCATTGGCCGGAATCGAGAAAGGCGAGCCGAATGCCGGCGCCCCGCTACAGGGGGCGCCTTCCGGTCTTCCGGAACTGGAAGTAGTCGGCCAGAATGTGCGCGTGGTCGAACACGAGGGGGGCAGGCAGGTCCTGCTCCTCGAACAGGCGGGCCTCGGCAGCGTCATCCCCCCCCGCCGGCGTTCCCTGGGCGGTTGCGAGATACACGGTGGAGATCGTATGCTGCCGGGAATCCCGCGCCGGGTCGGAATATACGCCGAACAGGGTAGTGAGGGTTACGAATAGTCCTGTTTCCTCCCGCGCTTCCCGCACCGCGGCGTCCTCCGCCCTTTCCCCTCGGTCGATGAATCCTCCGGGGATGGCCCATCCCGTCGGAGGGTGCTTCCTCCGTATGAGGACGATCTTCCGACCGACCTCGATGATGACGTCCACGGTGGGAATGGGTCCACGGATCACCACTTCCTCCTGTTGTGTTATAAAGTCTATATGAATTTCGCGAGTCCCGCCGCCATATTCGTTTCCTCTTTCATCATCGCTCTTTCGGGAGCCCTGATGCCGGGGCCCCTCCTTGCCGTGACCGTCCGGGACACGACTCGACGGGGATTCGTGGCGGCGCCCCTTCTCGTTCTCGGGCACGGGATCCTCGAGGCCGGTCTCCTCGCCCTCATTCTGCTCGGGTTGGCGGAATGGATGAGGGGGGAGGTGGCAACGACGGCGATCGCGCTTGCCGGGGGGGCGATGCTTTTCTGGATGGCGGTGGGAATGGCACGCGAAGTCGGTACGCTTCGGCTCGAGATCCGCGGGGAGGAGACGAACTTCGGACCACCGCAAGGGGGAAACGTCAGCCGGGCGGACGTATTCCGCCCGGTCCTATCGGGCGTCGTGGCATCGATATCGAACCCCTACTGGACGATCTGGTGGGCCACCATTGGCCTGGGATATCTCGTCATCTCCCGGGAACTCGGCGCGGCGGGGATCGCCCTGTTCTTCGCCGGGCACATCCTCGCCGACGCGGTCTGGTACCTTTTCATCGGCTTCGCCGTCTCCGCGGGGAGAAGGCGGCTCACAGACCGCGCCTACCGATGGATCGTGGGTGCCTGCGCCCTGTTCCTGTTCTTCTTTGCGATCTCATTCGGGTATTTCGGAATGACCAAGTTCTTACGTTTGCTGTGATCCGCATATCACGGTGGGGAGGCCTGTCGGGATGAAGGGAGTCGTGATGGCAGGCGGGTTCGGGACGAGGCTTCGCCCGATCACCGAAAAACTGCCCAAGCCGATGGCGTACGTGGCCAACCGACCGATGATGGAGCACGTGGTACGGCTACTCAAGCGCGCCGGGATCGTCGACCTGGAAGTCCTCCTGTATTTCTATCCCGAGAAAATAACCTCCTATTTCGGGGACGGATCCCCCTGGGACGTCCGGATCCACTATATGGGCGCGGAGGCCGATTACGGGACGGCGGGAGCCGTCAAGCACGCCGAGTCGCGGATCGACGACACCTTTCTGGTCATCAGCGCCGACATCATCACCGATATCGACCTCTCCCGGGCGATCGAATTCCACCGGGAGCGCAAAGCCGCCGCCACGATCGTGCTCACCCGGGTCCCCAACCCGCTCCAGTACGGAATCGTCATCACGGAAGAGGACGGACGGATCGCCCGGTTCCTCGAAAAACCGTCGTGGGGGGAAGTCTTCTCCGATACGGTGAACACCGGTATCTACATCCTGGAGCCGGAGGTGCTCTCCCTCATCCCCCCCCAGAAGAACTTCGACTGGAGCAGGAACGTCTTCCCGGAGATGCTGTCGCGGGGGGACCGGCTCCTTGGGTACGTCGCGGACGGGTACTGGAAGGACGTGGGGAACCTGGACGAATACCTGAACGTCCACCTGGACATTCTCTCCGGAAAGGCGGGGATCGAGTTCGAGGGGAAGAAGGCGGGAAGCGGGAACGTGTGGATCGGGGAGAATTCCCGGGTCGACTTCACTTCCGACCTGCAAAACGTAGTGATCGGGAAGGACTGCGTTGTGGAGGGCGGTGTCTCCGCGGAGAACGTGATGCTCGGCGACGGGTGCATCGTCGAGGAAGGGTCTGTGCTCCAGTCTTCGGTCGTGTGGCCCCGGACGACGATTCACAAGGGGGTGCGGCTGCTAGAGAACATCATCGGCTCGGACTGCGTGATCAAGGGGCGTGCGTTTCTGTCCGAGCGGGCGGTGATCAGCGATCATTGCGTTATCGGGACCGAGGCGGTGGTCAAAGCGAACGTCAAGGTGTGGCCGCACAAGACGGTAGAGGATGGCGCGGTTCTTTCCTCCTCCCTCGTGTGGGCGGAGAAGTGGGCCCGTTCCCTGTTCAGCGCCCACGGAATCTACGGGCTGGCCAATCACGAGATCACGCCCGAGTTCGCCGCAAAGGTCGGGGCGGCGTTCGCGGCGACCTTCGGGAAAAAGGTCGTCCTCTCCACGAGCCGGGACAGCCACAAGACGTCCCGGATGATCAACCGGGCCATCATGACCGGGATGCTGTCGGTGGGAGTGGACGTCCACGATTACGGGGTCACGCCGTTGCCCGTCGTCCGGTACCTCGCCCGCAGCCACCGGGAGGAGAAGGGGGGAGTCCACACGAGGAAAAGCCCGTTCGACCCGTCCTTCATCGATCTGAAATTCTTCGACGAAAACGGGCTGAACCTCCCCATTGGCATGGAACGGAACATCGAGCTGCTCTTCTTCCGGGAGGACTTCGTGCGCGCGGACTCCGAGGACACGGGGGAGATCTCCTTCCCCGTGGGTGGATTCGATACCTATGTCGACGGCTTTCTCAAGGCCATCGACGTGAAGAGCGTCAAGGAGCGGGGATTCAACATCGTCCTCGATCACTCCCACGGTGCCTCGGCCCTCATCTTTCCGCGCATTCTCGGGCGCCTGGGGGTCGAGACGGTCGCGCTGAACGCCAACCTCGACGCGGCGAAGATTACGAAGACGGAGGAAGAATTCCATAAGGGGCTTACCCACCTGACGACCATCTCCCGGTCCCTTTCCGCGGACTTCGGTGCCATGATCGACACCGGCGGGGAGAAGATCTTCCTTGTCGACGAGAAGGGGGACGTCCTCCCGGACTGGGTCGCCCTCCAGGTGATCTGTCTCCTCGCCTGCCGGAGGAAGAGATCCGGAAAGATCGGCGTGCCCGTCACCGCCTCCCGGACCCTGGAGAAGATCGCCGCGCGATACGGGATGGATGTCATTCGGACGAGGACCCTTCCCCGTTCCCTCATGGAGACGGCGGCCCGCGAAGGGGTCGTCTTCGTCGGCGACGACAACGGGGGGTACATTTTCCCCGGGTTCCAGCCGGCCTTCGACGGCATGTTCGCGATCGTCCGGTTCATGGAGATGCTGTCCGCCGAGGGGAGTTCTCTCTCCGACATCCTGAGGGAGATCCCGCCGACGGTGATGGTGAAGAAGAAGATCCCCTGCGCCTGGGAGCGCAAGGGGGCGCTCATGCGCATGCTCGCGGAGCACGCCAAGGGGAAGCCGAGCCAGTTTGTCGACGGGGTGAAGATCTTCCACGGCGAGGACTGGGCGCTCGTCTACCCGAGCCAGGACGAGGCGTACTTTCACCTGCGGGTGGAGGCCGATGACAAACGCGAAGCGGAGGAGATCGCTGCGTCCTACGTCGACCTTTTCGCCACTTGGGCGCAGAAGCTATGACGGGAGGGGATCCGCTCCGGGTCTACATGATGGAGGTGGGGCCGCTCGCGGTGAACGCCTACCTCGTGAAGCACACGGGGACACGTAAAGCCGTCGTGATCGACCCTGGGGGCGATGGGGAGGCGATTCTCGGCGAGATCGCCCGCCTGGGCCTCACGGTGACGAAGATCCTTCTGACTCACGGCCATTTCGATCACGTGGGCGCGGTGAGTCTTCTCCGTGAGAAGACGGGGGCCCCCGTTCACCTCCACCCGGCGGACCTCAGCCGGATGACGGGAGCAAGCCGCCAGGGGATGCTGTTCGGCCTGTCCGTGCCCGATCCCCCTGCGCCGGACGTCCTCGTCGAGGAGGGAGATGTCGTGCGACTCGAGGAGCAGGAGTTTCTCGTGGCGCACACGCCGGGGCACACCCCGGGATGTGTATCCTTTCTCGTGGGAAAGATGGCGTTCGTCGGGGATCTCATTTTCGCGGGATCCATCGGCCGGACGGACCTTCCCGGGGGGAACCACGAACAGCTGATCGAGTCGGTCAGGAAGAAGATCTTCCCCCTTCCCGACGATACGGTCTTGTTCCCGGGGCATGGGCCGGCTACGACAGTGGGGGAGGAAAAACAGTCGAACCCGTTTTTCTGAGGGAGGGAGTCGAGTGGGCGTTCTGTCGGGCAAGGAGGTTATTCTGGGTATTACGGGGGGGATCGCGGCCTACAAGGCGTGCGAGATCATCCGGGAGATGAGAAACGAGGGGGCCAACGTCCATACGATCCTCACTGCCGCCGGATCGCAGTTCATCACCCCCCTGACCCTCCAGACGCTTTCCAAGAACCCCGTGGTGATGGATCTCTGGAACCTGCTCTCCGAGTCGGAGATCGGGCACATTTCCCTGGCGCAGCGGGCGCACCTCCTCCTGGTCGCCCCGGCCACGGCGAACATCATCGGAAAGATCCGGAGCGGGATCGCGGACGACATGCTGTCGACCGTCGTCACGGCGACGACGGCTCCCGTCGTGCTGGCCCCGGCGATGAACACCCAGATGTACGCGTCCGCGGCGGTGCGGGAAAACATCGCGGTTCTCCGTTCTCGCGGATTCCGGTTCGTCGAGCCCGACGAGGGGGAGCTTGCCTGCGGAACGGTGGGACCGGGGCGACTCGCGACGGTCGGCAAGATCGTCGAGATGGCCAAGATCGTGCTCGCGGAGAAGATTCTCGAGGGGAAAAAGGTCGTCGTGAGCGCCGGACCCACTGCGGAGAACATCGACCCCGTGCGTTATCTTTCCAACCGGGCCTCGGGCAAGATGGGGTACTCGCTGGCGCGCGTGGCTCTTCGTTTCGGTGCGGACGTAACGCTTGTGACAGGACCGACCGCGCTTGCCGATCCCTATTTCATGAAGACCGTCCGCGTGCGCACGGCGGAGGAGATGCGGGAAGCGGTAGAACGGGAATCCCCGGATGCGGACGCCGTCGTGATGTGCGCCGCCGTGGCCGACTTCCGTGCCGCGACAGTCGCTCCCACCAAGATCAAGAAGGACAGGGACGGCTGGAAACTGGAGCTTGCACCCACCGTCGACATCCTCGAGGGGCTCGGGAAAAACAAGGGACGGCGGGTTCTCGTCGGGTTTGCGGCCGAAACGGGCGACATCGCGCAGAACGCCATCGAGAAGATGAGGAAGAAGAACCTCGATGCAATTGTCGCAAACGACGTCTCACGCACCGACATCGGGTTCGAATCGGATGACAACGAGGTGCGGATCTTCTTCTCCGACGGCGAGATCCGGGGTCTTCCCCTTGCCACGAAAGAAGGAATCGCGGTCGGCGTCTGGCTGGCCCTCCACGGCAAGCTGTTCGCGAGATGACGAAACGCCTCTCCCGGAACATGGTCGCCGCCTACCTGCGGGAAATCGGGATCGACTACGTCCTGGTCCCCGCCAGGCGGGGTGCCGAAGCCGCAAACCCGCCCGCACGGGAAGGCGAAGAGACTCTCGAGGACATCCGAAATGAGGTAGTGGCGTGCCGCCGGTGCCCTCTATGCTCCGGCCGGACCAACGTCGTCTTCGGGGTCGGCAATCCCCGGGCGAGGCTGATGTTCGTCGGGGAGGGGCCCGGGGCGGAGGAGGACCGGCAGGGCGAACCGTTTGTCGGAGCGGCGGGAAGACTGCTCACCAGGTGGATCGAGCGTATCGGGATCGCCCGCCAGGATGTTTACATTGCGAACATCGTCAAGTGCCGGCCTCCGGGGAACCGGGCGCCTCTCCCGGAAGAGGCTGCGGCCTGCCTGCCCTATCTCCGGAGGCAGATCCGGGCCATCCGGCCCGAGATCATCTGCACGCTCGGTGCCGTTGCGCTGAACCATCTCCTCGGGAACAACGACCGGATCACGCGGGCGCGGGGGAATTGGCGCGATCTGGACGGGATCCCCGTTCTTCCCACCTATCATCCGGCCTATATCCTGCGCAACGCGACGCGGGAGCACGAGGTGGTCGCCGATTTCGATCTCCTTGCCCAACGCCTCCGATCGGGGTGAGATGAACGATTCCCTTCCCTCGGTAAAGATCAGCAGAAAGGCGGAGGAACGACTCCGTTGCGGACACCTCTGGGTGTTCGGAGACGATCTGCGGGAGGTTCCGCCTCGCCTGCCGTACGGGCAGTGGGTTCTCGTCACCTCGCGCGCCGGGGAAATCCTTGGGACCGCCACCTGCAACCTCGCGAGCCGGATCGCGCTCCGGCTCGTCTCGCACGACACGGTGCGCCCTTCGAGGATGTTCCTCGAAAAGAGGATCCGCCAGGCGCTACGCCGGAGGGAGGAGGCGGGAATGGGGTGCCTGGAAGCCCTTCGTCTGGTGTATTCCGAGGGCGATTTTCTCCCCGGACTTGTCGTCGACCGGTTCGGGACCCTCCTCTCCGTGCAGATCCTCACGGCCGGGATGGAGTTGCTCCGCCGTGAGATCGTGTCGGTTCTCGGCGATTTGCTGTCCCCCCGCCTCCTTTACGAACGGTCCGAGGGGGGGGGGCGCAGGCTCGAGGGGCTGCCGGAGAGGAAGGGGGTCCTTGGGGGTGACGGGTCTCCGCAGGAAACGGTTACCTTGGACGGATGTCGCTTTCTGGTGGACGCGGAGGCGGGCCCGAAGACGGGGTTCTTCCTGGATCATCGGGAGAACCGCAGGATTGTACGGGGGCTGGCGCGGGGGAAGTCTGTGCTCGACGGATTCTGTTCCACCGGGGCCTTCGGAATATATGCTCTTGCGGGAGGCGCGGCGAGAGTGCTCGGAATCGATGTTTCAGGGGAAGCGGTTGCCGCGGCGAGCGAAAACGCGGCCAGGAACGGGTTCGGGGACAGGTGGGAGGGAAGGGCGGGGAACCTCTTTCCCGTGCTGCGGGAGCTATTGAGCGCTGGACGCAGATTCGACCTCGTCATCCTCGATCCCCCCTCCTTCACCAAGTCCCGGCAAGGAAGGGAAGGGGCGGTCCGGGGATACCGGGACATCAACCGGCTCGGCCTGTCCCTTCTGGCACCCGGCGGGATCCTCGCCACCTCTTCTTGCACGCAACTGGTCGATATGGCCAAATGGTATGAGGCGCTCCGGGACGCGGCCGCCGATGCCCGTGTGGACGTTCACGTCATCGCCAAAGGGGGACAGTCCCCCGACCATCCGGTCCTTCTCGGGGTGCCCGAAACGGAATATCTCAAATTTGCCGTGTTACGCGTGAGAGGAACGTGAAGCCGCCTGTTCATGGATCATACTCTTCCCGGGCCGCCGCCGCATCTGTCTGCGGGCGGGGGCGCCCGTTGACGGCGCTCGCGGTTCTCTTCTGGGTTGCCGCGGCGTGGGGCGTCGGTGGGTCCCTAGCCGCAGCCCCGGGCCCCGTGATGGTCGCAACGATCTCCACGTCCATCAATCCCGTCACCGCCGATTACCTCTCCTCCGCCATCGAACGTGCGGAGGAGGAGAAGGCGACACTGCTCGTCCTAGAGCTGGACACTCCCGGAGGCCTCGATACCGCCATGCGGCAGATGGTCCAGGAGATTATCCGGACCCCCGTCCCCGTTTGTGTGTACGTTTCCCCCCCGGGCGCACGTGCCGCCTCCGCGGGGGTATTGATCACCCTCGCGGCGGATATCGCCGCCATGGCTCCCGGCACCAACATCGGTGCGGCCCACCCCGTCGGCATCGGCGGTGGGGGGATGGACAACACGATGGCGAGGAAGGTGGAGAACGACGCCGCCGCGTATGCCCGGTCCCTCGCAGAGAAGAAGGGGCGTAACGGGGAGTGGGCCGAGAAGGCGGTCCGCGAGAGCGTATCCCTGACGGCAACGGACGCCAGAAAGCAGCGTGTGGTCGATCTCATTGCCCCGTCCCTCAAGGACCTCCTATCTGCCATCGACGGACGCGCAATCGAGAAGGGCGGGGAAAAGGTCACCTTGCGGACGAAGGGCGCGCCGATAACGCGTATTTCGATGGGGTTTCGGCACCGGGTGCTTTCGGCGCTGGCGGACCCGACCATCGCGTATATCCTGATGATGGTCGGTGTCTACGGAATCTTCTTCGAGCTTTCCAACCCCGGCGCGGTCTTCCCGGGGGTGGTCGGAGGAATCTCCCTGATCCTGGGGTTCTATTCCCTGCAGACGCTCTCGGCCAACTATGCGGGGTTCCTTCTCATCGCGCTGGCGATGATCCTCTTCATTCTGGAGATCAAGATCGCCTCCCACGGAGCTCTGACTATCGGGGGGATCATCTCCCTGGTCCTCGGCAGCATCATGCTTTTCCGGTCCTCCGCGGATCCGTATCTGCGCATTTCCTGGGCGGTCATACTCACCATGGTCGGGATTACCGCCGTGTTCTTCGGTACGGTCGTAACCCTTGCGGTGCGCGCCCAGCTCCGTCGGCCCGCGACGGGGTCGGAGGGGATGATCGGAGAGACCGGGGTGGCGGTGGCGGACTTCACGGGAAAGGGGAAAGTCTTCGTCGTGGGGGAATTATGGGACGCGGAGTGCCTCCTCCCCCTTCGGAAAGGCGACAAGGTGACGGTAGTGGAGAGGAAGGAAATGACGCTGGTCGTGAAGCCGCAGGAAAGGCCCCGCTTAAGTCCAGCGGAACCCAATAGGAGGTAACGCGAAATGTTTCCCTCTGTTGCGATCCTGGTCATCGCAGTCCTGTTCCTGTACAGCGCGATCAAGATATTGAACGAGTACGAACGGGGCGTGGTATTTCGGCTCGGCCGTGTCATCGGCGCCAAGGGGCCCGGACTGATCCTCCTCATCCCCATGATCGACAAGATGGTCCGGGTCGATCTTCGCGTGGTGGCGATGGACGTTCCCTCGCAGGACGTGATTACGCGGGACAACGTCTCCGTCAAGGTGAACGCCGTCCTCTATTTCCGCGTTCTGGACCCCAACCGGGCGATCATCACGGTGGAGAACTACCTGTACGCCACCTCGCAGCTCGCGCAGACGACACTTCGGTCTGTGTGCGGTCAGGGAGAGCTCGACGACCTGCTTTCCGAGCGGGAGAAGATCAACGCGCACATCCAGGAGATCCTCGACAAGGACACCGACCCCTGGGGGATCAAGGTGTCGAAGGTGGAGATCAAGCACATCGACCTGCCGCAGGAGATGCAGCGCGCCATGGCGAAACAGGCGGAGGCGGAGCGGGAGCGGCGCGCCAAGGTCATCGGGGCCGAAGGGGAGTTTCAGGCCGCACAGAAACTGTCCGATGCCGCGAAGATTCTCGGGGAGCACTCGATTGCGCTGCAGTTGCGATTCCTGCAGACGCTTCGGGAGGTGGCGGCGGAGAACAACTCGACCACCATATTTCCGGTTCCTATCGATCTGTTCACGCCGTTCATCGAACTGGCCAGATCCGCCAAGGAGAAGGGGGGACCTGGGGGAGCAGGACGGAAAGGGGAAGGTGGGGAATGAGCCGCCGGACGCGATAAGTGTCGGACGTGCGGAAAGGGAGCGCGGGGGTTGCCGCGCTCCTTCTCGTTTTCACGGCCTGTGTTGTTCTCCTCACCGGGTGTGCCGCACCCGTTCCCACCAGGCAAGGAGAGCTCCCTCCCGCGCCTCCTCCATCAACCCTTCCTCCGGCCCCGCAGGTTTCGGAATCTCCTCCTCCGGTTCCGGCCCCTGTCTCCCGGCCCGTGCGCGTCAGGATGGAGGGGAATCCCTCCGTCCTTCTGCTACGGGGCGATTCGATGCGTGCCTGGAACGCAGGCGGGAGCCTGATTGCGATGGGGAATGGAGATGTGAGGATCCGCGCATTTGGGGACAGGATCGGGTGGGGCGAGTCGAGGCTGCTGGAATCCCCGATTGACGTGTGGGCACCCGGCGGCTTGTTGCTTTCGGGGCGGCGCCTCCCCGGCAGGATCCGCATTTCTGCCAAAGACGGCGGGGTCGGGGTGGTAGCGGTCGTGCCGCTGGAGGAGTACGTCGAAGCCGTTTTGTCCAGGGAAGCGCCCCCCTCCTTTCATCCGGAGGCGCTTTCCGCCCTTGCCGTCGCGGTGCGCACGTACACCCTTATTGCCATCGCCGCCCCGCGCGACCCGGACTATGACCTCGTGGCAGGAGTCGATGACCAGGTGTTCGAGGGAGTCGAAAACATCGCGATGATATTTCGCGACGCGGCGGTGGCAACCCGTGGGCAGGTCCTCTATTACCGCGACAGGCTGGCCCGAACGGTATACCACTCGACATGCGGCGGAAGGACGGAGAGCGCGGCCGCGGCATGGGGGACGGATTTCCCCTACCTGCGGTCCGTGTGGTGCGACGACTGCCGGGAGAGCCCGGCGTGGCGGTGGGAGTATCGCATGAGTCCGGTGGAGGGAAAGCGGATCGCTCTCGATCTCGGGGTGCATGCAGGAGGCGACCTCGGGATTGAAATCACGACGCGAACGCCCACGGGGCGGGCTCGTCGTGTGCGCCTCACGTCCTCCGGGACCGCGCGCGAGGTCAAGGCATCGTCGTTCCGCAGGGCGGCAGGGTACACGCGGGTGAAGAGCCTGTGGATGGAAATCGCGCCGTCGGCCGACGGCTGGAAATTTACGGGTAAGGGGTATGGCCACGGAGTAGGCATGTGCCAGTGGGGGGCCAACGGCAAGGCGAAAAGGGGGATGGGATACCGGGAGATTCTTGCCCGGTACTATCTGGACACCCATGTCGCATCCCTTCCCGGGGGCGTCGGGCCGTTCGCCCCGAATCCGGGGGGGGTGCCCTGAAGACCGACCTGCTTTCGTACCCCCTGCCGGAAAACCGGATCGCACAGACGCCCGCACCCCGGCGGCGGGACGCCCGCCTGATGGTCGTATGCCGGATAACGGGGAGGATCACCCACCACCGGTTTTCGGACCTGCCCGGATTCCTCCGTTGCGGGGATCTCCTCGTCGTGAACGACACGAAGGTCATCCGGGGGCGTCTTCGCACGCGAAAGGAGACCGGGGCGTCCGTGGAGATCTTCCTGCTGGACAGGCGGGACGGCGGGGAAGAGGAAGGGGAAACGTGGGAGGCCCTGGCGCGCCCCTCCCGAAGGCTGCGGGAAGGAATGGAGTTCCGGGTAGGGGAGGAACTCCGCGTTACACTCCTGCGAAGGGGGGAGGGACAGTGGCTGGTAAGACTTGCCGCGGATGCCTCCGTTCCCCTGGTCCTCGAACGCGTGGGGGAAGTCCCTCTTCCTCCCTACATTCGCCGGTCGGCGGGTGATCCTGCGGCGTCGGTCGATGCGGAACGGTACCAGACGGTGTTTGCCGCGAGCCCGGGGTCGGTGGCCGCCCCTACGGCGGGGCTTCACTTCGACGTGGAGATGATCGGGGAGGTAAGAGGCCGGGGGGTCAACGTCGCTCCGGTGACCCTGTCGGTAGGGTACGGAACGTTTTCCCCGATCCGGACGAAGGATGTGGAATCGTACCGGATTCATGCCGAACCCTACCGGCTTTCCCCCGATACGGCGGCCGTTGTGAACGCGACCCGGGACAGGGGAGGGAGGGTCATTGCAGTGGGTACGACGAGCGTCCGGGTCCTGGAAACGCGCGCGCGCGGGGACGGGAAGGTGGAACCCGCGGAAGGGATGACTCGACATTACATATACCCTGGGTACCGGTTCCGGGCTGTCGATGCCCTGATCACCAATTTTCACCTCCCCCGGTCGAGCCTCCTTGCTCTGGTCATGGCCTTCGCCGGTGTGGAACCGATTCGCGAGGCGTACCGGGTTGCGGTGGAGCAGGGGTATCGGTTCTTCAGCTACGGCGACGCCATGTTGATTCTTTAGGAACGGTCGCGGGACAGCATTGGCGGAATCACAAGAAATTAGCGGTTCACGACGGAGATTGAGAAGTGCATAGAGGACGACAGGTCCGCGCCTGGATTTCGTAAGGAGGCTCGATTGGCGATTTCCTTCAACGTGACGGCCCGCGACACGGGCTCCCACGCGCGCGCGGGGACGATCACAACGGAGCGGGGAGAGGTCCGGACCCCTGCGTTTCTGCCTGTCGGGACTGCGGGGACCGTCAAGGGGATTTGGCCGGCCCAGCTGAAAGCGATGGGGTACCAGTGCGTCCTGGCGAACACCTACCACCTGTACCTGCGTCCCGGGCATGAGCGGATTCGCCGTCTCGGGGGGTTGCACCGGTTCATGGGCTGGGACCGCCCGGTCCTGACCGACAGCGGGGGATACCAGGTATTCTCCTTGAGTTCCCTCCGGTCGGTGTCCGACGACGAAGTGACCTTCCGCTCCCACATCGACGGGTCGCGGCACGTACTCTCGCCTGAGCTCGCCGTGGAGGTCCAGGAAGCGCTCGGCTCCGATATCCGGATGGTCCTCGACGAATGTGTGGAGTATCCCGCCGGACGGAGGGAGGTGGAGGAAGCCATACGACGAACCACTTTGTGGGCACGCCGCAGCCTCGCCGTATGCCGGAGAGAGGAGGGAGGTCTGTTCGGCATCGTCCAGGGGGGGATGCTCCCCGAACTTCGAAAGCGGAGCGTCGAGGAGATCTGCGCCCTGCCGTTTCCCGGGTTCGCCATCGGCGGGGTGAGCGTGGGGGAGGGGAAGCAACTTCTGCGGGAGACGGTGGACTTCACCGCCCCCCTTCTCCCCACGGGAAAGCCGAGATACCTGATGGGGGTCGGAACGCCGGAAGACATCCTGTTTGCCGTCTCCCGTGGGGTGGACATCTTCGACTGCGTGCTGCCAACGAGGAACGCCAGGACCGGGATGCTTTTCACCTCGGCCGGGCCGGTGTCGATCAAGCAGGCGCGGTATGCCGACGATCCCCGTCCGCCGGACGAGAAATGCGATTGCCCCACCTGCTTTACCTTCTCCCGCGCCTACCTCAGGCATCTGTATCTCCAGAAGGAGATTCTCTCTTCCATGGCCCTGACAGTGCACAATCTTCACTTCTACCGGCAATGGATGGAAATGATCCGCGAGGCAATTTCTAATGGAAATTTGGCGGATTTTATGCAAGAATCACCCGGTTCAAGCGGGGAATAAGTAATTCCAGGAGGGTAATCAGCCATGTTCTTTACCGGGCTTGCCTATGCCTTGGGCGCGAAAGGCGAAGGAGCGGGAAGCGGACTCGCGGGCATCATCCCCCTTCTCCTGATGTTCGTGGTCTTCTACTTCATCCTCATTCGCCCCCAGCAGAAGACGGCGAAGAGACACCAGGAGTTCATCAAGAACCTCAAGATGGGGGACCGGGTGGTTACCTCCGGAGGCCTGCACGGATCGGTAACGGGGTTGACGGACACGACGGTAACTCTCGAGATCGCGGACAAGGTCCGGGTCAAGGTAACGCGCAGCGCCATCGGAGGATCAGGCCAGGAGGCGGCCGCCCCCGATGCGAAGACCGGCTAGGAAAAGATCAGGAGGCGAGGAAAGGAGCACGGGAAGATCATGTGGAAGAACATCTGGGGGCGAGCCACACTGATCGGCGTCCTGACGGCGGCGTCGATCATTCTCGTGCTGCCGAGCCTGACCAACATTCTGCCTGCCGCCTGGACGGAGAAGAGCCCGAAGATCAGCCTGGGGCTCGACCTACAGGGAGGGGTATTCCTGCGCCTTGCCGTGGAGATCGACAAGGCGATCGAAAACACAACCATGCGGTACGCCGATGACGCCCGCGCGATCATGCGGGAAAAGGGGATCCCCGTGCTCTCCCTTGCGAAAGACGGGATCGACGGCTTCGTGCTCACTCTCCCCCCGGGGGATTTCGCGGACCGGGCCATGAGGGTGCTCAAGGAGGAGGGGGGGACGATCGACTACACCCTCGGGTCGGTGACCTCTTCGGGGGCCACGATCAAGGGGAGAATGCCGCCCAGCGAGGTTCAGGCGATTCGTACGAACGCCGTGACCCAGGGGGTGGAGACGATCCGGAACCGGATCGACCAGTTCGGCGTCCGCGAACCGCAAATCTTCGCGGAGGGGGAGGATCGCATCGTCGTCCAGCTCCCGGGCGTAAAGGACCAGCGACGCGCCATTGAACTGGTCGGGAAAACCGCCCTGCTGGAATTCAAGCTCGTGGACGAGGGAACGAGCGTGGAAGAGGCGCTCAAAGGGAATATCCCCGCAGGGGACCAGCTCCTTTACCTGAAGAACGTCGACTCCCAGACCGGGCGCATCTCCAAAACCCCGATCGTCGTGAAAGCGCGCGCGGTTCTCACGGGGGACACGATCAAGACCGCCCGGGTGAACTTCCAGTCGCAGCGGGGGGGGGCGTACGTCGCCATTTCCTTCGACAGCCGGGGTGCCCGGATTTTCGACCGGGTGACTGCGGAGAACGTAAAGCGGCGGCTGGCGATCGTGCTGGATGACACGGTCTACTCGGCGCCCGTGATCCAGGAGAGGATCTCGGGGGGGGAAGCCCAGATCACCGGCTCCTTCTCCCCGGAGGAGGCCTCGGACCTCGCCATCGTCCTGCGGGCGGGATCGCTTCCCGCCCCGGTGAAGATCATCCAGAATGTGACCGTGGGCCCGTCCCTCGGGCGCGACTCCATCGAGAAAGGGATCCGGGCCGCGATCATCGGGGCGATCCTCGTCGTCGGTTTTATGTTGGTCTACTACCGCTTCGCGGGTCTCGTGGCGGACATCGCCCTGGTCTTCAATATTCTGTACCTGCTGGCGGGGATGTCCCTGCTGCGGGCGACGCTCACCCTTCCCGGGATCGCGGGGATCATCCTCGCCATCGGCATGGCGGTCGACTCCAACGTCCTCATTTTCGAGCGGATCCGGGAAGAGCTACGGTCGAAAAAATCGGTCCGTGCCTCGATCGATGCGGGTTACGACAAGGCCTTCTGGACCGTTGTGGACTCCCACGTCACCACCCTCATCACGGCGATGATCCTTTTCCAGTTCGGGACCGGCCCGATCAAGGGATTTGCCGTGACGCTCTCGATGGGGGTGGCCATCAACCTCTTCACGGCGCTCGTCTGCACCAAGGTCGTGTTCGATTATCTCAATGCGAGGCGGCCGATGCAGGCGCTGAGCATCTGACCGGCTGCATCGACAGACTAAGAAGACGGGGCACAGGGGAAAACGACGACGATGCTCGAAATCATCAAGGAAACCAGAATCGATTTCATGCGGCTCAAGAAATACTCGTTCGCCTTCTCCGGGACGGTCGTGCTGATCGGTCTGTACGCCGTCTTCCAGATCTTTACGGGCGGCGGGAACCTGGGGATCGATCTCGCGGGGGGAACCTCCCTCCAGGTACGGTTCGAACAGCAGGTCCAGGAGGACCAGGTCCGGAAGGTCCTCACCTCCGGAGGATTCTCCGAGGCGAGCCTCCAGTCGGTCCCCGGGGAGAATATCTACATCATCAAGGTGAGCGCCAAGGGGACCGAAGAGAAGATGGTGGGAGGAAAGGTCGAGAACATCCTCCGGCAGGGGTTTCCCTCCAACCCCCAGACCGTGGAGAGCGTCGCCGAGATCGGGCCGGCCATCGGGAAAAAGCTTCGGACGGACGCGCTCTTCGCCTTGGCGGTCTCCGCCCTGGCGATCATCGTCTACCTCGCCTGGCGGTTCGAATTCAAGTTCGGCGTGGCGGCGGCGCTGGCGACGTTTCACGACGTCATCGTGCTCGTGGCGATCTTCTACCTGCTCGGGCGGGAAATGGACCTACTCTTCATCACCGCCCTTCTCACCATCGGTGGGTATTCGCTCACCGATACCGTCGTCGTCTTCGATCGGATCCGGGAGAATATCCGCCTGCGAAAGAGGAGCACCTTCTCCGAGACGATCAACCTCAGCGTGAACGAGGTGCTGAGCCGAACCGTGATCACCTCCCTCACCACGTTCATGGCGTGCATCGCGTTGCTCCTTTTCGGCGGTGTCGTCCTGCAGAATTTCTCTCTGGCGCTTGCCCTCGGCATCATCATCGGGACCTATTCGTCCGTCTTCGTGGCCAGTCCGATCGTGGCGAGATGGCGGGGCGAGAAGATGGTCCAGGTGAAAAGGTAATCACGAGATTTGGCCGGGCAGGCCATACGACAGTGGACTCTCCGCGCGCCGGATGAATCGTTCGTCCGGGAGATCCGGGAAAAGACCGGACTGTCGGATGCCGCTTCCCGGTTCCTGGTGAACCGCGGGATCTCCGACCCCCGCGAGGCGGAAAGGTTTCTCAGCGGAACGCTTACCGATCTCACCTCTCCCTTCCCGATGAAGGACCTCGAGAAGGCTTCCCGCAGGCTCGTGCACGCAGCACGAACGAGGGAGCCGATCCTGGTGTACGCCGATTATGATGCGGACGGCACCACGGGCGCCGCGTGCCTGCTGCTCTTCCTGTCCGACCTGTTTCCCGGGGTGGATGTGCGAATCCACCAGAATCACCGGATCGTGGACGGATACGGATTGAAAAGAAACCATCTGGAGGCTGCCGCCAAGGCCGGGGTGAAGCTCGTCGTCACCGTCGACGGCGGCATCACCGACGGGGAGGCGGTAACGCATGCCACAGCGGCGGGACTGGACGTGATCGTGACGGACCACCACGTCCAGGGGGAAACATTGCCTCCCGCATTCGCCGTTCTTAACCCGAAACGGCGGGACTGCCCGTATCCCGGGAAAGATCTCGCGGGGGTGGGCGTGGTCTTCCTCCTGATGTGCGGGGTCAGACGTCTGCTGCGGGAAGAGGGGGCGTTTTCCCGGGAGAACGAACCCGTCCTGCGGAAATATCTCGACCTCGTGGCTCTCGGCACCGTGGCGGATATGGTTCCCCTGCGGGGCGACAACCGCCTGTTCGTGAAGGCCGGACTCGAGGAGATCCGGCATCGCGCAAGGCCCGGGATTCGGGCGCTCCTTTCGGTCTCCGGGATACCGCAGGACAGTGTGAACGAGATCGACCTCGCCTTCCGCGTCGGGCCCCGCCTCAACGCGGCGGGACGGGTGGGGAATGCCATGCGCGGTTCGGCGCTTCTCGTGACGGACAGTTTCGACCGGGCCCTCCGTATGGCCGCGGAGCTAAACGCGGACAATGCCCGGAGGCAACGCGAGGAGGGAAGGATCATGCGCGAGGCGGACGCCGCGGTGGAGTCGGGCCCCTCGCTCTCGTCCCTCTCCGCGATTGTTCTTGCCGACTCCGGCTGGCATCCGGGCGTCCTGGGCATCGTCGCATCCAAGATCGCGCAGCGGTATAACCGCCCCACGGTTCTCCTCCAGATCGAGGGGGACGAGGCGAGAGGGTCCCTTCGCAGCACGAACGGGTTTCCCCTGGTCGACGCCCTGTCCGGGCTTTCGTCACTCCTGATCCGGTACGGGGGGCACATGCAGGCGGCCGGCATCGCTCTTCCCGCCGCGAATCTCCCTGCTTTCCGCGAGGGGTTTGATCGGGCCGCGCGGGAGTACGCGTCCGGCCGGGACACGGTTCCCCGCCTGGAGATCGACGCGCCGGTGCGCTTTGGCGAGATCTCCCCGGGTTTCATGGAGGAACTGGATCGCTTGCGCCCGTTCGGAATGGGAAACGAGGAGCCGGTGCTGCTCGCGCGGGACGTGCGCGTGAAGAGGCATTCCCTGTTCGGAGGAGAGATACGGCATCTGAGAGCCGAACTCTCGGGGGACACACGTTCTTTCGAGGCGGTGGCGTTTCACCGCTCGAAGTTGCCGTCGGGACCGGGCGGCTCACTCGATATCCTGTTCACCCCCCAATGGACGGTATTCCGGGGGAACCGTTCGATCCGGCTGCGGCTGATCGACGCGCGACCCTCCGGACTCCCGGTGGGATCCGCCGCGCCGGGCTTCTGAATTCCGGTCGGGGTGGTTCCTTGATCGGCTGGGGAAAGATCCGGAACAAGCTTCACGAGGCAATCGCGGCCGATTCCGACGAGAGAAGCCTCGCTGCGGGGTTCGCTGTGGGCGTCTTCTTCAGTTTCAGCCCCCTGGTGACGCTCCACATGGTCCTGGCGCTGCTCGTTGCTGTCGTCCTCCGGTTAAACAAGGTGACCACCATGGTGGGGGTCTGGGTGAACAATCCCTATACGATGCCTTTCGTATTCTACGGGAGTTTCCGTCTGGGGGAATGGATCCTGGGGATGAAGATCCCCCCGCCGTCATTCGAAACCTACACGCTCAGGACCGTCCTGGAGGCGGCGGTTCCCTACGCTGCTCCCCTGTTTTTAGGCACGACGGTCGTGGGCCTGGTTGCAGCGGCGCTCGCCTACGTGGTTGTCTACCGCATTGCGGTCAGGGTAAAATCTGCGCGACACAAAGGGATGAGCGGAAAGGGATGAGATGAAGGAGGGAACGTCGTGAAGCCGTATTCCGTGAGTTTCGGTGGAATCCCGGACAAGTATTCCTCCTGGAAGAGGGCGTTGTTCGTCGTGGTTCCGTTCCCGATCGACCTGACCACAACGTATGTGTCGGGGACGCGCAACGGTCCCCGGGCGCTCATCGAGGCGTCGGGGCACATGGAGCTGTTCGACGAGGAGAACAAGATCGAACCGTACCGGGCGGGGATCTTCGTGTCCACCGAGATCCCGGTGCTGACCACGGGCCCGCTGGCCATGCTCAAAGAGCTGGAGAAACGGATAAAGGCGGTGACCCGGGCCGGGAGGTTCCCCGTCATCGTTGGCGGGGAGCACTCCGGAACGTGCGGGGCAGTTTCCGCCCTGAAGAAAAAATACGGAGACCTCACCGTCCTCCAGTTCGACGCGCATGCTGACCTGCGGGACAGCTACCTCGGCACGCCCTGGAACCACGCCTGCGTGGGTCGCCGTATCGTCGATTCCGGAGCGAAACTCGTCCAGGTTGGGGTGCGCAGCATCTCGGAGGAGGAGGACCGGTTCCTGCGCAGGGCGGAGAACGTCAAGACCTACTACGCCTCGGAGGTCCGGGAAAGCCTTGCGGATGTCACCCGGGGAGTCGTGAGCAGTCTCTCCGGAAACGTCTACATCTCGATCGACCTCGATGTCTTCGACCCGGGCATCATGCCTGCTGTGGGCACGCCGGAGCCCGGAGGGCTGGACTGGTTCGAGGTGATCGACATTCTGCGGGACGTGATGCGGGCGGATTGCAACATCGTCGGATTCGACATCATGGAGCTTTCCCCCATCCCCGGCATCGTCGCGCCCGAATTCCTCGCGGCGAAGCTGTGTTATCGGCTGATGGGTTGGATTCTCGCCAAGCGGCAGGAGAAGTAGGGGGGATATCCCCCGTCAGAGGAGGCGTCGCCGATGTTCGTGCCGTCGAAGATATTTTTCACCAAGGGTGTCGGACGGCACAGGGAGCAGCTGACGTCGTTCGAACTTGCCCTTCGCGACGCGGGGATAGAGAAGTACAACCTCGTACAGGTGTCGAGCATATTCCCCCCCAAGTGCCGTATCATAAAGAAGGAAGCCGGCCTGCGGGAGTTGACCCCAGGCGAAATCGTGTTCGTTGTCATGAGCAAGTGCCAGAGCGACGAACCCCGCCGGCTCATCGCGGCCTCCGTGGGGTGCGCCCTTCCCTCGGACCGTTCCGTGTACGGCTACCTGAGCGAGCATCACGCGTACGGGCAACCGGAAAAAGTGGCGGGCGACTACGCAGAGGATCTGGCCGCCGCAATGCTCGCCTCCACCCTCGGCATCGAGTTCGACGAGGAGAAAAGCTGGGACGAAAAGAAGGAGGTCTGGAAGATCAGCGGCAAGATCTACCGGTCGTTCAACATCACCCAGTCGGCTATCGTGAAGGACGAGTACGCTACCGTCATCGCGGCCGCTGTCTTCGTGCTGTGAGGGGGGACCGATGAGAGGAGCGAGAATTCTCGGGACGGGACGTGCGCTGCCGTCCCGTGTCGTGACCAACGCCGAGCTGACCACAATGATGGACACCACGGAGGAGTGGATCATACAGCGCACGGGAATCCGGGAGCGACGGTTCGTCGAGCCGGGTACGGGCGCCTCCGACCTGGGTGTTACGGCCGCGCGCGTGGCCATTGAACGCGCGGGGCTTACGCCGAAGGATATCCAGCTCCTCATATTCGCCACCCTCTCGCCCGACCTGTTCTTCCCGGGCGCCGGGGTGCTCGTGCAGGAGAAGCTGGGGATGGACACGATCGGGGCGCTTGACGTCCGCACCCAGTGCACCGGGTTCCTTTACGCCCTGTCGGTGGCGGAAGCGTACGTCAAATCGGGCTTCCACGATAACGTCCTCGTCATTGGAGCGGAAGTGCACAGCACCGGCCTGGACATGAGCACCGCGGGGCGGGACGTGTCCGTCATCTTCGGGGACGGCGGCGGAGCGGTGGTCGTCGGCCCTTCGGAGGCCGGGGTGGGAATCCTTTCCTCCCACCTTCACGCGGAGGGGAAGTACGCGCGCGAGCTCATGACGGAGGCACCGGCGTCCGCCGAGAGTCCGAGGATCAGCAAGGAGATGCTCGACGCCAGGAGGCATTTCGGGTTCATGAACGGCCGGTCCGTGTTCGCCCACGCGGTGCGGCGTTTCCCCGAGGTGATCCTGGAGGCGCTTTCCGCAAACGGGATGGCGGTTTCGGACCTTTCGATCGTCATCCCGCACCAGGCGAACCTGAGGATCACGCAGGCGGTCGCGAAGAGCCTCGGCATCGCTCCGGAAAAAGTGTTCTCCAACATCGAGAAGTACGGAAACACCACCGCCGCTTCCATACCGATCGCCCTCGACGAGTGCGCCACGGAGGGGAGGATCCGGTCGGGAGATCTTGTCTGCCTTGCGGCGTTCGGCTCGGGGTTCACGTGGGCCTCGTCCCTGATTCGTTGGTGATTCATAAGAGCCCCCTGCGGTTCCGGTTCAGGGACCTCGATCCGGGGGACCTGCACGACGTGATGGCCATTGAGATGGCCTCCTTCCCGTCCCCCTGGTCACGCAAGCTCTTCGAGGAGGAGATCGGGCGCACGTTTTCCGACGCCGTCGTGGTCGTCGAGGAACCGGGCGGGGAGGTGGTTGGATACACGATCTGCTGGACCGTCGGGGAGGAGTCCCACCTGCTGAACATCGCGGTCCGGCCGGACGCACGCGGACGTGGAATCGGCCGGGCCCTTCTCAAGGAGTGCCTTCGCAGGACTGCGCGGGCAGGGGCAAGGAAGATCTACCTCGAGGTGCGCCCGAGCAATCAGCAGGCGATCCGCATATACCGGCGGGAGGGGTTTCGCTTCGTGGGCATCAGGGAAGGGTACTATACGGATACCGGGGAGGATGCGATCGTGTTCTCGCGAGAGATGGGGGAAGAGGATGCCGTTTAACCGCCCGCGGTTCGTCACGGGCAGGATCCTGCGGAACGAAGGGCGGGGGGAGATCTTTTACCGCATCGAGGCCGCGATTCCCGAACCTCTGCGGTTCGTTCCCGGCCAGTTCGCGATGGTCTCGGGGTGGGCGGGGAACGACCCGCTTCTGCCTCGTCCGCTTGCCGTGTTCCGGTCGGGTGGGAAGCGCGGGGAGGGGAAGATCGAATTCGTCTACAAGGTCGTGGGGAGGGGGACCGCCCTGCTGTCGGGTCTTCATCCCGGGGAGCCCCTGTCCATCACACTTCCTCTCGGGCGCGGGTTCGACCTCGGCCAGGCAGGCCGGACGTACTGGCTGCTGGGTGGCGGCGTCGGATTCTCCTCGGTGTTTCCCGCCGCGGCAGTCCTGTCGCGGCGCCGTTCCGGGTTCGAGATGTTTCTCGGCGCTCGGACGAGGGAGCATCTTCCCCCAAAGCAGTGGACTCCCGGGGGAAAAACACCGGGGAGAACCCACTTCTGTACCGAGGACGGGACCGCAGGCTACCATGGCCGCGTCACCGACGCGGCCATGGAGCGGATGTGCACACTCTCCCCCGAGGCGGCCTCGCGACTGACGATCCTCGCCTGCGGGCCGAGGGATATGCTAAAGGAAATCGCCGTCGAGGCGTTGCAACGGGGGGCCTCGGTGCAGGTGGCGCTGGAAAACCACATGGCGTGCGGATTCGGGGTTTGCTGGGGATGCGTCGTTACCCTGTGGGACGGTGATCGGACGGCATACCGCCGAGTCTGCCGTGAGGGACCGGTCTTCGATGCGAAGGAGGTTGTGTGGTGACCCCGGACCTCTCCGTCTCCCTGGGGGGGCTGCGGGTGAAAAACCCCGTCATGAGCGCATCGGGGACGTTCGGATACGGCATCGAGTTCACCCCCTTCTACGACATTTCGCGCCTGGGGGCGGTCATCGTGAAAGGGCTGTCCCTCGAACCCACCGCAGGGAACCCACCCGGGCGAATCGTGGAGACGCCCGCGGGGATGCTCAACGCTATCGGCCTGCAAAACATCGGGGTGGAGCGGTTCATCGGGGACGTGGTCCCGCGTCTTGAGGATTTCGGCGCGACGTTCGTCGCGAACATCTACGGGAAGACGGAGGAGGAATACGAGGCGGTAGCTCGCCGTCTTTCGGAGGTCCCTTCCCTCGGGGCGATCGAGGTGAATGCCTCCTGCCCTAACGTCCGGGAGGGGGGGATGGCATTCGGGGCCAATCCGGAAGGAATCGCCGGACTCACGGCGCGGGTACGCAGATGCACCGGAAAGCCTCTTTGGGTGAAGCTGAGCCCGAATGTGACGGACATCGCGTGCATCGCAAAAGCCGCCGAGGAGGCCGGGGCGGACGCGGTTTCCCTGATCAACACGATCGTCGGCATGGCGGTCAATCACCGCACGAGACGCCCGGAACTGTCGAACGTTACGGGAGGGCTTTCCGGGCCCGCGATCAAGCCCGTCGCTCTGCGCATGACATGGGAAGCGGCGAAAGCCGTCAGTATTCCGGTGATCGGAATCGGCGGCATACAAAGTTCCGCCAATGCGCTGGAATTTCTCCTGGTGGGGGCGTCGGCAGTTCAGGTCGGCACGGCAAACTTTCGTAACCCCCGGGCATGCATCGATATCCTCGAGGGGATGGAGGCGTTTTTCCGGGAAGAGAAGATCGCCAGTCTTGCCGATTACCGGGGCGGGCTCAAGGTGGAAAATACCCCTTGAGGTTTCCCTCCGGGGGAGGGTATACTTTCTGGTGTGGAAGGGTTTACCGGAAAGTGGGCGATGCCCACTTTTTTTTTCGATGGACGACGATGAAGGTCGACTCGGAAATAATCGCGGCTCTTGCCGAAAATGTGGCGCAGGACGAACTGGTCGAGCTCGTCGACGTTGAGATCGCCGCGGAAGGCCCCCGTAGGGTTATCCGCGTTTTTATCGACAGGGAAGGGGGAGTGCAGCTGCGCGACTGCGTATCGTTCAGCCGGAAGCTCGGCACGATCCTCGAAGTGGAGGACCCCCTCGACGGCCCGTATTCGCTGGAGGTATCCTCTCCGGGGATGGACCGGAAGCTCCGCCAGCCGAAGCACTTCGCAGCTTGCAAGGGGAAGCGGGTGAAAGTTTCCCTTTCCGCTCCCGTCGAAGGGAGCCGGAACTTCCGAGGGACCCTGCTCGACAGCGACGAGGAAGGGATCGAACTGGACAGGGACGGCAGGACCTTCCGGCTGCCGTACCGGTTGATGCGGAAGGCGAACCTGGTAGTATCCCAGGATGAATTATTCGGAAAAGGAACGAGGAGACGATGATTCTGGATATCGGCCAGATTATCAACCAGCTGGGCAAGGAAAAGGGGATTGACCGAAGCGTCATCATCGGTGCGATCAAGGACGCCCTGGAGAGCGCCGCGAAGAAGAAGTACGGGATGAACAAGCGCCTCGAAGCCATGTACGACGAAGATACGGGAGATTTCGAGGTCCTCGAGTTCCGGACCGTGGTGAACGAGGTGACGGATGAGGAACTGGAGATTTCGCTCGCGGAAGCCAGGGAGCTGGATCCCGAGGCACGGCTGAACGACAGCATCGGGTTCCGGATGAGTACCAAGGATCTGGGGCGGATTGCCGCACAGACCGCGCGTCAGATCATCATGCAGAAGGTGAAGGATGCCGAGCGGGAAGTCATTTACAATGAGTTCATCACCCGCAAGGGGGAGATCCTCAACGGCATCGTCCAGCGGTACGAGCGAGACACCATCATTGTCGATCTCGGAAGGACGGAGGCCGTGATGCCCCCCTCGGAGCAGATCCCGAGGGAACGGTATCGCCAGGGAGACAGGATCCGGGCCTATATCAAGGATGTGAGCAAGACGACGAGGGGGCCGGAAATCCTGCTGTCCCGCGCAGATCCTCGGGTGATCCTCAAGTTCTTCGAGCAGGAAGTCCCCGAAGTCTACGAGGGCGTCGTCTCCATCCTGAGCGTGGCGAGGGAGCCGGGATTCCGCACCAAGATCGCGGTGAAGTCGAAGGAGAGGGACGTCGACCCCGTGGGCGCGTGCGTCGGGATGAAAGGGTCCCGGGTTCAGAGCGTCGTGCAGGAACTGCGGGGCGAACGGATCGACATCATTGCCTGGGACGAGGATCCCGCGAAATTCGTGTGCAACGCGCTGCAGCCCGCGGAGATCATTCGCGTCCTGGTGAACGAGTCCGAGAAAACGATGGAGGTCATCGTCCCCGAGGAGCAGCTCCTTCTGGCGATCGGAAAGCGGGGGCAGAATGTGAAGCTGGCGTCCAAGCTCGTGGGGTGGAAGATCGAGGTCCGGGCGGAAGGGCAGGTCGAGGACGCGCTCAAGAAGGCCGAGGGACTCTTTGCACCGAAGAAGACCGAGGAGGAGGGCGCCGGCGAGGCGTCCCCCGAGGCTGCGGAAGGGGAAGCGCCCGAAGGGGAGTCACCGCCCTCGACGGAACCGGGGGCAGCGGAGTCGAGGCCGGAGGACCCCGGAACTGCGGGTGAGAATGTGGGAATGCCTGTTCCCGAAGGGGTCGACGGAGACGTGCCGCAGACGGAAGAGACCCCCGGGATGAAGCCGGAGGATGATTCCACGGCCTGATCGTCACCGCCCGGAGCGGACGTGTGTGCAGTGCGGAACGAAGGGACACAAGGACGGATTCTTACGCATTGCCGGAAGTCCCGGAAAGGGTTGGGAGCCGGACCCCGCGTCACGGAGGCCCGGCCGCGGGTTCTACCTTTGCCGGAGTACGGGCTGCATCGGGGATTTCGCGCGGAGAATCCGCACGCCGAAGGGAGGGCGGCGCTTCCGAATGGGCGCCTCAGCGGCGTCGCTGGCGGACTCTCTGGAAGATTGGAGGGACGGGGCCTGAAGGACGGTTCCCCGTTCCGCGAAATGGTCCGGACGGCTCGTTTATACTGCGGGTGTTGTCTCCGGGGGAGACCTGGCGCATCATGGGACGGTAAGATGACTTGCGGGGGGAGTGGATGGAGAAAGTTCGCATAAGGGAGCTTGCCAAGGAGCTCGGGATGAAGAGCAGCAAGGAGATCCTGCTGTTCCTGGAACGAGCCGGCCAGAAAGGGAAGTCCGCGTCGAGCAACATCGAGGGGGATCTGATCGTGAAGGTGAGGAGCCACTTCCGTAAAGGAACCCCGCCGCCTCCTCCTGTGGAAACGCCGCTCGAGGTGACGCGCG
>JBAVJZ010000017.1:0-2150 GCA_049688015.1 Candidatus Deferrimicrobiaceae bacterium | reverse complement strand
CCTCCCCCCCCCTCGTGCGGACGGTCACGGGAGGACGGACGAAGCCGTGAACCGCCGAGAGAATGCCGCAGGCCACCGCCCCGGTCCCGCAAGCGAGCGTTTCCCCCTCCACCCCGCGCTCATAGGTACGAACCCAGACTATGCCGTTTCGTACCTGCGCGAAATTCACGTTGGTTCCCCTCGGCGCAAAGGCGCGGTGGTTGCGTATCCCCCGCCCCACCGCGATGATGTCCCTCTTTTCGATTCCGGGAACGAACAGCACGACGTGCGGTACGCCCGTGTCGAGGAAGGAGTACCGGAATTTTCTCCCGCGAAGCGTAAGCGTCCTGTCCGTGGCAAGCCCGCGGGGGGTGGTTATCCGGAGCTTTACCCGGCGGCCGGAAACCTCGGCGCAGATGAGCCCTGCCAGCGTCTCGAACGCCATCGAGCGGCCCGCGATCCGTCGCTCGGATGCGTACCGTGCGGCGCAGCGGGCCCCGTTCCCGCACATTTCCGCCGTGGTACCGTCCGCATTGAAGAAGCGCCACCGGAAATCGGCCCTGCGGGATCTGTGGATGAAGATCATTCCGTCGGCCCCGATCGACCGCGACCGATCACACACCTTTTCGGCGAAATGGGGGAGGTCGACTCCCTTCATGACGTCGTTACGATTGTCGACCAGCAGGAAGTCATTGCCGCTGCCGTTCAACTTGGAAAAGGGGATTCCCTTTTTCACGTCCGCTCCGCTTCGGGAAATGTCCCGCTATGGTAGCAGATTGATTTCTCCTGTTCCATCATCCCCGGGGATCCCATCCGGTCTCCGGGCGCCTTTGCCTACCTTCTTCGGCGTGTGAGGAACGACGCGGTCCGTTCGCCCCGCGTCAGGTCCCGTATCGTCTCTCTCCGCCTCACCACCTCGAACCGCGTTCCGCTCACCATCACCTCCGCGGCGCGAGGGCGCGAGTTGTACGTCGAGGACATCGAAAAACCGTAGGCGCCTGCGCTCATTACCGCCACAAGCTCTCCTGCACGCAAGGCGGAAAGTTTCCGATTCTTTGCGAGGAAATCCCCCGATTCGCAGACAGGCCCAACCACGTCGGCCATCACCTTTTTCCTCCCACGAACCGCCACGGGAACGAGCCTGTGGAAGGAGCCGTAGAGCGACGGCCGCGCGAGGTCGTTCATCGCCGCATCGACGATGAAAAACTGCTTCCCCTTCCCCTTCTCTTTCCCCTCCTGGGAGGGTTTGGTGTAGAGCATGCGTGTGAGCAGCACCCCTGCGTTCCCCACGAGCACCCGTCCCGGCTCGAGAATGACCGTGACCGGAAGGCCCCGGAATGCGCCCACGATGGCGTCCGCATATTGCTGCGGGTCCGGCGGAATCTCGTCCTCGTAAGTGATCCCGAGCCCCCCCCCGATATCGACATACCGGATGTCGAGCCCCTTGCGCATCAGACGGTCGACCAGCGCCCGGACCCTGCCGGCAGCGTCCAGGAAGGGGGAGATTTCCGTGAGCTGGGAGCCGATGTGGCAGTCCACCCCGATGACCTCGATATGCCTGCGCTTCGCCGCCCACTCGTAGTCCCGCATCGCCTGGTCGATGTGGATGCCGAACTTGTTCTTCGAAAGCCCTGTGGAGATGTACGGGTGGGTTCTCGGGTCCACGTCCGGGTTCACACGAAGGGAGACGGGCGCCCGCTTCCGCATTCCGCGGGCAATCTCATCGATCTTCTCCAGCTCCTGCCGGGACTCCACGTTGAACATCAGGATTCCCCGCCGGAGGGCCTCGGCGATTTCCCACTCCATCTTCCCGACTCCGGAGTACACGATCCTGGAGGTGGGAGCGCCCGCCGCGATTGCCCGGGAAAGTTCTCCCCCGGACACGATGTCCACCCCGCTCCCGAGGTTGGTAAACGTCCGGATGATGGAGCTGTTCGGGTTCGCTTTCATCGAGTAGCAGATGATGTGAGGAATGCCGGAGAACGCCCGGTCGAACACACCGTAATGGCGGGAGAGGGTCGCGTGACTGTATACGTATACGGGCGTTCCCACGGCATCGGCGATTCGCCGGAGGGGGACCCCCTCGCAAACCATCTCCCCGTCCCGCATTGCGAAATGGTGCATCGTTTCACCTCGTCCGGGATTGAACCTGCCAAGGGGCCGTCCTCCCC
>JBAVJZ010000016.1:0-6860 GCA_049688015.1 Candidatus Deferrimicrobiaceae bacterium | reverse complement strand
GAGCTGCATCATGACCACGTTCCTGGCGTTCGCCGAGCGGGCGGGCCTGGCATTCGAAGGATACGAGAGCGATGCGGAGGGGGTACTCGAGTTCGTGGATGGCCGGTTGCTGTTCACGAAGGTCGTCGTCCGGCCCCGGGTCAAGCTTACGTCCGGCGAGGACCGGGCCAAAGCGGAGGAAATCATGCACAAGGTGGAGCGGAACTGCCTCGTCTCGAACTCCATCCGGACCGAGGTTGTTCTCGAATCGACGTTCGGGTGATCGCCGTCTATTTCTGCGGACGCCGCAGAACAAACCGCGCGTGATGTGGTATCTTCCTTGAATTATGGGAGTAGGGAGGAGGGTCGCGTCAGGCCTCGACGTGCTCGTCGAGAAACGCTTCGCCCCCCTGCGGGGGCTTGCGGTCGGCCTGATCTGCAACCCCACGGCGGTGGACCGGCGTCTGCGTCATGCCGCGGACCTGGTGCATGATGCGCGGGGCGTTCGGCTCAAGGCTCTTTTCGGTCCGGAACACGGCGTCCGCGGCGACACCCAGTATATGGCCCCCGTGGAGGGCGAAAACGACAGGCGGACGAGGGTTCCGGTCCACTCGCTCTACGGAAAGAATGCCGGATCGCTTCGACCCGATCCCGGGGTCTTGCGCGATCTCGACGCCATGGTCTTCGACATCCAGGACGTCGGGGCGCGCTACTACACCTACCAGTCCACCATGCTCTTCTGCATGGAGGCCGCAGCCCGCGCGAGTATCGCCTTCTTCGTCCTTGACCGGCCGAATCCTATCGGCGGGCTCGCCGTGGAGGGACCGGCACTCCGACCCGGCTTCGAAAGCTTCTGCGGCGTGCACGACGTGGCAATCCGGCATGGCCTGACCGTCGGCGAGCTGGCGGGGCTGTACCGGGAGGAGCGCGGACTGGACCTTGTGCTCACGGTGATTCCCTGTCGCGGCTGGCGCCGGGGAATGCACCAGCGCGACACCGGGCTGCCGTGGGTCTTTCCCTCGCCCAACATGCCGACGCCGGAAACGGCGCTCGTCTATCCCGGGATGTGCCTTCTCGAGGGCACGAACCTGAGCGAGGGGCGCGGCACCACGCGGCCGTTCGAACTGTTCGGGGCGCCGTGGCTGGACCGCGACCGGTTGGCTCAATCACTTGCGGCCGAACGGCTGCCGGGAGCCCGGTTCCGGCCGGTAAGCTTCGTGCCGACCTGGGACAAGCACGCCGGGGCGCGCTGCCACGGCGTCGAAGTCGTCGTCGACCGGGAGACGTTTCGTCCCTTCCGCACCGGCATCGCGTGCATCGCTGCGGCCCGCGCCCAGGATCCCGGGCGTTTCCGATGGCGGACCGAGACCTACGAGTTCGAGAAGCACCTTCCCGCCATCGATCTTCTTTGCGGCTCGGCCCGGGAACGGGAGGCGCTCGAACGAGGCCAGGGGTGGCGCGACCTGGCGGTGGCGTGGGCGCGCGAGGAGCGGGCGTTCGCAAAGCGGCGGGAACGGCATCTTCGGTATGATCCGTAACGGGCGCTGCCCCCCGATCCTGCGACACCGGGACAACGGATGGATCCCCAGAGCTATATCCTGAAGCCGTTTCCCGGAGAGGAAAAACGGCTTGATCTCGGGATCACGGGGACGATCGGGCGGTGCGGAAACACGCTGTCCCTCGGCTTCGCGCTCCTGGGGGACCATTCGGGGCTCGCGATTCCCTCGCCGACCGGTTCGACGGAAAGGCGAGACCGGCTCTGGAAGGAAACCTGTCTGGAGTTTTTTCTCGCGGAAAAGGGTTCGGTACGCTATTGGGAATTCAACCTCTCGCCGGCCGGAAACTGGAATGTTTATCGCTTCACGTCGTACCGGAAGGGGATGCGGGAGGAGCCGGCCTTTGGGTCACTCCCCTTCCGTGTCCTGACGGAACCCGGGACAATCCGTCTTTCCCTGGAGTTTGACATCGGAAAGATCCTCCCGGCGGGGAAAGCGATCGAGGCCGCAGTCTGCGCCGTCATCAAGACCATTACGGGCAACACAAGCCACTGGGCGTGCGTCCATCCCGGCCCCCGGCCGGACTTTCACCGGAGAGACGGCTTCACGTTGAGCGTCCCCGCGGAGGCAGAGTCTCCCCGGGGATGAGAGGATCCCATTAACGATTCTTTCCCGGGGGGTCATTGTCCAATCGGAAAAGAAGGTCCCGGATGGCTTTATCCTCCTTTTCGCCCGGGGTACGGTCCCCCTCGGTTCTGTCAAGGGACAGTTCGATCCTCCTGAGGACCGAACGGATTGCCGACAACTCCGAGGAAACGGATGCGATTTTTCTCTTCAGGCGGTTGATGGAGGAAATGATCGAGTACAAAACCACCAGGACAAATATGACAAAGAGCGGCCCCCCGTATTTCGGATCGAACAGGGATGCAGACAGGTTGGTGATCGACTCGACCACCCAGGAAATCATCGTGCCCAGGCTTTCCATCGTCTTCCCCCATATCCCGATGACGGAGCGTCGATTTTTTCTCCCTTGCGGATACGGTTGACAACGCTTTCGGACAGGATATCGCTTTTTCTTCATCGCATCCACCCCGGCACGTCGCCTGCCTGCGAAACTCCCGGTTTTCGGTGTGCCCCCTCGAAATTCGGGACATGCGATCAACATTCGGGGATAATACAGAACAGGGAATGTCTGTGACCGTTCCTGGCCGGGGAATCCGTGGAATTCCTCCCTGCCCGAGAGGTGAACCATGTTTTTCGACCCCAAGCTGTTCGGAAGCTATGAACTGGCGATCCTGCTGAAGCTGTTCCTTTCCGCCCTGGCGGGTGGGCTCGTCGGCTGGGAACGGGAGAGACGGGGGCGCCCTGCGGGGTTGCGCACGAATCTGCTCGTTTCGGTCGGCGCTTGTACGGTGATGATCATCTCCGAGACGTTTTCACTCAAATATGGTGCCTACAATGCGCAGTCCCTCTTGCGCATCGACCCATCCCGTACGGCGGCCCAGATCGTGACCGGTATCGGTTTTCTCGGGGCGGGAGTGATCCTCAAGGAGGGGGTCACCGTGAGGGGACTGACGACAGCCGCAACCCTCTGGGCGGTTGCTGGGCTCGGAATGGCGTTCGGCATGGGATTTTTCTCTCTTGGGGCCCTCTCGACCATTACCGTCCTTGTGGGTCTGCTTTTACTGAAACAGTTTGATTTGGCCATCAAAAAGGACCGTTACCTCTATCTGGCCGTTACCGCCAGGCGGCGCGATTCCCTGTACGACGATCTTCGGCAATTGGCCGATGAACGGGAGCTGAAGATTTCGGAGATCAGTTCCCAGGTGGATCTGGAAAAAGATGAAAT
Source organism: Candidatus Deferrimicrobiaceae bacterium (assembly GCA_049688015.1). Classification (GTDB taxonomy): domain Bacteria; phylum Desulfobacterota; class Deferrimicrobia; order Deferrimicrobiales; family Deferrimicrobiaceae; genus CSP1-8. The sequence continues at coordinate 3,536 of JBAVJZ010000016.1, read as the reverse complement.
CTTCCTCAAGATGGTGTTGAAACAGCGGCAAGGTGACATCGGCAGAGAGTTGACCGGCGCAATCGAGCAGTTCGAAGGGATCAAAAAGATTCAATACCGGTAGGACCGGCCGACATTCGGCGTGCGCGTGGATTTCGGATTGCACGCCATCCCACCGCGCGTATACTGATGGAGAAAAACTGCCGGATGCGGCGTTGCGCGAGCGAAAAAAAAACTTCCGATCGGATCCGCTAATGTCCAAAAATGGTAGCCGTAAAGTAGCAAGATGATCCGCCTCGGCAATTTTCTTTTCAAGTACAGAAATCTTGTTTTCCCTCTTCTCTTTTTCCTTATGATACTGGGCACGAAACCATTCCTGGGCAACAGGCAGACGGAAAAATGGGTTTATCTCGCAGGGTTCGTCATCGCCCTGAGCGGACAGGTCATACGGGCATTGACTATAGGGCTTGCCTACATCGTGCGCGGGGGCAGGGACAAAAAAGTATATGCCGATACCCTGGTCACGAACGGGGTATTCGCCCATTGCAGAAACCCGTTGTACCTGGGGAATATCCTGATCGTTTCGGGGCTCTGCGTAGTCGCGGATTCAGCCGTGTGTTATTTCATCGGCATCCCCTTCTTCGTTCTGGCCTATATGGCAATCATAAAGGCGGAGGAAAATTATCTCTCCGGCAAGTTCGGGGAGGAATACAGGGAATACTGCAAAAAGGTCAATAGCCTTATTCCTGACCTGTCTGGAATCGGGACTACGCTGAAAAGCATGACGTTTAACTGGAGGCGTCTCCTTGTAAAAGAGTATGGAACGACATATGCGTGGATAATCGTTATGATCCTGTTGATCCTGAAAAATCAGTACGTACGATATGGGCACGAATTAAGCGGGCCCGTGATCTGGATCTCGTCGCTGTCATTTATTGCAGCCACTATTTTTTATTCGGTCGTGCGATTCCTGAAAAAAACCCGGCGATTGGTCGGTGATAAATGACCGAGCCCTCCCAAGGTGCATCCCCGATCTGGTAGCTGTGTCCCCCCCCGTGCACCCCGTCCGTAAACGATGTCCTGCCGCAAGTTGCCCCCGTGCGGGGTATGCGACCCCGGCAGGACAGCCACGTCCGGCGTCTCTCCGGATAGACCTTCCTGGCCTCCTGTTCTCGTGGGGTAAACTGCTCCCTGTTTGGGGAGGGCCCGCCATGGAGTTTATGGAAAACGAAACGGAACCGGGAAGTACGTCATCCCGTCGGACTATAATATCTTCCATGTCGAATGCGAATCATACAGACGGGAGAGTGCAAATGAGAATACGTTGCGGTTCGTCCTTCCTTTTTCCCTTGTTGTATTCATCCCTGTTGCTCCTGATCCTGTTTCCCCCCTTGCCGGCGGCGGCGACAGGGGACGGAAACGGACGGAGGGCGGGAAAAAGCGGGGCGACGTCCTACGAATATCGACGAACCGAGGTTTCCGTCGAGATTCCCGACGTGACGCTCGTCCGGACGGACGGGACGCGCCTGCCCCTGCGGAAGATCCTTTCCGACGGGAGGCCGGTGATGGCCCAATTCATCTTCTCGACCTGTCCCACCATCTGCCCGGTGATGAGCGCGGTCTTTGCGACCGTACGGGAGGAGCTCGGTCCGGAGCGGAAGAAACTCCGGATGGTCTCGTTCACCATCGACCCGGAGCATGACACTCCCGAGGTCCTCGGCAAGTACGCGAAGCTGTTCGACGCCGACGGGGAATGGTTCTTCCTGACGGGGAGCTTCTCCGACATGACAACCGTCCAGCGGGCCTTCGGTGCGTATGAAGGCAACAAGATGAACCACGCCCCATACACCTTCATGCGGCAATCTCCCGGTTCCCCCTGGGTCCGGGTGGACGAGATCATGAGCGCCGAAGACCTCGGGCGGGAAGCCCGGGAGATGCTGGGGAAGTGACGTCCATGCCCCGTCCCGGAATCGTATCGTTCCGGCATGTCCGGGTCCTCGCGGCGGTCCTTGCCCTTTTCCTTATCCTTCCCGCCACGGCCCTCCTGCAGACCCCCCCCGGGAAAACGGGCCTGTCGAAGCGGGAGGAAACGGGAAAGCGGATCTACATGGAAGGGACCTCGTCGTCGGGGGAGCCGCTTCGGGCATGGATTCGCGGGGACGTGCCGGTCTCGGGGACCATCGTCCCCTGCGTGCGATGCCACCGTCGCAGCGGGATGGGAGCGCTCGAGGGACGCGTGGTCGTTCACCCCGTGACGGGGGCCGCACTGTACCGGCCGAAGGAGTTCTACAGCGCCCCCCAAGACCGTATCGGGCCACCCGGACGGGATTTCTGGCCCGTCTACACGGACGAATCCCTGGCCGCGGCCATCGTCGGAGGGATCGATCCGAATGGGCGCGTTCTGGACCCGTCCATGCCACGCTACGACATGGAAGACCGGGACCTCAAATCCCTCATCGCGTATCTGAAATCGATGACGATCGCCGCGCCTGGGGTCACGGACAACGTCCTCCGGTTCGCCACCGTGGTCGATGCGAGGGTGGATTCGGCGAAACGGAAAGAGATGCTGGACGTCCTCCGCGCCGCCTTCCGGGATATGAACGGGGGGGCCCGGCACGAACGGAGGCGGAAAACGCTGTGGTCCCGTTGGTCGACCCAGGGGTATATCGCCTACCGGGTCGCCGAGCTGGACGTTTGGGAGGTTTCCGGCCCGGAGGAAACCTGGGAGGCCCAGCTCGAGGAATATTACCGGCGGAAGCCCGTGTTCGCCCTCGTGAGCGGGATCGCGGCAGGGGGATGGGGACCTGTCCACCGATTCTGCGAGCGGCGGGAAATCCCGCATGTCCTGCCGAACACGAACCTTCCCTCTCTCGATGGTGACAACTACACCACCTTCTACTTCTCAAGGGGGGTGGCGCTGGAAGCTGCGGCGATCGCAAGCCATCTCGAAGCGGACGGGGGACCCGCCGGGACCGGACCCGTCGTCCAGATCTTCCGGGACGGCGTGAAGGGGACGACCGCCACCGCCGCGTTCCGCGAAGCGATGCGCAAGCGGGGCACAAGGACGGTCAGGGACCTGCGCGTCGAGGACGGACACGGGTGGACGCCGGAATTCTGGAGGAGCATGCTCGCGGCGCAACATCCGGCGGCGATCGTCCTGTGGGACCACGACCCCGATCTGAAAGGGCTCGCGGGGATGGGCGACTCTCCGTATGCCCCTTCGAGGATCTATCTTTCGGCGAGCTTCGCCGCCGGACCGGAAACGGGCATCCCCAGGATGCTTGCCGGAAGGACCTTCCTCGCTTACCCCTTTCTCCTCCCGTCGGAGGAGCATCGACAGACCGAGCGGACGAGAATCTGGCTGAAGGCAAGGAGCATAGCAGGGCCGGACGAGCGGATGCAGGTGAACACGTACTTTGCCGTATCGCTTGTCGGGAGGGTGGTCAAAGCGATGTCCACCTTCTTCTCCCGGGACTACTTCATCGAGCTGGTCGAGCACATGACCGAATACATGGTGGCACCCACCGCCTTCCCCCGGGTGAGCCTCGGCCCCGGCC
>JBAVJZ010000015.1:0-5299 GCA_049688015.1 Candidatus Deferrimicrobiaceae bacterium | reverse complement strand
TCTCCCCGGCTTGGCCATCATTCCCGGTCTTGTCAATGCCCATAGCCATCTTTCCATCCCGCGGCTGGCCGGCCGGGAGGGGCCCCTCTCCTCCTCCTCTCTTTCCTTTGTGGACTGGATCCTGCGCGTCATCGAGTGGAAGCGGAACGCCCCTCCCGGGGAGTTCCGCCGGAACGTGGAGACAGCCGCACGTGAGGCGATCTCCGGAGGGACGACGGCCGTCGGGGAGATCGCCGGTCCGGACATCGCCGCCTACGCTTCCCTTCCCTTTCGATCTCGGGTCTTCGTGGAAGGGATCGGGTTCCACCCCGAGGTTGCCGGTATCGTACTGTCCTTCGTGGAGGAGGCCCTGGGCCGCATCGACGGGTTCTCTCGGACCGGAGGCAGGATCGCGCCGGGGATTTCCCCGCACACGCTCTACACCTGCGGACCCGGCCTGTTGAGGAGTCTCGCGCAGCTCGGGGAGCGCCGCCGCATACCGCTCGCCCTCCACCTGGCCGAATCCCCGGCCGAGATGGCATTTCTGGCTTCGGGGGAGGGGGAGGTGTCGACCCGCCTCTACCCGGCGGTTGGGAAAGACGTCTCCTTCTTCCGTGGCCTCGGGGAACCGATTCCCGCGTACCTGCGCAAGGCGGGGATTTTGCGGGAAGGGCTGGTCCTGGTGCATAATGTCCACCTTACCCGCAGGGAGATCGACGATCTGCGTGCCGGCGGGGCATTGTTCGTCCTGTGCCCGCGCAGCAATGAGGCACACCGGAACGGTTCGCCCGACGTGACGCACTTCCTGGAGGCGGGGATCCCCGTTGCGCTGGGAACCGACAGCCTCGGATCGGTCGCAACGATGAGCATGTGGGAGGAGATGCGCGTGGCGGCCGGACTCTATAGGGGCGATCTTTCCCGGGAGGAAATGGGACGGGCCCTCTTCCGGGCGGCCACGGAAAACGGCGCCCGGGCCCTCGGGCTTTCCTCCGGGAGGCTCCTCCCCGGCGCGCCTGCCGACTTCGCGGCGGTGGATCTTCCCGGCGGAAGGAACGGGGAAGGGATATGCTCCCGCCTGGTGGACCGTGGAGAAGCAAAACACGTGCGGCTGACCGTCATCGCCGGGGAAAGGATGCACGAGCGCCCCTGATATGGAAAAGTCCCCGACGCAAAAGACGATCGCCACCAACCGGCGCGCCCGGCACGAGTATCACATTCTCGAGAACTTCGAGTGCGGGCTGGTGCTCCACGGCTACGAGGTGAAGTCGATCCGCCAGGGCCGCGTCAACATCCAGGACGCCTACGGGGCGGTCCGGGGGACCGAAGCGTTCGTCGAGAACATGCACATCACCCCCTATTCCCACGGGGACCCGCGCGTCATCGATCCCCTGCGGACACGGAAGCTCCTTCTCAAGCGCAAGGAGATCGATTACCTCCTCGGGAAGACCCGGGAGCGGGGGCTGGCCCTCGTCCCCCTGCGGCTCTACCTGAAGGGGCCGCGCGTGAAACTGGAAATCGGTCTGGCCCGCGGCAAGAAACTGTACGACAAGCGGGAGGACATCGCCGCCCGGGATGCGAAGCGGGACATCGAGCGCGCCACCAGAGGCAGGGAAAAGTTCCGGGACCGCGGTTAGCCGTTCCCGCCCCGTTCCGCCGGGTCCGGAGCACCAGGGAATGGGGTGTTTCTCCGTCCGGGGGAAGATGGTATCCTGTAAGTCACGGGGGCGAAACGGTTTCGACGGGGACGTCGATGCTCCCGGGTTGCGTGCCGAGGCCCCGCGGACCTCGTAAAAAGCGGGAACCAATAGTCGCCAACGACTATAGCTACGCTTACGCGGCCTAACTAGCCGCGTACGTCCGACCGCCGAGTGCCCGTGTAAGCGGAAGGGCGTCGCCCTAACGGGATAGCCCAAGTCCCTCTCCCGGGGGGAGGAAAGGCGAAATCCAAACCGGGATGGTCTGACGGGAACCCTGCCGGCCGGGGTCCCCGAGGACGAGATCCAAATGACCGGAAACGCACGTAGTGGCCCGGAGTAAAGAGTCTTCGGACGGGGGTTCGACTCCCCCCGCCTCCACCAATGCAAAGAATTCAAACCGGCGTCCGAGGTCCTCCGGCCCAGGACTTCCTGGAGAGTGGCCACGCGCTCCTCGATCCAGGGAAGGGGAGGGACCTTGAAGACCCTGCCCCGGCTCTGAAGATCTCTAGATAGTTACCCGAACGACAATGTCCCCAGTAGGTTCTCATTTAGGGAAATTATTTCTATATTTTCGAAGTTATATCCCCATATGGGTTTTCTAATTGCGAGAAAATTCTGATATGTGTTTATGAAACAATTATTTTCCAAGTTTGCATGAAATATTTTTCGTGGCATAAATCTTGAATCTCTATCTCCAAACGATCGGGGTTCCTATCAGTTATTTAAAGTTACTGATTTTATTTGGGAGTTTTTATGAAGATAACCGCACGAGGATTTATGGTTCTACCGATCCTCGTGTTATTTGCAGGGAGTTCGTTTGCCGCACACCAGGTCACAACCTGGCCGGACAACAAGCAGGGGGCTATATCGCTCACTTTCGATGATGGCTGCCCGTCCCATATTTCCATAGGGGTACCCGCTCTTAACGCGCGGGGGTTCAAGGGCACCTTCTTTCTGCCGACCGACAGTATCGGGAACGGATCGCCCGGGTGGGATGCTTGGAGGGCCGCCGCCAGTAACGGTCATGAAATAGGCAGCCATACCATGTCGCATCTTGATTTGCCCTCCATCCCTCTTTCCGAGGCGCGGTCCGAGCTGGAGGGGTCCAAGGCTGAGATCGACGCCCAGATCACCACCCAGCAATGTCTTACCTTTTCATGGCCTGGCGGGTTGCTCAATGACTCGGTCGCGGCGATTGCCGATGGTATTTATATTGCGTCCCGAGGGGTGGGGTGCCAAATCAACAGCGAGCCCGTTAATTTCTCCAATGTCAATTCCTGCTCCCCCGGTGATTTGGCGGAATTGATCAGTAACACGGAGTACGCGGAACAGCAGGGGAAATGGTTTGATATGCATTTCCACAGTCTGGACAATGGGAATGATTGCTACCGGGATGCTTCTTTTACAACCGGCGAGTGGCTGGCGTATCTCGACTACCTGACAACCAAGAAGAATCAGTTATATATAGGCACCTTCGGCTCTGTGGTGAAGTACATCAAGGAGAGGACGTCCGCGAATCTCTCCGTCGTCTCCAGTTCGAGCGATCAGATCGTGCTGAGCCTCACCGACACGATGGACGACGCGCGCTACGATCAACCCCTGACCATACGGAGCGAGGTGCCGTCCGATTGGGTCACCGCAACCGTGCAGCAGGGCAGCAGTACCACCGAGGTGTATACAACTGTCGAGGGGGCGACGACAGTGGTTTACTACGATGCCGTCCCCGACCGCGGGTACATTACCTTGCAGAATCCCCTGGCAGCGGATCCCGAGATCACAGCCCTCGTTCCGTCGTTTATTGCAGCGGGGAGTCCCGGTTTCGCGCTGCAAGTGACGGGCAATAATTTTATGCCGGGATCGGTGGTGCGGTGGAACGGTTCGGACCGGGCGACCACGTATGTGTCGGCTACCCGGCTTAATGCGTCCGTCACGACCGCCCTTCTCACTGCCCCTGGAACGATACCGGTTACCGTGTTCAACCCGAACGGGAGCCTTTCCAATGCGATGCCATTCGATATAAGGGCTCCCCAGCCAACGATATCGAGTCTTACCCCCTCCTGGGAGACTGCGGGTGCCCCATCCTTTATGCTGACCGTGGATGGAAGCGATTTTGTGTCCGGCACCAAAGTGCGGTGGAACGGATCGGACCGGGCGACCAGTTTTACTTCCAGCACGGAGTTGCAGGCAACCATTCTTGCGGCGGATCTTGCCGCATCCGGGACAGCCAGTGTCACGGCGTACACCCCGCCACCGGGCGGGGGCACCTCGAACGCGATCGGTTTCGACGTCTTCCCGGCGCTCGTTTCCCTTTCCCTGAGTCCCGCCTTCGTGGTGGGAGGCAGCGGTGCTACGGGGAAGGTGACGCTGAACGGGGCGGCGCCGGCGGGAGGCGCGGTCGTCTCCCTGTCGAGCGACAATCCCTCCCTGGCGACGGTTCCGGGCAGTGTGACGGTTCCGGAGGGAAACGCCAGCGCAACGTTCCCGGTCACCACCGTTGTCGTGTCGAGTTCCACAACCGTGAATATTTCTACGATGTTCGGCGGAGTTCCTCGGTCTGCGGGGCTAACGGTGGTTCCTGCTCCGCCTTCTCCAGCGCTCGTTTCCTTATCCTTGAGTTACTTCTCCGTGGTGGGAGGCAGCAGTTCCACGGGGACAGTGATGCTGAGCGGGGCGGCCCCGGCGGGAGGAGCGGTTATATCTCTGTCGAGCGACAACCCCTCCGCGGCGATGGTTCCGGCGAGTTTGACGGTCCCGGAAGGCAGCGCCAGCGCCTCGTTCCCGGTCTCCACCGCTGCCGTGTCTAGCTCCACGGCGGTGAATATCTCTGCGCTGTACGGCGGGGTCACCAAGTCCGCACACTTTACAGTGGGAATTCCTTCTGCTTCTATCTCTCGAACGGGAGCTAACGGGGGGGGCGGGTGCTCCTTGGTCTCCAAGGAAACCGACAGCAGGCCGGGTGGTGACTTTGCCGCTGATCTTCTCCTTATGGTTTCCTCTTTAGTCTTGCTCCGCAGGCGGCGGGCGGGATAGGGGGGAGGTATATATCGACGGATTATCATTGACGGACTTTTGACCCCTGATATCGTTCAATGAAGGAGACTGGTGGAAAGGATCTGCAGTCCGACAAGCGGAAACCGCCACTGCCTTCCCCGGATCACCTTGCGGATCACCAGTGTGGGTGGTGATCCGATAGCTTTGACGAAACGATCTCCATCGAAGCAGGCCATCCCGATGCCCCTACCAAAATTTCTCTAACTGTCTGTTCTGGAGGATCTTTTCCTCTTCGACTCGCAAGTTTCCTCATTGGCGCACACCACCCATGACGAAATTTTTCAGGAGCGTCTGCCGCCGAAGCCGGCGCAAGAGGAGGAAGAGGATTCGGCATCCAGGAAGAAAAAGTAGCCGAACCCGGCCGGTGGTCCTAATCCGTCGAGGTGACCGTATGACTGGTGTCCGACCCCCACGCGGATGTTCGGCGATCAGGATCCCGGAACCGGCGTCACCTCCTGCGCCGGTTACGGGATGATCCATCCTCCGTCGGGCACCATCGCAGCGCCCGGACGCTCAGGGTACAGCAGGATGTAGCATCCCTTGGACGCGAACCGCTGGCCGGGGCCGAGGCT
>JBAVJZ010000014.1:0-13011 GCA_049688015.1 Candidatus Deferrimicrobiaceae bacterium | reverse complement strand
CCTATGTTCCAGGGAATCCCCTGTCCCTTTGTCAGAATGCGTCGTCGCCACCAATAGCAGAAACAGAAAGAAAGAAAAAAGAAGTAAATATCTGCTCATAGGTTTCATAAACATTATGCCCTCTTTGTTTAAAGGTGCTAGCAGGCCCGAAATCTTTCTCGGTGTACCACCAGAGGACGAGCCGTCCGAACCTCCGCGACCCTACAGTTCCCGGCTTGCAGCCCGCCGGGAATCGTGTGCCGCCTCATCCGTTGAATAAACAAATGATTGCGGACAGTTTTCGGTCATGTCCGGGACCTTCCCGTGCCCTTCGTTGCAATGGGCGATCCGGCGGATCAGGTATCTCTTCATAAAACCTCACCTCCTCTCCTCACGCCCCCGGCTCCGATCTAGTGGCAACCGGTGCGGGACCGGTTCCGGGACGTCGTGACCTCCGACGTTTTTTCGTCGAGCTCCTCATGGTCGCCGGTTCGCCGCCCGCCATGGCTGCCATGACCGGCGCAGCAACCGCCGCCGCGGAACATGAGGAAGATAAACAGCCCACCAAACAGGACCCATAACAGCCATCCGTATTGTGCCCACATGGTCGAAACCTTCCTCCCGTAAGAACCTTTCATTTTATTGTTTTGCATAACATATGCCATTGTGCCGGCACGTCCATAGGCAAGGTATCTAACTGACATTATTTGCATTTATGGAATACTTGGAGTTCCGGCACGTTCGATGTGGATAGCTTGCCGCGGAATAATCTGAAGAATATTCCGGTCTGCGAAGAATATGCTTTACGGTTCGCTTAGCCGAGGAAGTGGCGGACGAACAGGCTGAGCGCGAACACCGTCACGGCCACGGCCAGGATCCGGCGAATGGGGTCGCTGTGCATGCGCATCGAGAGGCGGGCGCCCGCCTGCGCGCCCAGAAGCACCCCGGCGCCCATGACGGCGGCGACCGAGAGCGCGACCTGGCCCTTGGAGAGGAAGATCAGGGTGCCGACCAGGGCGGTGATCGCCAGGACGAAATGGGAAGTTGCCGTGGCCGCGTGGACGGGAATCCCCAGGATCACGACGAGACAGGTGACGTGCACGATCCCTCCGCCGATCCCGAACAGGGTGGAGGTCACGCCGACCAGGAAGCTTAAGAAAATCCCCAGGCGGATGACGGGCGAGTCGAGCGAGGCGAGCTCTTCGGGGGTGGGATGCCGGCGCGCCGAACCGCCGAACGTCTGCCCCTTGTAGAGGAGCAAGGCCAGCGCGAGCAGGAAGCAGGCAAAGAGCAGCGTGAACCATCGCGACCCGAGATACTGGATGAGCGTGGCGCCGAGCAGCGCCCCGGGAACGGTCGCGACGGCGAAGGCGGTCCCCATCCGGTAGAGGACGCGCCCCTGGACCATGTAGGCGATGCTCCCGGAGAGGGCGTTCAGAAACACCACCGCCAGCGAGGTCCCCACCGCGTGCTGGGGCGTGAAGTGGAGCGCGAACAGGAGCAGCGGAACGATCATCCAGCCGCCTCCGGCGCCGACCAGGGTGCCGAGCGTCCCGATCCCCAGCCCCGCAAGAAAGAGCAGGACGGTCCCCAGCTTTGCCACCTCCTCCGGCGGCGCCTCCGGCGCCGATCCCGGTCTAGTCGCAGGCGCCGGTTCCCCGCAGGACGCCTGCCCGCAACGGCGGACAGGGTATCACGATCATTCCGGGCAAGACCATCGGGATCTTGACGGGTAAGGCGTCAGGAAGGGGATCCGGAACGTTTTCGGATGTCGGACCGCAAATGTTTCCGCACCGCGGGGGAAGAGGCGATTTCGCCATGATGGGCGAATGCCTCCCGGTTCCGTTCGATCCGGTCAAGCTCGTAGAGGTAGTTGACCATGAACCCGGCGGATTGCATCAACCCTTTGGGGGTGAGATCACTCTGCCAGTTGATTCTCTCCAAACGGGCTCCGTTCCCCAGATGAAAGCGCGCGACCGGGTCGATCGGTTTCCCGGAATCCGTCCGGACCGCCAGCAGGTAGGCGGCGACGGCGGGCAGGAGAAGGGGTTTCAGCGTCCTGGCCGCTTCGGCATCCAGGTGCCAGCCCGGCCGGTCGAGCAGAGCGAGCAAGGCCTTGTCCCCTTCCGCGACATGATCCGAATCATCCTTTCCCCGCTCCTGCGCCAGCCAGCGCATGAAGCCGGGGACCGGGGAGAGGGTGACGAATGTCTTCAGGGACGGGAGCTCCTGTTTCAGCTCCTCCACCACCTGCTTGATGAGGAAGTCGCCCAGGGGCACCCCCTTGAGCCCCACCTGGCAATTGGAGATGGAATAGAAGACGGCCGACGTCGCATGGCTTGCGGGAATGGGATTTCGATGGTCCGCCAGCAAGGGGGCGATCGCCTCGGGAACGTCGGATGTCAGGGCAACGGCGACGAAGATCAGCGGCTCGTCCTCCATTGTCGGGTGAAAGAAGGCGAAACAACACCGGTCCGAAGGCTCCAATCGTCTGCGAAGATCGTCCCAGCTGGCAATCTGGTGGACCGCTTCGTACCGGATGAGCTTCTCCAGGATGTTGGCCGGCGAGGTCCAGTCCAGTTTCTTCATGACCAGAAATCCGCGGTTGAACCACGAGGAGAACAGGTGCCGGGAATCCGCGTCGACCGGGGCGAGTTCCGGGTGGGCGGGCAGGTTGCGCAGGACATCCTCGCGCATCTGCAGGAGCCCTTTCGTTCCTCCGGGAGCGAGAGCGATTCGCCGGAAGAGCACCTGGCGCCGGGACTCGGCCGCTTCCTGCATTTCCAGCGTAGCCTTGGCCGTCGGCGTATTCGCGAACGTCGTGAGGGCTTTCTCCAGGCGCGCCTGATCCGGGCCGAATTGCTGACCCATCAGCGTAAGGAAGGAAATCTTTTCGTCTTCCGTCAGGCCGTCGTACGCAGTCAGGAATTCCCTGGCCATGGCTACGCCGGAGGCCTCCCCCTGCCCGGAGAGGAGCGCCTCGGCAAGCTGGAGGATGTCCTGCCCCCCTGTCCTGGGTGGTCGAAGGCGGTCCAGAAGGTTGCCGACGTTTTCCGAGACCTTATGAAACAGGTGGCTGAAGTAACGTCCATTCATTTCCCGGCTCTCATGCGCCATCTTACCGGAAAAACGGGATCGAAGGGAACGTACTTGCCGTTGCACTCCATCTTTTTCCTTTCCAACGATTCCATCTCTTTATATAAATGAAAAACCCATTATTGACGTTCCGGTCCGGACTGCCGTGATTCCCGGGCATGCGGGGATTCCCACGGAGAGGAGGTGTGCCGGAGGACGGCGAACATGAACCTGGCAAAACTGCTTGCCGAGACCGCAGCGAAGAATCCCGACAAGACCGCCGTCGTGTTCGAGGAGACTTCCTGTTCGTACCGTGCGTTCGACCGGGAGGTGGAGCGCTACGCGTCCGTGCTCCAGGCGGAGGGGGTCGGAAAAGGCGACCGCGTCGCCATCCAGCTTCCGAAGCAAATGGAGTTCCTCTTCCTGCACTTCGCCAGCCTCTCGCTTGGCGCAATCACGCTGCCCCTCAACGCGGACTACCGGGCGGAGGAGGTCGGGTATTTCCTGTCGGACTCCGAAAGCTCCCTCTACGTTACGGACGGGAAGAGATTCGCTGCATCGGGGAGCGTGATCCGCGGAATGCGCGGTATCCGTTCCCTCCTCGTGGAAGGTGCGGCCGTGGAGGGGGCAGGCAGCCTGTCCGATCGGCTCGCCCGGGCGCCCAAGGAGTTTCCGCGCACCTATCCGGCCGGCGGCGACGACGTGGCCATGATCTGCTACACCTCCGGGACGACCGGCAGATCCAAGGGGGCGATGATCACGCACCGGAACCTGGTTGCGAACATGCTGGCCCTCGCGGAAGCGTGGGAATGGACCGCGGACGACGTTCTCCTTCATGCGCTTCCCCTCTTCCACGTGCACGGACTGAACATCGCGGCGCAAGGAAGCCTGTACGCCGGCTCCACGCTCATCATGCACGAGAAGTTCGATGCGGGGAGGGCGTGGAGGGCCCTGGAGGAGGAACGGTGCACCCTCTTCATGGGGGTGCCCACGATGTACCAGAGGCTCATGAACGAGTGGGAGAAGCGGGAGAAGAAACCCGATCTGCGCGGGGTGAGGGTCTTCATCTCCGGATCGGCGCCCCTCTCCGAGACTCTCTTCCACCGGTTCGAGCACGCCACGGGGTTCCGGATTCTGGAGCGCTACGGAATGACCGAGACGGGCATGAATGCGTCCAATTTCATCGATCCGGCCCAGCGAAAGGCAAAAAGCGTGGGATATCCCCTCGCAGGCGTCGCGATCCGGGTGGTGGGGGACGACGGCTCCGATGTGCCGCCCGGAGAGGTGGGGGAGGTGTGGATCCGGGGAGACAACGTGTTTCCGGGATACTGGGGGATGCCCGGGAAGACGCAGGAATCCTTTGTCGAGGGCTGGTTCCGGTCGGGAGATCTCGGGTACCTGGACCCGAAGGACCGCGGGAGGCTGTATCTGGTCGGCAGGGCGAAAGAGCTGATCATCTCCGGCGGATACAACGTATACCCGAAAGAGATCGAAAATGTCCTGGAAAGCCATGAGGCCGTGAGAGAGTCGGCGGCGATCGGCCTGCCGGACGAGGACTTCGGGGAGAAAGTCGTCGCCGTGGTCGTGCTCAAGGAGGGATCGGGTTCCCTCCTCCCGGAGGTCCTTGTCGAGCATTGCAGGAGCCGGCTGGCCTCGTACAAGTGCCCCAAGCAGATCGCGATCGTTCCGGATCTTCCCCGGAATGCGATGGGGAAGATCCAGAAAAATCGGATCCCCCGCATTTTTTTGGAGGACAGGGGGGATGAATAGAATTCACGCAGGGTATAATGGCGGATACATATCACAAAAGAGGGGGCTACCAATGAAAACCGCAAAAACGGGATGGATCCTGTCTTTTCTCCTGATCGGGTTGTTGAGTTTCCCCGTTCCCCGTCCGGTCCACGCGGCGGACGCAAAAGTCATCAAGATTTCCCACCAGTGGCCGGGCGGCACGGCGGACGAGGGGGATTTCCGGGCACGCCTGGCACATAAGTTCGCGGAGGAGGTGGAGAAGCGCACGAACGGCGCGCTGAAGTTCGAAATCTATCCCGCCGGGTCCCTTGTGAAGGCGAAGCAGCAGTTCGACGCCATGTCGCGGGGCGCGCTCGACATGTCCGTCTTCCCGCTGGCGTACCAGGGGGGGAAGATCCCGATGGTCAACATCACGCTCATGCCGGCGCTTGTCACCGACTACGACCAGGGGCTGCGGTGGAAGAACGCTCCCATCGGGAAGGAGCTGGAGAAGACCCTGGAGGAGCACGGCGTCATGATCGTGACGTGGGTTTGGCAGGCGGGCGGCAACGTCTCCCGGGACAAGCCGATACTCAATCCGGATGATGTGAAGGGCCTGAAGGTGCGGGGCGCCGGGAAATCGATCGAGGTAATGCTCAAGGCGGCCGGCGGTGCGATCGTCAGCATCCCGTCGAGCGAAGGCTACAGCGCCATGCAGACCGGGGTGGCCGACGCCATGTGGACGTCCAGCGGTTCTCTCGTGAGCTATCGTCTCTACGAGGTGGCAAAGCATGTGACCACGGCCCGGAACAAGACGTTCTGGTTCATGTTCGAGCCGCTCCTGATGGCGAAGTCCACCTATGACAGTCTCACACCGGAACAGCAGAAGATCGTCACGGAGGTGGGAGCTTCCCTGGATGCGTTTGCGGTGAAATCCGCCAAGGAAGATGACCAACGGGTGGCCGACGTGTACGCCAAGGCCGGTGTCACCGTTCACGACATGGACGAGGCGATGTTCGCGAAGTGGCGCAAGATTGCCAAGGCAAGCGCGTGGAAGGAGTACGCGGAGAAGGTCAAGGATGGGCAGCGCCTGATGGACCTCGCCGAATCGGTGAAGTAGCGGCCGGTTCGGCAGACATGGGGCAGGCATGGCGGGCATTCCGGCTCGTGGTGCGGTGGACCAACTTCGTCACGGGCTATATGAGTGCGCTTCTGATCGTGTGTTCCACGGTCGCGATCTCATTCGAGGTCGTGTCCCGGTATTTTTTCCGGGCACCCCATGACTGGAACCTCGAACTGAACATCTTTTTGCTGATCGCTTCTACCTTCATGGCCGCCGCGTACACGCAGGAAGGGCGGGCCCATGTCGGGATCGAGGTGCTGGACACCCTTCTGTCCACGCGGTGGAACCGGTGGCGGCACCTGGTCGCCGACATCCTGTCGGCCGTGTTCTGCGGGTTTATATCCTTCTACATATGGCGATATTTCCTCGAGGCCTGGGAGGGAGGCTGGGTGACCGACTCCGTCTGGGCGCCCAGGCTCTGGATCCCCTATTTCTTCATGTCGCTGGGGATGACCACGCTGACCCTTCAGTTCGTCGTTCAGATCATCGACGATCTGTTCGTCTCTGCGGTCCGGGAGGAGTAGCGTGGACGTTTTCTCGATCGGGGTGCTCTATATCGGTTCCGCGCTGCTTCTGCTCCTCAGCGGCATCCCGATCGCGTTCGCTCTAGGAGGAGTCGCCGTCACGTTCATGTTTCTCTTCATGCCGCCCAGCAATATCCAGATCATCGCGGAAACGCTCTACAGTGAAATGCACAATTTCACGCTTCTCGCGATTCCCCTGTTCATCCTCATGGGTTCCGCGGTCGGCAAGACGCGCGCGTCGATGGACCTGTACGAGGCGATGCACCGCTGGTTTTCCCGGCTGCCGGGGGGGCTGGGCGTCGCCAACGTGGCGGGGTGCTCCCTCTTCGCCGCCATGTGCGGCTCCAGCCCGGCCACCTGCGCCGCGATCGGCGGCATGGGCATCCCCGAGATGCGTCGGCGGGGGTACTCGGCGGGACTGGCCTCCGGCCTGATCGCCGCGGGGGGCACGCTCGGCATCCTCATCCCCCCCAGCGTCACCCTGATCATCTACGGCATCATCGTGGAGCAGTCGATCGGGCAGCTGTTTCTTGCGGGGGTCATCCCCGGTTTCCTCCTGGCGTTCCTGTTCGCCGTCTGGGTCGTGGTCGCCTACCTGCGGGAAAGACGGCGTGCGCATGCGGGGGAAGGCGGAGAGCTGGCGAAGGAAATGTTAAGAGACGAGAATTTCACCTGGCGGGAGCGGATGGCAACCCTCCCGCGGCTGCTCCCGTTTCTCATCCTGATCCTGGTCGTGATCGTGGCCCTGTACGGCGGTTTTGCGACCCCGTCGGAAGTGGCGGCGGTCGGCGCATTCGGGGCGTTGGCGCTCGTCGTGGTCATATACCGGGCCTACGAGTGGAAGAACATCAAGGAGGTTCTTTCGGGCACCGCACGGGAGTCGTGCATGATCATGATGATCATCGCCATGGCGTTCCTGTTCACCTACGTGATGAGCTATCTTCACATCTCCCAGAGCGCGACGGAGTGGCTCGTCGGGTTGCATCTGTCGAAGTGGTCCTATCTTTTCTGGGTGAACATCCTGCTGCTCGTTCTGGGCTGTTTCCTGCCGCCGGTGGCGATCATCCTGATGGTGACGCCGGTGATCATGCCGGGGATTCTCGCGCACGGGTTCGACCCGATCTGGTTCGGCATCGTGATGACCATCAATATGGAGATGGGACTGATCACCCCTCCCGTCGGCCTGAACCTGTTCGTCATCAACGGAATCGCGCCGGACATCCATTTTCGGGAAATCATGTGGGGGGTGATGCCGTTCATCGCCATCATGGCGGTCTACATCGTGCTGCTCGCGATCTTCCCGGAAATCGTGATGTGGCTTCCCGGGTGGCTGTACGGAACGTGACCCGCGGGAAGGCGACAGGCTCCCGGGGATTGGGGTAGAATCCGATCTCGGGAGGTCTTACTCGTGGACTTCGTACCGATGGAAGCGCGCCTTCACGTGGAAATACTGCCGCAGCCCGACCCGCTCACCTGCGGGCCGACGGCGCTTCACGCCGTGTACCGGTATTACGGCGACGACATCCCGCTTACCCAGGTGGTGTCCCAGATCCCCATGCTGGAGGGCGGCGGAACGCTCGCCCCGGTGCTGGCGTGCCATGCCATGCGGCGGGGCTACCGCGCGATCATCTACACCTGCGACCTGCAGCTGTTCGACCCGACCTGGTTTCCCCCCGGGAAGGCGGACGTCAGCGAACGGCTGGAATCCCAGATGAGGGTGAAAAAGGACCCCCGGCTTCAGGTCACCTCCCGCGCCTATCTGGATTTCCTGGGCCTGGGCGGAGAGTTGCGATACGAGGACCTGACCAGCAGCCTGATGCGAAAATACCTGGTGCGGTCCATGCCGATCATCACAGGCTTGAGCGCCACCTATCTCTACGGGACCGCGCGCGAATTCGGTCCGGGCTCCGACTATGACGACGTGCGGGGCGAGTCGGCCGGCCACTTCGTGGTCCTCTGCGGCTACCACCGGGGGGACCGCACCGTGTTCGTGGCCGATCCCATCCAGGTCAACCCGTCCGGGAAGGGGCCGCACTACGAGGTCGGCATCAACCGCGTCCTCTGCGCGATCCTGCTCGGCGTCCTCTCCTACGACGGCAACCTGCTCATCCTTGCGCCCCGGGAGGAGCGGAAAGGGACCGCCCGTGTCCACCCTCATCGTCGTTGACGATCTCTCCGACTGGCCGCTGAGCATTCCCGGGATCGAGCTGGTACCGGCCCGGTCCTACCTGACCGATCCCCTCTACGTCGGGCACCGCGCGACGAAGGTCTTCAATCTCTGCCGGTCCTACCGCTACCAGAGCCTGGGGTATTACGTCTCGCTGCTCGCCACGGCCCGGGGGCACAAGCCGCTCCCCGGCATCGCCACGATCCAGGACCTGAAATCGCAGAGCGTCATCCGGGCGGCCTCCTACGAGCTGGAGGAGATCATCCGGAAGTCCTTCGCCCCTCTCCAGGCCCGCCGGTTCGTCCTCAGCATCTATTTCGGGCGCAACCTCGCCAGGCGGTACGATCAGCTGAGCCAGCAGCTGTTCAAGCTGTTTCCCGCGCCGTTTCTGCAGGCGAATTTCGAGCGGAACGACCGGTCCGGGAAATGGTACCTCCAGAACATAAGCCCTCTGGCGGCCGGCGATATCCCGAAGGGCCACCGCGAGTTCGTCGTCGAGGAATCCCAGAAATATTTCAAGGGGGCGCGTCGGAGCGGGGGACGGAAGGTCCTCGCGCGCTACGACCTGGCGATCCTCGTCTCCCCCGCCGAGGCGGAGCCGCCCTCCGACGAAAAGGCCCTGCACCGCTTCCAGAAGGCGGCCGAGAAGGCGGGGCTGCGGCCCGAGCTGATCGGGAAGGACGATTTCCGCCGGCTGGGCGAATTCGACGCCCTTTTCCTGCGCGAGACCACCGGCGTCAATCATCACACGTACCGGTTCGCCCGGAAGGCCGCCTCGGAGGGGATGGTGGTCGTGGACGACCCCGAGTCGATCCTCAAGTGCACGAACAAGGTCTTTCTGGCCGAGCTTCTGGAGCGCAACCGGGTCTCGATTCCCCGGACCATGATCGTCCACCGCGGCAACAAGGACGCCGTCGCGGCCGAGCTGGGGCTGCCGTGCATCCTGAAGCAGCCGGACAGCTCCTTCTCCCGGGGGGTCGTCAAGGTGGATCGCGAGGAGGAGTTGCGGGACGCGGTAGGGGCCCTCCTGGAAAAGTCGGAGATGGTCATTGCCCAGGAGTTCCTCCCGACCCCC
The DNA here is from genome assembly GCA_049688015.1 of Candidatus Deferrimicrobiaceae bacterium. Classification (GTDB taxonomy): domain Bacteria; phylum Desulfobacterota; class Deferrimicrobia; order Deferrimicrobiales; family Deferrimicrobiaceae; genus CSP1-8. The sequence goes on along the minus strand of JBAVJZ010000014.1, from coordinate 3,337 downwards.
TTCGACTGGCGGGTGGGTGTCTTCGACCGCCAGCCCCTGTTCGCCTGCCGGTACCACATGGCAAGGCATCACTGGCAGATCCTGAAGCGCGACGTGAACGGTCTGAAGCGGGACGAGGGAAAAGTCGACACGATCCCGGTGGAGCACCTCCCCGAGCCGGTCCTGCGGACCGCTCTTCGGGCGGCGAACCTGATCGGCGACGGGCTGTACGGCGTGGACCTGAAGCAGGTCGGGCGGAACGTGCTCGTCATCGAGGTGAACGACAATCCCAACATCGACGCCGGGGTCGAGGACCGGGTGCTCAAGGACGAGATCTACCTGCGGATCATGCGGGTGTTCCTGCGGCGGATCGAACAGCGCAAATCGTTGGCCTATCCATGAGCCCGGCGAAGGTGCCCCGCCCCCTGTTCGAGGGTCTTGGCGTCGAGCTGGAGTACATGATCGTGGACCGGGAGACCCTCTCGGTCCTTCCCGTAACGGACGAGCTGTTGCTCCGCGTGGCGGGCGAGTACATAGACGAGGTCGAGCAGGGGCCGCTCTGCTGGTCCAACGAGATGGCCCTCCACGTGGTGGAGCTGAAGACCAACGGGCCGGTGTCCGCGCTCACCGGGCTCGCCGCGGCCTTCTCCGGGCACGTCGGAAAAATCAACACACTGCTGTTGCCCCTGGGGGGGATGCTGATGCCCACCGGGATGCACCCCCTCATGGACCCCGCCCGGGAGGCACAGTTCTGGCCTCACCAGAACCGGGCGATCTACGAGTCGTATCACCGGATCTTCGACTGCCGCCGGCACGGGTGGGCCAACCTGCAGAGCATTCACTTGAACCTGTCCTTTCACGGCGATGAGGAGTTCGCCCGCCTGCACGCGGCTGTACGGTTCCTGATCCCGATCCTTCCGGCGCTCGCCGCCAGCTCGCCCGTCGTCGAGGGGGAGGTGACCGGGCTGCTCGACAACCGGCTGGAGGCGTACCGGGGCAACCAGCAACGGGTCCCCTCGATCACCGGCCGGGTGATTCCCGAAGCGGTCTATTCCCGCCGGCGCTACCGGGACAGGATCCTTAAAGTGCTGTACCGCGACATCGCGCCGTACGACCCGGAGAAGATCCTGCAGCACGAGTGGCTAAATTCCCGCGGCGCCATCCCCCGTTTCGACCGCGACACGATCGAGCTGCGCATGCTGGACGTCCAGGAGTGTCCCCAGGCGGACATCGCGGTCATTTCGGCCGTGGTGGAGACCCTAAGAGGCCTCACCCTCGGGCGTTTCACCCCCGTGGAGGAACTGATGGCGTGGGAGACAGGTCCCCTGGAAACGATCTTCCTGGCCGTCCTGCGCGAGGGGGAGAGCGCCGTGATCCGGGACGGCCGGTATCTTTCCGCGTTCGGTCTTTCCCGCGGGTCGATGACCGCCGGGGAACTCTGGGCCCACCTCGCGGCGACGCTTTTGACCGGGGCAACCGATGACGACCGGGCCGCCCTTCGCGCCCTGAACGTGATCCTTGCCCGGGGGACGCTGGCCCGGCGGATCGTCCGCAGCCTGGGGAAAATCCCCTCCCGCGAGCGGATCCAAAGGGTCTACCGGGAACTGTGCGAATGCCTTTCGGAAGGACGATTGTTTTATTCCTGACAGCTGGCACCTGCCTATCGCGGGTTTCACGGCCACGTTAAGCAAGGCATCTTTTTTGCAGTAATCATTCCTATTCTGACAATTTGAATCGGTTATCCGGGTGGAATTCCGCCCGAACCGCTAAAGGAACTAGCAAATAACCTTTTTCTTTCAGGAAGTTAAAAAGATGAGGCCATCGGGGGGTGGCAGATATAAAATAGGGGCGATTATTACGAAATCGTTATGCGTGATTCAGAAATTGGAGTTCCGATTCCCAAAAAGCAAGGGATGTTCGGAACGAACGAAACCAGATATCCAAAAGGGAGAAGGAGGATTGAATGGGGAGATCAAAAAGGGGTATGACGATCCTGTTGTCGTTAGCTGTGATGGTCATCGCGGTTGTTCTGGCCGTTGGGGGAACGGCATACGCGGTATCCGGTTACCTGAACACGTTCAACAGCACGTACGGCACCGCCGGCACAAGACTGGACACCTGCGTACTCTGCCATCCCTCCGGGACAGGCGGCGCCCGGAACTCTTTCGGATCGGATTTTGCTTCCGGCGGGCACAACTTCAACGCTGCACTGGAGGCACTGGACTCCGACGGGGACGGGATATTGAACGGTGCCGAGATCGCGGCGCTGACCTTCCCGGGCGACCCTAACGACCCGCCGTCTGCAGGGGCTCCGAATATCTCCGTTCCCGCCTCGGTTAACCTGGGCGAGGTCGTCGTGAACGGCAACTCGTCCCGCGAGGTGGCCATCGCGAACACGGGGGATGCCGTCCTCAACGTATCCTCGATCGCTCTTAATGCGGGGACCGATTTCACGCTGGATCTTAACGGAGGCGCGAACCCCTGCGGGACCGCCAACCCGGCGATCGCCGCGGCGGGAAACTGCACCGTGGCGGTCGTCTTCGCCCCGACGTCCGTGGGAGCATTCGGCGACAGCCTGGCGATCGCCTCCGACGACCCGGACCAGCCGGACGTAAGCGTGGCCCTTTCCGGGACCGGGCTCGACAACGTCACACCCGTCGTGACCTCGGCGACGGACAACGGGACGATCACGCTGGACACCTCCGGGAATGCCGGGACCTCCTTCGGCGGCGTCACGGCCCTTCAAGACACGGATGCGTCCCTCAATCAGACCGGGAAACCCGCCGGGGTCGCCTTCCCGTACGGGCTGGTGTCGTTTACGGTGGATAACGTGGCGGTGGGAGGGACGATCACGGTCGACGTCACCTTCCCGGCGGCAATACCTGCCGGGGCGACGTACTACAAGGTGGGCGCGACGGGATTCGTCGAGTACACCGACGTGGTATTCAACGGAAACACGGCGACCCTTACGCTGACCGACGGCGGCAGCGGGGACCTCGACGGGGCTGCCGACGGGTCGATCTCCGATCCGGGTGGGCTGGCCGTACCGGTTTCGCAGTCGTCCAGCAGCAGCGGCGGTGGCGGCAGCTGTTCCGTCATCGGTTCCGGCGGGAATGGGGGGGGCGGTGCCGTCCTCTTCCTGACGCTGCTTGCGATTCTTGTCGCCTTGCGCTTGCGTCGCCATATGGCAAAGGCAGGACGGTAGGGGTTCTTTAGCGGGGGACTACCCTCCGCGAGCAATACCGGGGGGCGGCCGGTTCCGCCCGCCCCTTCTTTTTGCCCTTGTCCCTTCCGGTGGAAAAAAAACAGGAAAATATGTACGGTTCTTGCTATGATCTCTCCTGACAAGGGATATAAG
>JBAVJZ010000013.1:0-3991 GCA_049688015.1 Candidatus Deferrimicrobiaceae bacterium | reverse complement strand
GCCCCCAACCCGGTCATGGGAGGCATGGAATCGTTCCGTGCCTCAACCTCATCTAAAGTGGGAATATCGGGATGAGACGAAGATGCGCCGGTACTGCTTCGAGGAGTGCCGGTGTTTCTTCGACGGTGAAGACGCGGTGCGTGGGCGTGATGATAAAGGATTGAGGCTCGTACAAGTCCACTTGGGACTTCTCTTCCCCAAAAACAGGACGCACGTCACGTTATTAAACGAATCCAAAATGATATCGGAGGACCGTCATGAAAGGAAAACTGCTCACGGGAATGTTGACCGGCTTGCTCTGCTTCGCGCCTTTCACGGTTTTGGCCCAGACTGGACAACCGGAAAGCGGGCAAAAACAATATCAGGCCTACCAGGAAGCACAGCAGCAATATTGGAGCAAGACGGCCGATCTGCGGCAGCAGGTTTTGCTCAAACAGTATGAACTGGCGGCCTTGATGGTCAATCCCAAGGCCAAGGAAGATGAGCTGCTGAAGAAACAGGGGGAGCTGCAGGACGTGCGAGCCAAACTGGAAAAGGAACAACTGGTCTTCTCGTACCAGATGAAGCGTAAATACCCGGAAGTAATGGGATCCTATGGCACGATGGGCTACGGCTACGGCATGGGCTCCGGCATGATGGGCGGCGGCTACGGCATGGGGCCCGGCATGATGGGCGGCGGCTACGGCATGGGACCCTGCGGCATGGGCTATGGCACGAAGGGCGGCGGTTATGGCATGGGGCATGGCATGACGGGCGGCCAGCATCATATGGGGCCCGGCATGATGGGCGACTGGGGGCAGTAAAAGCGCTTTTCGCAACGACCGAAGATTGCCTCGACGGATAGTCGCCGGGTGGCGGAACGAGGAGCACCGGTTCCACCCATGCGTCCTCCCGTTCACGCACGGGATCCTCGCAGCGGCTCCCCGGTGCGTTCTTTTTTTCGTGAAATCAGCCAGATGTGGCTCATTGGGTGCCGGAGGTGGTAGATCACCCTCCGTTTTTGCCTCCATGCGGGAGGAGTCATACGTTTTGTTCCATGGGATTCCCGGGAAGTATTCCCCCTGATCCGTCCGCATTCGTGAAACACCGGTTGCGTAACAAAAGATGCATTCGTCCGTCTTAACCGGCGGAAAAGGGAGGCGCGTGGAAGAGAGGATCCCGCCGCCGGTGGTCGAGGCGGCCCGAAACGGAGATCCGGGTGCGTTGGCGGTCATCTGCGAGAGACTCTATCCGCGGATCCATCGCTACCTCTCCTACAAGGTGGACGACATCCGGGATGCCGAGGATCTTTCCGGCGAGGTTTTCGTGCGGATGCTGGGGGCGATACAGGGACAGAAGGGGAACCTGGAAGCCTGGATGTTCCGGATCGCCGGGAACGTGCTGACGGACCACTACCGGAAACGGGCCGTCCGGTCGGACGATGCGGAACTTCCGGAGGAGGTCGCGGGAGGAGAGGACACGGGTGCTGCTGTGGAACGGAAACTCGACGGCGACCGGCTTAAGAAAGGTCTTCAGGAGTTGACCGAAGAACAACGGGAAACGGTCATTCTCCGGTTCGTCATGGGTTACGGGCACGATGAGGTGGCTGCGATCATGGGCCGGTCGGCCGGCGCTGTCCGGGCACTCCAGTTCCGTGGCCTGGCTGCCTTACGGGTTGCCCTGGAGAAGAAGCTATGAAGAAAACCCCCGAGGAACTTCTCGACATCTGTCTGGAGATGGCGTCGCGAGGCGAGGACTGGGAAGCGTTTCTCGCGCAGTATCCCGCCTCCTTGCGGGAAGTGGAACCCCTGGTCCTTCTTGCCCGGGAAGTCGGGGAGGCGGCTGGCCCCTCGGAGGCTACCGCTCCCGGGGCTTCCGCGGCCCTCCTGCGTCTGGGAAGGGAACTGCAGAAGAGGGAACTGCAGAAGGAGGAAACCGCACATCGAACATGGGGCTGGCTATGGGGATCGGCTTGGGCGAAGGCGGCATTCGCGGGAATCGTCATGCTCGTCCTCGGGGCAAGTTCCGTGGAATTGTCCGCCCGGGCCGTGCCGGGGAATTTCCTGTACCCGGTGAAGATCCTCACGGAGAGAGTGCATTTCGCCCTGACCTCCGATCTGGAGGAGCGCGTGGAGCTGCGGCTCACGTTCTCGGAGAGGCGGCTCTCCGAAATCGTCAAGACGCTCAAGGAAGGCAAAGGTGCGGACCGGGAGCTCATATCCGCGATGCTGGACGAAGCCCGGGCCGCGCTCTCCGACGCGTCGCAGCTGCCCGAAACCCGGTCGGCCGCCTACAAGTCCCGGATCGTATCCCTCGAGGAGTTCCAGAAGAAAAGGCTCCGCTCCATTGAGGATATGGTGCCTGCCGACCGGCGCCAGGACGTCGCCGAGGCGATCGGGATATGCGATCAGGGCTGGGCAGGAATGCGCGAGATGATGTCCGGCATGCCTATGGGAGGACCGGGGCGAGGCACCGGGCGCGGGATGGGGGGAATGATGATGGGCCCGCGCAATGACCGGCGCCGGTGATGATCTGCGTAACGGATCCGGACTTCGTCCGTCTTCCTATGCATAACGACTTTGCGATCCGCCGAGACCGGGAGCCCGGCCTGGGGAATCGGGAAACGGGAGGAGAGGAAGATGAGAAAGGCGCTTGTGGTTCTTGTGGCAGTGTTGGGAGTGGCGGGGTTGGTCACGGTGGGCTCCGCGCACATGGGGAACGGGGGGCCTGCCGGCACGCAAGGGTATAGATCCGGCTACGGCATGAACGGCAGCATGGGTCCGGGCTCGATGGGCTCGGGCATGGGAGGAGGCTGGATGGGCCAGGGCATGGGTCCGGGCTCGATGGGCTCGGGCATGGGTCCTGGCTCGATGCACTCGGGGACGGGAGGCGGCTGGATGTCCCAGATGGGCAGGATGTTTGGAACGGACTCATTGCCGCACACGGGGTTTAACAGGGGCCGCCCGGCGGGGACCCCTCCCGCGGCGCCCGATTCGACCACTCGCTGACGCGAAGGGGGGCGCGAGGTTCCCGTCAACCAACGTCGCGTGACGCAAGGGATTCCGGCTGAACGCCGGAATCCCTGTTTCTTGCATATGATGATCTGCGTAACGGATTCGGTCTTCGCCCGTCTTTAAATGCATAACGACATTAGCGATCCGCCGGAGACCGGGATTCCGGCCCGGGGAATCGGAAACTGGGAGGAGAGGAAAATGAGAAAGGCGCTTGTGGTTCTTGTGGCGGTGTTGGGAGTGGCGGGATTGGTCACGGTGGGCTCTGCGCACATGTGGGGCGGGGGGCCTGCCGGCACGCAAGGGTATGGATCCGGCTACGGCATGAACGGTGGCATGGGGCCGGGCTGGATGCACTCGGGGATGGGACCGGGCTGGATGCACGGAACGGGCTACTACTGCAACGGCCCCGAGGGGGCGGAATCCGCGACCTTGCTGCCCCGGGACGATGTACAGAAACGTGTCGAAGCATTCGCCGGGAAGTCGTTCCCCGGGTACAAGGTGGGCACGGTGGAGCGAGACGACTACGGACGGCCTTTCTATACAGCCTCGCTGACCGGGAAAGACAGCCGGTTCAAAGTCCAGGTCAACGCGTTCGACGGGAAGGTCATCGGCGTCTATCCGGTCGAAGAGTAAGCGGGAACCGAGGGAAGACGTCCCCGCAATTCGCAATCGGGAAAGGGAACCCGGCCCGACGCCGGGTCCCCTTTTTTTTCGAATGAAACGACGCGAAGAAAAACACATTCGTAGTAACCACGGCACTATCGCTTTCGGGCTCATTTCAAAGGGAATTCAACCCGGTCTCGTTAACGGATTCATGCTTTGAGCCCAAAACCTGGCGGGAAGGGGAAGGTATGCGGATCAAAAGAGGGTATTTCTGGTGGATATTCGGTGTATTCGGGATGTTGGCCTTCGTTGGTTGCGGCGGAGGCGGGGGGAGTTCAAGTTCCACAGTCCCGGCCGGGCCGGGTTCGGCTACGATCCAGGGATCGGTGCCGGGG
>JBAVJZ010000012.1:0-2291 GCA_049688015.1 Candidatus Deferrimicrobiaceae bacterium | reverse complement strand
CCTCTGCCTTACCACTTGGCTATGCCGCCGTAGTCGTATTCTCGGCCGAAGCGAGGCGCGGTGTCAAGTGTGGCGGCCGTCGCACCGGTTTCCGGAGGACCGGTCCGTATTCATTTTTTTCGATAAGATGGTATTATTGTTTTCGTACGTTCCGCGTTTGGTCTGCCCCGGAGGTCCTCTTGGCCGCTACGATTTTCATTACCGGAGTTGCCGGTTTCATCGGATCCCACGTCGCGGAAGCCCTCCTTCTCCGGGGTGACCGTGTCCACGGGCTGGACAACTTCGACCCGTTCTACGACCGGTCGCTCAAGGAACGGAACCTGGCGGTCCTGTCCGCTTACCCGGAGTTCCGTTTTACGGAAGGCGACATCCGGGACGAAGCCGCGCTTGGCAGGTGGAAGGACTCTTTTCCCGCAGACGCGCTCATCCACCTGGCCGCGAAGGCGGGCGTTCGCCCGTCGTTGGCCGATCCTGCAGGGTATGCCGATGTGAACGTGTCGGGCACCGCGCGTATCCTTGCGTGGGCGAGGAACCGGGACGTCCCCCGCGTTCTGTTCGCTTCGTCCTCGTCGGTGTACGGCGGGAACCCGAAGATCCCTTTTTCCGAGGACGACCCCGTCGACCACCCGGTAAGCCCCTATGCCGCAACGAAGAAGGCGGGGGAGCTTTTGTGCCATACGTACTACCACCTGTACGGGATGAACATAGCGTCACTGCGCTTCTTCACCGTGTATGGTCCGCATCAGCGGCCGGAGATGGCGATCCACAAGTTCACCAGGCTTCTCCACGAGGGAAAGGAAATCGACGTATACGGGGACGGGTCGAGCCGGCGCGACTACACGTACGTCGACGACGTCGTGGGCGGGGTCCTGGGCGCTCTCTCCGGGCCGCCCGGGTACCGGATCTACAACCTCGGGAGATCCGACACGATCTCCCTATCCGACCTCATCGGCCTGCTGGAAGAGGCCACCGGAATCCGGGCGAACCGTCGATATCTGCCGGTGCAGCCGGGGGATGTTCCCGTGACCTTCGCGGACATCACCCGCGCCCGCTCCGAGATCGGATACGACCCGAAAATACCCGTTACGGAAGGGGTTGCAAGATTTGTGCGATGGTATCGGGGCATTCTGGCCGAATCCACATTCCGAGGAGGTGACCGATGAAGATCACATTGTCCGTAATCAAGGCGGATATCGGCTCCATCGGAGGCCATATTCAGCCGAGCGCCCGGCTCGTCGAGGCGGTGCGAAGATCCGTTGCGGAGAAGGGGGAATCGCTTTTGCTCGATTCCTACGTGGGGTACACAGGCGACGACATCGCGATTCTCATGACGCACACCGGGGGAGTCCTGAACGAAGAGGTGCACAAACTTGCCTGGGATACTTTCCTTGCGGGGACAGAGGTGGCGAAGGCGCAGGGGCTCTACGGCGCCGGGCAGGACCTGCTGAAGGACTCCTTCTCCGGGAACGTGAAGGGAATGGGGCCAGCCGTCGCGGAGCTGGAGTTCGAGGAGCGGCCGAACGAGCCGTTCCTGCTCTTCGCCGCCGACAAGACGGACCCCGGGGCGTACAACCTCCCGTGCTACCTCTCCTTCGCGGACCCCATGGTAAGCGCCGGGCTCATCCTTTCCCCCAAGGTGGGAGCGGGGTTCACCTTCCGCATCATGGACGTCGAGCATACCGAGGGGGACCGGGTGATCGACCTGAACGCCCCGGAAGACCTCTACGACATCGCCGCGCTGCTACGCGACCAGGAGCGGTTCGTCGTCGAGTCGATTCGGTCCCGGGCCACGGGGGAGATTGCTCTCGCGGTTTCCACCACGAGGCTCCACAACATCGCGGGGAAATACACCGGCAAGGATGACCCCGTGATGCTTGTCCGGGTGCAGGGGAACTTCCCCGCGACCGGCGAGGTTCTCTCGCCGTTCACCATCGGACACCTTGTTGCGGGTTTCATGCGCGGGAGTCATCATGGAGCGCTTATGCCGGTACCGAAAAACACCGGGACCTCGTTCTTCGATGGGCCGCCAATCGTCTCCTGCCTGGCCTTCTGCGTCAAGAACGGGAAGCTCACCGAGCCTGCGGACCCCTTCGACCATCCGTACTGGGAATACGTGCGTACCCGAGTGGCAGCAAAGTCCGAGGACCTGCGCCGCCAGGGTTTCTTCGGACCCGCAATGCTCCCGTACAGCGAGCTCGAGTACGGCGGGATCGTGGAGAGGCTGGAGAAAATGGATTCCCTTTTCCGCGTCATGACGCCGCGGGAAGAGGTAAAAGCGTAAGGCAGGAAGT
>JBAVJZ010000011.1:0-2137 GCA_049688015.1 Candidatus Deferrimicrobiaceae bacterium | reverse complement strand
GGTCCGCCCCGATCATCTGGGTCACAAGCGCGGCCAGGAGATCGTTGTCCCCCAGCCGGATCTCCACGGTCGCTACGGTGTCGTTTTCGTTGATGATCGGCACGATTCCGCGGGAGAGAAGCGTTTCCACGGTATTGCGGGCGTTGTTGTACCGCTCCCGGTTTTCGAAGTCCTCGTGGGTCAGCAACAGCTGCCCCACCCGCCGCCCCCGTTTTTCGAAGGCGCGCTCGTAGGAGTACATCAGGCTCGTCTGCCCGACGGCGGCGGCCGCCTGCTTCAGCGCCACGGTCCGGGGTTTATCCCGCATCCCCATTTTCTTGCGGCCCGCCGCTATCGCCCCCGAGGTGACGACGACAAACTGGATGCCCCGCTTCTCCCAGGCTCTTGCCACCTGGGCGGCCAGGGCGCGGATGAAAGGGATGCGCAGGCCCTTCTCCGCGTCGGCGAGCACCCCGCTGCCGAGCTTCACGACGATCCGCCGGATTTTCCGGGAGAGAAACACGGATTCTCGGTGCGTCAAGGATTCAGAGCTCATGTGGTGGGCGTCTCCGAAGGGCCGCCAGGCCGTTCAGCAGCTCCACTATCCCCTGCCCGGTGACCGCGGAAATATAATAGGCATCCCTCTCCGGGAAATTCAACTCCGCGCGGGCGTTCTCCGCGGATTCCCGCGAGCCCGGGATGTCCATCTTGTTGAAGGCCAGGAGCGTCGGGCGGGTGATGAGTTCGGGGAGGAACCTCTCCATCTCCTGACGAACGACCCGGTACGCGTCCGCGATTTCCTCCGCCGTCCCGCCGGCGTCCAGCACATGGACCAGCACCTCCGTGCGCTCCGCGTGTTTCAGGAACCGGTGACCCAGGCCCGCCCCCCTGTGGGCGCCCTCGATGAGCCCCGGGAGGTCGGCCACGACGAACTCCTTGTCGTGGTGCGTGACCACTCCCAGAACGGGTGAGAGCGTGGTGAACGGGTAGTCGGCGATCTTGGGTTTTGCCCGGGAAATCCGGGAGAGAAGGGTGGACTTCCCCGCGTTGGGGAGCCCGACGAGGCCGACCTGGGCGATGAGCTTGAGCTTGAGAAGAAGGGTTCTTTCCTCTCCCGGAATTCCCGGCTGGGCGGTGTCCGGGGCCTGGTTCGTCGACGTGGCGAAGGAGGTGTTCCCGCGTCCCCCGCGCCCTCCCCGTGCCGCCTTGAGAGAGTCTCCCTCCTTCGTCAGGTCGGCCAGCCGCTCCCCCGTCTCGCCGTCGTACACCATGGTGCCCGGAGGCACGGGGATCACCAGGTCGGGAGCGTTCCTGCCGTGCATGTTCTTCCCCATCCCGTGCTGTCCCCGCCGGGCCTTGAAGACCCTCCGGTACCGGAAGTCGAGCAATGTGGAGAGGTTCGGGCTGACCTGGAGGATGACGCTGCCGCCGTTGCCGCCGTTGCCGCCGTCCGGGCCTCCGCGGGGAACGTATTTCTCCCGGCGGAAGCTCACGCACCCGCGCCCTCCGTCCCCGGACCGGACGGTGACGGTGGCCTCGTCGATGAAATGCATGGAGAGGGGAAGCCTTACGTAACGGAGAGGATGGACACCTTCTTGCGGTCCTTCCCGAACCGCTCGAACTGAACCATTCCGTCGATCAGGGCGAACAGGGTGTGGTCCCTCCCCAGGCCGACGTTCTGTCCCGGGTGAACGGATGTGCCCCGCTGGCGGATGATGATCGACCCGGCGGTCACGATCTCCCCGCCGTAGGCCTTCACGCCGAGCCGCTTGCTCTGGCTGTCCCGTCCGTTCCTTGAGCTCCCAACCCCTTTTTTGTGTGCCATTTCGGAACCTTCTCTCCCGGCGTGCGTTCAGCCGACCAGGATTTCCTTTACCGACAGTCTCGTGAACACCTGGCGGTGCCCCTGCTTGCGAGCGTACCCCTTCCTCCGCTTGTACTTGTAGACGATGATCTTCTTTTCCTTCCCGTCGCCGAGAGACATGCAGATGACCTTGGCGTTGGGAACCGTGGGGGTTCCTACCGCCGTTTTCTCTCCGGAGGAAACGAGCAGTACGTCCGAGAGTTCCACGGTCTCCCCGGGCTCCAGCGGGAGTTTTTCCACCTTGACCACATCTCCGGGAGAAACGCGAAGCTGTTTCCCCCCGGTGCGCACCAC
>JBAVJZ010000010.1:0-42862 GCA_049688015.1 Candidatus Deferrimicrobiaceae bacterium | reverse complement strand
GTACCATGCCGAATGCCTTTGCACCGGAACTCCGGGACCTGGAGAAGGCGACACTCCAACAGATGCATGCCACCATCCACCAGAAAGACATGAGGAATTCGGACAGGCTGCTGATCTTTTCCACCCTCATTGACCGGTATATCGAGACACGGACAAGAATCGTCATGAACATAACCGGAGGAATGGAAGGCCAAATATCCGAATAAGGTATTTCCCCCGTCATCGCATGCGGTAATGTCCCCATAAACATTGATGCAGGGGCCCCGTTTCCCCGGGCCCCATTTATTTTTTTATCCGGATGCCGAACTGGGAGGCGCCCTGCGGAATCCAATCTATATGGCAGGAAACACCAACCCCTTGGCAACGAAAAGGAGGTAGGGCAGATGGCAGAAGCAGGAAGCAAGAAGATTCTCATCACCGGGGCACCCGGGCTGCAGGGAGGCGCCGCGGTTCCGTACCTGTCGGGATATGGACATGGCATCCGGGTCCTCACCCGTGATCCCGAAAAGGCAAAAGGCATTACGATGGCGAATGTCGAGGTGATCCAGGGCGATTCCCGGAAACGGGAAACCCTGAAGAATGCCCTTGACGGAGTGGACGGGGTGTTCCTGATAACGCCTTCCGGGGAAGGTCCCAGGGCGGAATCGACGCACGGGAAGGCGATGATCGATGCCTGTGCGGAGAAAGAGATCGACCACATCGTGTATTCCTCGGTCTGCTGCGCGAACAAGAAAACCGGCGTACCGTATTTCGAAAGCATTTACGAGATCGAGGAGCACCTGAAGGAGTCCGGGCTCTCCTATACGATCCTGCGTCCGGTCTGGTTCATGGAGCATTTCGCATCACCCTGGTTGCGTCCTTCCATCGAGAAGGGCGTCCTTGCCACCCCGCTACGGCCCGACCGGTCCCTTCAGATGGTTTCGGTCGACGATATCGGAAGGATCGTGGCGGAGGCGTTCACCAAACCGATGAAATTCGTGGGACGGGAGATGGATATCGCAGGGGACCAGCTGACGATGAAGGAGATCACGGAGGAAATCTCCCGTGTCCTGTCCCACCCCGTCCGGTATGAACACGTTCCCGAGTCCCGCGCCGAGAAGGCCGTGGGGAGCGACTGGGTACCGATGTTCCGATGGCTGAACGAACACGGATACGACGCCGACATCTGGTTGGCCCAGACCCGGTTCCAGCGATTCGAGATCCCCCTGACCCCTTTCCGGGAGTACCTGGAAAAATCCCGTCTCGGATTGGTGAAGGCGGCCTGATCGGGAAGGAGGAGGGGACGCCCGTTCCCTCTTCCTTCATTTGTTTTTCCTCCTTTCGCCTGTACTTCCCCGCGTTGCCGGATGGTAAAGTAGCGGATAATCGTCCGAGACGGGGAGGGAACAGGATGAGGGTGCCGAAAAAAATCATCCGGGTCGAGGATTTCGAGCCGCACACCGGCCCGGAAACGGTCGAGCGGATCCTCAACAAGGCGAAACCGTTACGGGACATGCACGTCGTTCACGTCAATTCCACGTATTACGGCGGCGGGGTCGCGGAGGTCCTGTCCTCGAAGACGCTTCTGATGAACAGCCTGGGGATCAAGACCGGTTGGAGAGTGATCCAGGGGTCGCCGGATTTTTTCAGCATCACGAAGAAGATGCACAACGCGCTCCAGGGTGACAGAATCGGCCTCACCGAGCGGAAGATGCAGATCTACGAAGACGTCATCTACGAAAACGCGTTCCGGAGCCACCTGCACCACGACATCGTCGTCGTGCACGATCCGCAGCCGCTCGCGATGATCCGTCACCACCGGAAAAACGGTCCCTGGATCTGGCGCTGCCACATCGATCTGACGAGACCGAACCCGGAGATCATGCGGTTTCTCCTTCCCTACATCAACATGTACGATGCCGTGATCCTGACGCTCGAGGAGTACAAACAGAAATTCCGGACCCCGCAGGTCTTCTTCTTCCCGACGATCAATCCCTTCTCCATCTCCAACCGGGACTTGACCGAGGAGGAGATAACCGAGAGACTTGGGCACTACCGGATACCCGACGATCTGCCGCTCGTCGTGCAGGTCTCCCGGTTCGACCGGTGGAAAGACCCGGAAGGCGTCATCGAGGCGTTCCGGATCGCCCGGAAGAAAGTCGACTGCACGCTGGTTCTGCTGGGAAACGTGGCTACGGACGACCCGGAAGGGGAAAAGGTGTACCGGTCGCTCCTGGATAACAGGGAGGAGCGCATCATCATTCTGAGCGTTCAGGATTCGGCGCTGGTGAACGCCCTGCAACGAAGGGCGACCGTCATCCTGCAGAAATCCCTGCGGGAGGGGTTCGGGCTGACCGTTGCGGAGGCGATGTGGAAGGGGACCCCGGTGATCGGCGGGAACGTGGGAGGGATCCGCTACCAGATCCAGGACGGGAGAAACGGCTTTCTGGTCTCGTCCATCCAGGAAGCCGCCGACAGAATCGTACGGTTGCTCAAGGACAAGAAGCTCAACCGGACGATGGGGAAGAGGGCGAAGGAGACCGTGCGGAAGAACTACCTGCTGACCAGTTCCGTGGAGCGGTACCTGGACCTGTTCGGGTCGTTCAAGACGTCCTACACACTGATGAAAAAATGACCGGCAAATGGACATCGCGATGGGGATGTTGATCCGTCTTCCCATCCCGAACTCCAGTGGCCGTAAGGAGGAAAGAGGGATGGAATCGGAAAAAATCCGGAAATTCGTCAGGGACAGGTACACGGGAATCGCGTCTCGGGGCGGGTCCTGTTGCGGTCCCGGCGGGGACTGCGGGAGCCGGGGCACCGCTTCCGTCCTGAGCAAGGGGATAGGATATTCCGAGGAAGAGGCCCGGTCGGTGCCCGAAGGGGCCGATCTGGGGTTGGGATGCGGCAACCCGACGGCGCTGGCGACTCTTACGGAGGGAGAGACCGTGCTGGACCTGGGGTCCGGCGCGGGGTTTGACTGCTTCCTCGCGGCACGAAAGGTCGGAGATAAGGGACGCGTGATCGGTGTGGACATGACCCCGGAAATGATCGAGAAAGCCAGGGGCAACGCGAAAAAGGGCGGCTTCGGAAACGTCGAATTCCGGCTCGGGGAAATCGAGAGCCTCCCGGTGGCCGACGCATCGGTGGACGTGATCCTCTCGAATTGCGTCATCAACCTGTCCACGGAAAAAGAGAGGGTCTTCACCGAAGCGTACCGGGTCCTGCGGCCCGGCGGCAGGGTGATGATTTCGGACCTCGTGCTCACGCGGGAACTGCCGGAGCCGGCCC
The DNA here is from genome assembly GCA_049688015.1 of Candidatus Deferrimicrobiaceae bacterium. Lineage (GTDB taxonomy): Bacteria > Desulfobacterota > Deferrimicrobia > Deferrimicrobiales > Deferrimicrobiaceae > CSP1-8. The sequence continues at coordinate 39,592 of JBAVJZ010000010.1, read as the reverse complement.
GAAGCTCGCTGGAAGCGTATGCCGGATGCATCGGCGGGGCGATCCCGCTGCCCGAGTATCTCGGCCTCATGGAGTCTGCCGGGTTCCGGGATATCCGGATCGAGAAGGAAAAGGCGTTCGATATTGTGTCCGATGAGATGGAAGCCTACGGGAAGTGGTTCGCCGACGCATTCCGGATTCCCCTCGAGGCGGTACGGGATGCTGCGGGATCGATATCAAGTGTTTCTCTATCCGGGATAAAGCCGGATTAAGGAACCATCCGGGCGCCTGCCGTCATCAAAAGTGTATCTGGTATTCCTCGACAAACGTGCGTGAACCACGTCGTCACCAACCCCTTGGTATACAGAAGGAGGTAAGGACAGATGGCAGAGGTAAAAAACAAGAAGATTCTCGTCACTGGCGCAACCGGGCAGCAGGGGGGGGCATCCGTCCCCGGCCTATTGGCGAACGGGCATCGCCTGCGCCTCATGACGCGCAGTCCCGAGAAAGCGAAAGGCATCCGGAGCGATAACGTCGAGGTAGTCCAGGGCGACTTCCGGGAACGTGAAAGCCTGGAAAAAGCGCTCGACGGCGTGTATGGGGTGTTCGTGATGGGGACGCCTTACGAGAAAGGCCCCGAAGCGGAAGTGACGGAAGGGATGGCGATGATCGATGCCTGTGCGGAGAACGGCATATCCCATGTCGTCTACTCCTCGGTCGCCTGCGCGAACAAGCAGACGGGCATACCGCACTTCGACAGCAAGTACGATGTCGAGAAGCACCTGAAAAAATCCGGCCTCCCCTATACGATCCTGCGTCCGGTCTGGTTCATGGAGAATTTCGCTTCGCCCTGGTACCGTCCTTCCATCGAGAAGGGAATCGTTTCCACTCCGTTGCACCCCAAGCGGCTGCTCCAGATGGTTTCGGTAGCCGACATCGGGAATATCGTTGCCGACGCCTTCACGAATCCTTCGCGATACCTGGGCCGCGATTTCGACATCGCAGGGGACGAAATGGACATGGAGAGGATCGTAAAGGAAATTTCCGGCGTCCTGGCCCGCACCATCCGGTACGATCACATCCCCGAGTCCCGTGCCGAGGAGGCCGTGGGGCGAGACTGGGCGGTCATGTTCAAATGGTTCAACGAACACGGCTATGACGTCGATGTCGAAGGGACCCGGAGGCGGTTCGAGTACTACGGGATTCCCCTGACTTCGTTTCGGCAGTACCTCGGACGCACCCGGCTCGGAATCGAGCAGGCGGCCTGAGCGGGAGGGGAGAGGGGCAACCGGTCCTTCCCCCCCCTTCCCTTTTTTCTTCCTTATTACATGGGGAAAACGAAACGGGCAACCGGTTGATCTGGATTGGGAAACAAGGAGAGGGACAACCCATGCGCGGAAAAGCAGCCGTCCTTCTGATAATGTTCGCGTCCCTTACGATTCTCTTGTCCGGCGGTGCGGACGGAAAAGTTGCCGATCCGATCCCGCCGTCGGAAGCCGGGGCCAAGGTTGCGCTGGAGCGTTCCCCGCGGCATCACGAGTGGGTAGACATCGCCGTTCCCGGCAGGGATACGAAAGTCGCCGCCTTCGTGGCCTATCCCGAGCGCAAGGACAAGGCCCCCGTCGTGGTCGTCATCCATGAGGTCTACGGGCTTACCGACTGGATCCGGGCCGTCGCGGACCAGCTGGCCGCGGACGGGTTCATCGCCGTCGCGCCGGATTTTCTTTCCGGCAAGGGGCCCGGAGGTGGGGGGACGGAGAAATTCGCCAGCCGGGACGACGTCGTGAAGGCGGTGCGGAGTCTCGAGGCGACGGAAGTGACGGCGATGGTTGACGCCGTAAGCCGCTACGGAAGGAGCCTGCCGGCCGCGAAACAGAAATTCGCCACCGTAGGTTTCTGCTGGGGCGGTACCCGGAGTTTTCACTACGCCACGACGCAACCGGATCTGAACGCCGCCGTGGTGTACTACGGTACGTCCCCAGACCTTGCCGCCCTGGCAGCGGTCAGTGCACCGGTGCTTGGGCTATACGGAGGAGACGATGCCCGGGTGGCCGTCACGGTGGCCCCCGCGGAAGAAAAAATGAAGGACCTCGGAAAGACGTTCAACGCGTACACCTATCCGGGAGCGGGGCACGGGTTCCTGCGTGCGCAGGACGGTCGCGACGGCGCGAACCGCACTGCCTCGGAAAAAGCCTGGCCTGCAACGGTCGAGTTTTTGAGAAAATATATAGAATAATTACAGAAGGTTATATGACATAACCTTTTCTGTTGGATGGTGTATTCCCGCTTGTTTGCCCCGGACAGGGGAAGGGAACTCAGCGGCGGGCGACGGGGTTGCCACCGGGGAGCAGGACGCCGCGGCGGTCCAGCAGGCTGCCCTCGGCGAGATACAGCCGGACGAGGGCGGTCCGATAGCTGATGATCGCCCTGACCTCTTCGATGCTGCTGACCAGAAGGTCCCGCTGGGCCTGGGCGACCAGCAGGGAGGTGCTGACCCCCACGTCGAACCGTTCCTTTTCCGCGTTAAGCGTCTCTTCCCTGAGCGCGCGGGTTGCACGGCTCGCAAAGATCTGCTGGCGGGAGCGCTCGACCTCGTTGAACGCGAGCCGCACATCGACCTGGACCATCTGCAGAAGGTTGTCCACAGCATCGGCCGCCTGGCGGCGCGACGCCCGGGCAGCGAGGTCCTGAGCTTCGGCGGCCCGGTTTCCGATGTAGTGGCTCAATCGTACGCCGGCCCGGAGATCGTAGGTGTTCCCATCCAGTTCGCGGAACGAGTCGGTGAAGGTGTCGGCGAACCCGGTCTGCCCCAGGGCAATGAAAAGATCCAGTCGCGGCAGAAGGCCGTTGCGGGTCGCGATCGTTTGCAGGCGATTCTGTGCGAGCCGAAGCCTTGCTTCGTTCAAGTCGGGGCGGGACTGTTCGGCAAGCTGCAGACGGTCGCCAAGGTCGGTGATCGGTTCCGGTTCGATGGTCGGTTCGCTTGTGGCGTCCACCTGGAGATCGAGCCCGCCACGGGGGCCGGGGCTGATCAGCTGGAGGAGCCGCAGCCGGTTTTCCTCCAGCAGGCTGCGCGCCTCGATCAACGCCTGCTCCTGGCTTGCGACCTGGGCGCGGGCTGCGGCTGCCTCGACCTCCGGAAGGATACCGACTTCGATGCGCAGCTCGACCTCGTTTTTCTGTTGCCGCGCCACGGCCAGCGATTTCTCGACGATTTCGATCGAGAGCCGCGCGAGCACGTAGTTCCAGTAGGCGATCTCGGTACTTGCCAGAAGCGCCTCGGTGAATCCGCGCAGCTCGTATACGCTGGCGGTGGCCCCGAGTTCGGCCTGCCGTACGCTTACCAGGTTCACCGCGGGGCCGAAACCCCGCAGGAGGGACTGCGTGACGCTCAGACCCAGGCGTGCGGTCTGAAGCTCCGGGGTTCGGTCGGAGATGGTGCGCCTCTGATCGACCGTGGCCTCGAATGTGGTGCCGGTCGGGAGCGTCTGGCGGACGCCGGCGATAGAGGTGGTTTCGTTTCCTTCGACCTCGAACTCCGTGCCGGTCGAGGCGGCCGTCTCCTTCGTCCGTTCCTTCCCATAGGCAAATTCCGCAAAAAGCTCGGGATCGAACGCCCCCCGTTCGATCTTTTCGAAGGTCCCGGCGATGACCGGGTTCATCTGCCGCACTTGCAGATCGCGGTTGTTTTGCAGGACGAGCAGAATCGCCTGTTCGACGGAAACGCTCGCCGGTCCCTCGGCCGGCAATGCGAACGTCGGTTTTTCGGTCAGGCGGGGAAGAAACGCCTCGGCCCCTTCGATGGGACGGGTGTCTTCCCCGGGGACGGGGAGGTCAGGGGGTTTTTGAAAGACGCCCCAGTGGTCCATTCGGACGCAGCCCCCGTACAGGACCGTCAACAGGACCGTCAGCATCGCCGCCAGGGGCCTTCTCGGGAAAAGGAACGTCATTCGCGGCTCGCTTTCGGTTCGGGATGAAACAGGGAATAGACAGCCGGGATGAGGACCAGCGTGATCAGCGTCGATCCCGTGAGGCCTCCGACGACGGCCCGGGCCAGCGGGGCCTGGGCGTCTGCTCCCTCTCCGATACCGAGCGCCAGCGGCAGCAGGGCAAGCACGGTCGTAAGCGTCGTCATCAGGATCGGCCGCAACCGGCGGCGGCCCGCCTCGGCCACCGCATCGCGTACGCTCATCCCTCCGCTTGTCAGCTGGCCGGCCTGGTCCACAAGCAGAATCGCGTTGTTGACGACGATCCCGCCCAGCATGATGCAGCCGATATACGACTGCAGGTTGAGCGTGGTCCTCGTCAGGAACAGGATGAGGAGGACGCCTGTCGCGGCCACCGGGACGGACACCATGACGACCAGGGGGTCCCGCAGCGATTCGTACTGGCAGGCAAGCACCATGTACACCAGAACGAGCGCCAGCAGGAGCGAGATCACCAGTTCGTGGAACGACTTCTGCTGCTCCTCGTAGTTGCCGGCGACCCGTAGGTCATACCCGACGGGGCGCGGAATGCGGGCCAGCCGTTCCTGGACGTCCGCGGCGACAGAGCCCATGTCGCGTCCCGTGACGTTGGCCGTGACGTTCACCAACCGCTGCTGGTCCTTGCGGTCGATCAGGATCGGCCCACGGCTTTCCTCGGTCGTGACGATGCTTCGCAGCGCCACCTGTTCGCCTTTTCCTGTGGTCAGGGTCAGGTTGAGGATCTCGTCCAGCGACCGTTTCTCGGCGTCTTTCAGCTTCACGAGAATGCGGTAGGAGTTGCCCTCGGCCCGGAATTCCCCGACCTTGGAGCCGGCCATTGCGGTTTCCAGGATCTTGGTGACGTCCCGAACGCTCAGGCCCAGGTCGGCGACCTTGTCGCGGTTCACGCGAATCTCCTGCTGGGGAACGCCCGCTTCCCGGCTGGTGTCGATGTCCGTGATCCCCTTGACGTCCCGAATCGCCGCGGCGACCTGGTTGGCCAGTGCGTCGAGCGCAAAAAGATCGAAGCCGCGGATCTCGATCGTAAGCCCTTCGTCGGCGCCCAGCAGCCGGTCCAACAGGAACTGTCCCTGCGGGGCGCGGGTACGGACTTCCATGCCGGGGATGTTGCCGGTCAAGCGCTGCCGCAGGTCATCGGCGATCTCCACGTTCGACCGGCCCCGCTTGGTCGCCGGCGACAGCGCCAGGCTGATCTGCCCCTGCGAGGACGCTGCCGGGTTCCACCCTGTCGCGCCGACGCTGACGACCGACGAGACGGCCTCCGGCACCGCGGCATAGACGATCCGCTCCATACGCTGCGTCTGCTCATCGACCAGCTCCAGCCGGGTGCCGACCTCCATCTCCCCGGTGACCCGCACTTCCCCCTCGTCGCTGGGGGGAAGGAACTCGGTTCCGATGAAGGGGAGAAGGAGCAGGCATGCGCCGAGAATCGCCGCGGCGAGCAGAACGGTCTGAAGCCGGTGGGATAGCACCCACCGGATCAGATCGCGATAGCCGTTTTCGAGGTTCCGGAAGAATGCGTCCGCCTTTGCATCCCACCGCTCGATCCACGCCGCCCGTTTCCGGGTCCGCTGCTCCTGGATTGCCAGGGGGCCGGCGGAGAGCATCGGCACGAGGCTCAAGGACACGAGCAGGGAACAGGACAGGGAGAAGATGATCACGTATGCCATTTCCTTGAAGAGGATCCCCGAGACGCCGCGTACGAAAATGACCGGAAGGAAGATCACCAGCGTGGTGATGGTGCTGGCGATGATGGCCGGACCGACCTCCCGGGTGCCTTCCACCGCAGCGGACGACGGCGAATCGCCTGCCTCGGTGCGCCGACGGAAGATGTTCTCCAGGACCACGATAGAGCTGTCGACCATCATGCCGACGCCCAGCGCAAGGCCCCCAAGGGTCATCAGGTTCAGGGTGAATCCGCCGAAGTAGATCAGCGCGAAGGTGGCGATGACGGAGATCGGGATCGCCAGGGAGATGACCAGCGTGCTGCGGAAGTTGCGCAGGAAGAAGAGCAGAACCAGGATCGCCAGGCCGCCCCCGTACAACACCGACTGCGCGACGTTTTTGATTGACCGCTCGATGAAGTTGCCCTGGTTGATCACCGGGACGATCCGGATCTGCGGATAGGCCTCGTTGACCTTGTCGATCTCGGCGAGAACCCTCCGGGAGACCTCGACGGTGTTGGCATCGGCCTGCTTCCGGATTGCCACCCGAATGCCGCGTCCGCCGTTGACGCGCACGATACGGGTGAGCTTCTCGTAGGTGTCCGTGACCCCGGCGATCTGGCCGAGCGTCACCGGGGATCCGTTGCGCTGGAGGATGACCGTGTTGCGGATCTGATCGAGGTTTGCGAACTCCGCCGGTGCGCGGAGCGTGACCTCGTACCGACCCTGTTCGATCTGTCCCGCCGGGAGATCGAGATTGGCATCGCGGATCGCCACGAGCACGCGGTCCAGGGGCAGCTGCAGGGCGTTGATCCGATCGGGGTCGAGCTCGATCCGGACCTCCCGGTTGTACCCTCCCCAGACGTCGACCTGGGCTACCCCCGGGATGTGGGCGAAACGGTAGCGGATCTGGTCCTCGATCAGCTGGGTGAGTTCCACGGGGTCCAGGTTGCTGGAGATCCCCAGCAGGACCACCGGGAAACTGGCAATGTCGAATTTGGCGACCCGGGGGCGTACGACATCCTCGGGCAACTCGTTGATCTCGTCTTCCAGCTTGGCCAGGACGTCCAGCGCGGCCGTGTCGACGTCCGTGCCCCAGACGAAGCTGACGCGGATCCTGCTGTTCCCCTCCGACGACTGGGACGTTACCTCCTCCACGCCGGGGACGGTGCCGACGATCTCCTCGATGATCTGGGTGACCAGGCGTTCCATCACCACCGGGCTGGCCCCCTCGTACTCCGTGCGGACGGTGACCGTAGGCAGCTCGATGTTGGGGAGCAGGTCGATCCGCAGGCGGCTCAAAGACACCGCGCCGAGAATGACGACGATCAGGGTGACCATCGTGACGAATATCGGACGCCGTACGCTGAACTCCGGCAGGCTCATTTTCCGGCTGCTTTCGGGTCGGCGGAAGGGGATTCGTTCTCCACGGCGGGAATGGTGATCGGCGAGCCGTCGTCCACCAGCTGCTGGCCAAGAGTTACGACCCGGCCCGACAGTCCCTCGCCTTCCACCTGGACCCGGTCGCCTTCCCGGATGCCGACCGTGACGTCCCGCCAGGAAACCGATTTGCCGTCTTCGCTCACGACGAAGACCCCGGTCCGGTTATCGCGGGTGGTCAGGGCCTTTTCGGGGAGGATCGTGGCTTCGGTCAAGCGGTCGAGCACCACGGTGACCCGGATGAACATGCCGGGCTTGAGCTTCTGCTCCGCGTTTCCGATCGTAAGCTCGACCCGCGCCTGCCGCGTCGCCTGCTGGAAGACAGGCGCGATCCGGTCGATCCGGCCCTCGAACGCTTCGCCCGGATACGCGTCCGTGGTCAGCGTGCCGATCTGGCCGGTCCGCATGCGGACGTAGTCCTTTTCGGTGACGGACATCACCCCGGTGATGGGATCGAGTTCCACGATCAGCAGCAGGGGTGCGTTCGCGGAAACGGTTCCCCCCTCGTTGGCGAACCGCTCGGCCACGACCCGGTGGTCGCTGCCCCCGGTCCAGCTCGCACGGACCTTCGTATATCGAAGCCGGATATTGGCCGTTTCCAGCGAGGACTCCGCCTTGGTCACCTGGGCCAAGGCGACTTCGACCTGGGCCTGTTTCGTCAGGTGGTTCGCCCTGGCCCCGTCGAGCTGGGATTCGGAGGCCACACCTCGCCCGCGAAGCGTCTGCATGCGTTCGAGATCCCGGTCCGCGATTTCCAGGGCGCTTTTCGCTTCGGAAAGATTGGCCCTTGCCACTTCGAGATCGGCCTTCGCCTGGGCCACCTCCTGGACGTACTCGTCGTTGTCCAGCTCCGCGACGACCTGGTCCCGCTTTACGATGTCGGCGAGATTCACGGTAAGCCGCTCGACGCGCCCGCTCACCTTCGGCGCGACGACGAACTCGGCCCGGGCCTCCAGGGTGCCGCTGTAGGTACGACGCAGCTCGATCGGTCCCCGAAGGATCGGCCCCACCTCCACCGGCGCAGGCTGCTTGAGCACACCCTTGTTGCCCGCCACCCCCGGGGTCTGAAACTGGCGGAAGAGCGCCCAGCCCAATCCCGCCGCCGCGACCAGCAACAGGGGCAGTACGATGGTTCTACGGTTTACCGGTTTCACGCCGCGCAATTCCCATATTCAGCATGATATAGGGTGTTTAACAGATTTTGTGAGCAAAACGGTTGTTTGCGTTTCCGGTGCGCTAAAGTCGCGCCTGCCTCGCTCTGTAGACATGCTTTCTCCTTTATAGCTCTATATGTCATTACGGGCAAGAAAGGGGAGGGGATCGAGGAAATACAAATTTGTTGTCAAAGCCGGATGATTTCGGTCAACGGTCTCTTTCCGCACGATCGAATGTAATACCTGCCAATTTACAGGATATTATTTTGAATAAATTAAAGGATATGTCCGAATATCTCTTTGCCGATCCGTCCATGGTTCATGGATGGATCGGACATTGGACCGGGTACGGGAATTGCTGAAACGGTTGGGTATGGGAAAGAAAATGCACCGACATCCTGTCGCTCCTCTTGTCTTTGCCGTCGTGTTCCTGTTTGCGGGATGCGGAGGTTCCGGGGAATCCGCAGCCCCGGCTTCACAGAACTCCGCAGGGAACATCCCCGCACCCGGCATCAACGCAAGCCTTGCAGGGGCGAGACCCTTTCCCGACGACAACCCGTGGAACACGGCGATCGACAATGAGCCGGCAGACCCGGATTCCGACCTGCTGATCGACAGCATCGGGCGGGCAGCTCCGCTTCACCCGGACTTCGGGGCAAACTGGAACGGGGGCCCCTTCGGGATCCCGTACATCGTGATTGCCGGAGATACGCACAAAGTCCCCGTGTCGTTCCAATATGCCGACGAGAGCGACCCCGGCCCGTATCCGATCCCTCCGAATGCCCCGGTCGAGGGAGGTCCCGATTCGCAGGGGGACAGGCACATCCTCGTGATCGATCGGGACAACTGGGTGCTGTATGAATTGTTCGCCGCCTATCCGTCCGGGGGGGGATATTCCGCCGGCTCGGGGGCGATCTTCGACATGGGGTCCAACGCTCTGCGCCCGGCGGGATGGACTTCCGCCGACGCTGCCGGATTGCCGATCTTCCCGGGGCTCGTACGATACGACGAGGTGGCGGAGCAGAAAGTCATCCGGCATGCTCTTCGTTTTACCGCTGCTACAACCCGGCGTGCCTATGTGGTCCCTGCCCGGCATTTCGCCAGCGCGAGCACCGAATCGTCGCTGCCCCCCATGGGGATGCGCGTTCGCCTGAAAGCCGGATTTGACATCACGGGGTTCCCGGAAAGCGCTCGCGTGGTACTTCAAGCTCTCAAGACCTACGGGATGATCCTTGCGGACAACGGCGGAAACTGGTTCCTATCGGGGGCGCCCGATCCCCGATGGAACGACGAGGAACTGAATACCCTGAAAACGATTTCGGGAAACGAATTCGAAGTTGTCCGGATGGGTGCGGTGACGACGCAATAGGGAAAAAACCGGGGACATTACTGGTCCGCCCGACCGGAAAATCCCCCGCAAACGGACGGCTGGCCCCCGGCCCGCGGGGATCGGGAGGACGCCGTCCGTTGCGGGACTTGCGCGAGGTACCCGTTCCCCGCTATTTCATCGTTCCCTTTTCTTCCTTCATCGTTTTGTCTTCCATCATGTCCGTTCCCTTCGTCTTTCCTTCTTCGTTCATCATTTTGTCTTCCGTCATTCCCTTGTCCTTCGTCATCCCTTCTTCCTTCATCGTCTTGTCTTCCATCATGTCCTTTCCCTTCATCGTTCCTTCTTCGTTCATCATTTTGTTTTCCATCGTCCCCTGTTCCTTCATCGTCCCGGCTGTGGATTCCCGTGGCGAGACACTCATCACAGCCAACGCACCGACGAATAAAACCAGGACCGACATCAACATCCCCTTCATGGCGACTCCTCCTTTTCTTGGGTTTCCGGCGGTTTCCTTCCCCTATTCCATGTGCTTCGATCGTATGCTTGCCACCTCACGGGATTATCACGAAATCGTCCTATTTCGATCACGGATGAAGGACTGGTGACGGAGGGCGAGCAGTTGGAATTCCCCCGGTTCCGCGAGCCGATCGACGGGCTCTCTGGGAAACGGGGAGGGGATCTGGTACAAACAAAGGGATATCGTTTCCGGATACCGAGTCCAGAGAGGGGGGGTCGCGATTCCCGGGAACTTTCAGGGGAGGAGGGGATAGTCGGTTTCGATGAGACAACCCGGGTGGAAGGAATATCTTCGCATCGTCGGGTCCGGAATGACCCGCAGGGAATTCCTGAGGAACTCCGCGCTGGCGGCCATCGGCAGCCGGGTGCCCGCGAATGGCCCGTTCGCCCGTGAGGCGAAAGCGGAGGAATCGGCGGATCGCTTCCGAAAAGGGAGCATGACCTACCGGCGTCTCGGCCGGACAGAACTTTTCCTTTCGGAGGTCGGGCTGGGGGGAAGCCCTCCTCCCCCGGAACCGGTATTCCGGAGAGCGATCGAAATGGGTGTCAATTACGTCGACACGTCCTCGGTCTACCTGAACGGGAACAGCGAGCGCCGGATCGGCGAAATCTTGCGGGGGAGCAGGGGCAAATTCCACATTGCCACCAAGTTTCATTTCTCCCGGGGGTGGCAGGACACCAGGGATGCGCTCATCCGGGAGGCGGAAGGCAGCCTGCAAAGACTACGTACCGACTATCTGGATATCCTGCTCGCCCACAACGTGTCCAGCGCCCGCGTGGTGGAGCACGAGGAGGTGCTGGCCGCGTTCGAAACGTTGAAAAAAGAAGGAAAGGTCCGGTACACGGGAGTTTCCTGTCACCGGAATCCCGTGGAAGTGTTGACGTCTGCCATTCGCGGCGGGCGGTACGACATGATCACGGTGGCGTACAATGCCTTTTCGGAGACGTTTCGGGAAGAGGGCGAGGCGGTCGGGGGCAACCGGAAAACCTCCGGGGTCGGGAAGATGCTTGCCTTTGCCAAAGAGAGCGGCGTCGGGGTAGTGGCCATGAAAACCATGGCAGGGGTTCCAAGGCAGAACGTCGACGCCTATCTCGGGGAAGGGGTGAGCCTTCCCCAGGCGAAGCTGAAATGGGTTCTCGAAGACGACGCGGTATCCGCTGTCATCACGGAGATGGATACGTTCGAGATGCTCGAGGAAAATCTTTCCGTGAGCGGACGACCGCTGTCCCCCGCGGAGAGCGGATATCTCAGGAGGTATGTCGTAGCCGCCGGGCGGGACGTCTGCAGGCTTTGCGGGACATGTTTGTCCGGATGTCCCTCGGCCATCCCCATCTCCGATGTCCTTCGCTGCCTGCAGTATCACAGGGACCAGGGAAAAGGGGACCTCGCGCGGAGAACGTATCGGGCCATACCCGCGGGTCGGAATGCCCGGGAATGCACACGGTGCGGAATGTGTGAGCAAGCATGTCCCTACGGCGTCCGGATCATTCATAACCTGCACCAGGCGCATCGGGTGCTCGCGTAGGGATTTCGGGATTCCGAAGAGCGATCACGTTGCGGTCATTCATTAAAAGGGTATTGGGTCTCGTCCACGGGGTCGGGGCTTTTCGCGGCCGGGGTTTCGCGGATAAAATTGGGAGCGACTTTCGAACGGATTCGGCAGTTCCCCGGAGGTGCCGGGAAATTCGTCCTCGGGACAGAAAGATCGGTGACAACCGACGATGGGCCCCATGATTTCCGACAGGCTGCGATCCCTCGGGATATGGATGGCGATCGTGTGGGCAGGACTTGCCATGGCCTTTCTGCTTTCCCTATCCCTCGCGGTCGGTCTGTGCACCGATGCGTGCAAGGCGACCTACGAGTGGACGATTTTCGGGATGAAGTTTCCTTTCTTCGGGATGGGGTTTTTCGCGTTTTGCCTTCTGTTGTTCCATTTTCGTGATCGTCCCGTGGTCCGGAATCTGTTCCCCGCGGTAATCGCCGTCGCGTGGGGAGCGGAATTCACCTTCCTTTACGTGCAGCATTCGCTGATCCAAAAATGGTGTCCGATCTGCCTCGCTGTGGCATTATGTGTCTGGCTGGCGGGGATTGCTCTTGCCGCCGACTATTTCTACGATAGGAAGAAGAAGCCGGGGGCAGGGAGAGGAGCGATGATGCGGTATCTGTCGAGGGGAATGATTCTGGCGGTCTTGATGGCCGCCGGTTCGTATGTCGCTTACGTCGGATTGGGAAATCCGACCACTTCACACGCGGCAACGCTCCCGGTGGCGCTCGGTAATATGGACGCCGACGTCGAGGTCTACGTCTTCACCGACTGGTTCTGTGCTGCCTGCCGAAAGGCAGAACCGGATATGGAGAGAGCGTATCCGAACATCATGAGCCGGGCGAAGCTCGTGTTCGTCGATATGCCCATTCATGCGGAGAGCATGAATTTCATCCCCTACAACCTGAGTTTCCTCGTTCGGGAGAAAGGGAAATACCTCGAGATTCGGAAGGCGCTCCACCGGTTGGCGCTAAGGACGAAGGAACCGACTCCGGAGGATGTCCAGAAAGCCGTAGCACCGCTGGGAGTCACCTATCGGCCGTTGAACTATGCGGATGTGAGCGCGGGGGTTCAATATTTCCAGTCCGTGGTGAAAGTCTTCGGCATTCAGGGTACGCCAGCCATGGTGATATATGACCGGAAGACGAAAAACGTCAAGGTGCTGAACGGCGTCGGTGACCTGTCCTACCCGAACATCCTCATGGCGGTTTCCGGCGTGGCGCCCCCGTAACCTTCTTTCTTCATGTGATCCCCTTGTGTGATTTCTCCTCCGGGACCTGTGGAAGTACCGGGGGCTGGATCGTGTATCCCCGGCAGGCGGGCTTCGGGATATAATTGGAGGATAAAACCCGGAAAGACTGCATAGGGAGGAGGGGCGATACATGACGGAAAGCGGCAAAGCGACATTTCAGGTGACCTGCCCCTGCTGCCGGTCTGCCCTTACGATCGATGCCGAGGCGGCTGTTGTAACGGAGTGTGCAGAGGTCAAGGACCCCCGGAGAACCGCCGACCTGAAGGATGCGGAGAAGGTCCTTCGGGAGGAGAAGGCGCGTGTCGATGCGCGCTACCAGGAGATCGTCAGGACCGACAAGGAAAAAGGGGCGTCGATGGACAGGAAGTTCAAGGAGTTCCTCGAGAAGAGCCAGGGAGAGACTCCCTCTCGTCCCTTGCGCGACGTCGATCTCGATTGACCTTCACCGGCCTCCCCCGACGTTCCGCGAAATCCTGAACGCGTAGATGGGCGGGGAATCGGGCATGAACGAGGCGGGCGCGAACGGTAAACCGCCTGGTTCCGGGATCCCGCGGTTCCGGGTGGTCGTTCTTCTCGTTCTTCTCGCCGCCGTCGTCCTGGTTGCGGTCTGGGTACGGCAAAATGTGTACGCGTCGAAATTCACGCCCGTGATCCTGACCCCGAAAGAAAAAGTGGTTCTCCAGGACAAATTGGCCCGTCTCCGGCAGGAAGAACCGGTCCCCGTTCCTTTCGAAGCCGTCCCCGGCAAGCCGCTGTCTCCCGAACCGTATACCGAAGAGGGTGCGAACAGGCAGATCCAGCTATCCGAGCGGGAGCTGAACGGTCTTATCGCCGGCACTCCCGACATGGCAAGGAAGGTCGCCATCGACCTGTCCGATGACCTGATCAGCGTAAAACTGCTTCTGCCCGTCGAGGACGAGATTCCCGTTCTCGGGGGAAAGACGTTCCGGATTCATATGGGACTCGCCGTCCGCTACGCGGAGGAGAAACCGTACATCGCGTTGAAGGGGGTGTCCCTGGGGGGCATTCCCCTGCCGAACGCCTGGCTGGGATATCTGAAGAACGTGAACCTCGTGGAAGAATTCGAATCGGGGGACGGGTTCTGGAAGATCTTCTCCGGGGGAGTCCGGACCATCGAGGTGCGGCAGGGCAGGATGCGGATCATCCTGAAGGAGTAGTATCCCGAAATTGTGAAGGAGGTCTGCGACCGTGAAATCCCTTCCTACCCGAAAACTTGGCAAGGACGGCCCCGAAATCACCCGGATCGGGTTCGGCGCGTGGGCGATCGGGGGCGGCGGCTGGTCCTTCGGCTGGGGTCCGCAGGACGACGCGGAATCTCTTGCGGCGATGCGCCATGCCCTGGAACGGGGGATCAACTGGATAGATACAGCCGCGGTATACGGGCTCGGTCACTCCGAAAAGCTGGTAGGAAGGCTGCTGCGGGAGCTTCCTTCGGGGGACCGGCCGTACGTCTTCACGAAGTGCGGCCTCGCGTGGGACGAGAAGAACCGGATGGGAGAGATTCGACGGGACCTGCGACCCGAGGCGATCCGTCGCGAGTGCGAGGCGTCGCTTCGCCGGCTTGGCGTGGAGCGGATCGACCTTTACCAGTTCCACTGGCCGGACCAGACGGGCACGCCTGTGGGGGAATCCTGGGGAGAGATGGAAAGGCTCATCGAGGAGGGGAAGGTGCGGTGGGCAGGCGTCTCGAACTTTGACGTCGATCTGCTGTCGCGTTGCGAGAAGGTTCGCCATGTCGATTCCCTCCAGCCACCCTTCTCGATGATTCGCCGGGAAGCCGCGGCCGCGGAGATCCCGTGGTGCGCGGGGAATGGGACCGGTGTTATCGTCTACAGCCCGATGGCGTCGGGGCTCCTTACGGAGAAGTGGACGGCCGACCGGGTAGGAGGGCTTGCTCCGGACGACTGGCGTCGCCGCTCGCCCGAATTCCTGCCGCCGAATGTCTTGCGGAACCTCGCCCTCCGGGACACGCTCCGGCCGATTGCGTATCGGCGCGGGACGACGGTCGCCGAGGTCGCGGTGGCCTGGGCACTTGCCTGGCCGGGCATCACGGGCGCAATCGTGGGTGCGCGTTCGCCCGGGCAGGTGGACGGATGGATCGGAGCGGCGGGTCTTGCGCTTTCCGGGGAGGACCAGGAAGAGATCGCGAGGGCGATCGACAGTACCGGCGCGGGAGCGGGGCCGGCCAGGCTTTAGGGGATCGTCGAGGGAGGTTTTTTCGATTTTTCGCACCACTCCCGTGCGTTCTGGAACATCCGCAGCCACGGAGAAGCCTTAAGGTTTTTCTTCATGTCGTTTGGCATAAACCCCCATTGCCATTTAAGAAACGTTCGCTCAGGATGGGGCATGATCGCCAGGTGCCGGCCGTCCGGGGAGCACAGGGAAGCGATGCCGTTTACCGATCCGTTCGGGTTGAAGGGGTACTGCATCGTCACATTTCCCCGGTCGTCTACGTACCGGACCGGGGCGAGACTTCGGGACTCCATATCCTTTAGGATCTTCCGATCGGGGAAATAGGCCCTGCCTTCCCCGTGGGCGACCCAGATACCGAGCGTCGAGCCGGCCATCCCCTTGAGCATGAGGGAGGGGCTTGGGAATATCCGGACGGTTGCGAACCGGGACTCGAACCTGCCCGAGAGGTTCTGTATGAACCGGGGCTGGTACCTGTCCTCGATCCCGGCCCACGGGACCCAGCCGAGAAGTGCCATCAGCTGGCACCCGTTGCAAACGCCTAAGGAGAACGTGTCGTTCCGTTCGTAGAACCTGCGGAACTGCCCGAAAATACCCTTGTTGAAACGGATCACGCCGGCCCATCCCTTGGCGGAGTCGAGGACGTCCGCGTAGCTGAACCCCCCGACGAAGGCCATCCCCCGGAACCTGTCAAGGTTGACCTTCTCCTCGAGGAAATCGGTCATCGTCACGTCCCATGCGTCGAAACCGGCCTGGTGGAACGCCGACGCCATCTCCCGGTCGCTGTTGCTTCCCTCTTCCCGGATGACCGCTACGGCGGGCTTCCCCTTTTTCCGCAGGAGGGACGGCGATGTGGGCGCGGGAGGGAATGTGACCCGGTAGGAAGGTCCCGGCCGGTCGTGGATGTTCTTTTTCTCCTCCCGGGCGCATTTCGGGTTTGCCTGGAGTCTCTCCAGCCGGTGACTCGTCTCCTCCCAGATTTCCCTCAGGGTCCTCATGTCTTCGTCGAGGGCGATCCGGCGGTTGCATTTGACCCGGATCCGCCTTGCCCGGGCTGTCCTGCCGAGGATCCGGAAGGGGACCTTCGCCTTGCGTAACCTTGCGGAGATCGCCTTCTCGTCCTTCGGCAGGTACTCGATGACCAGACCCGGCTCCTCGGAGAACAGGAATGAAATCGGTTCGACGTCTTCCGCGGACAGTTCGAGCCCGCAATTTCCGGAAAACGCCATCTCCAGGGCCGTCGTAATGAGTCCGCCGTCGCTGCGGTCGTGCCCGGAATGGATCAGGCCCTTCGCGATCAGCCCCTGGACCGCGTTGAAGGCGCGCTTCAGGAGCCCGGGATCGTCCACGTCGGGGGAGAGGTCGCCGACCTGCCCGTACACCTGCGCGAGCGCCGACCCGCCGAGCCGGTTTCTGCCGCTGCCCAGGTCGACGACGAGGAGCCGGCTCTTCCCCGGCTGCTTGATGTCGGGGGTTACCACCTTCGTGATGTCCGGGCACGGGGCGTAGGCCGAGATCACCAGCGTCCCCGGCGACTTGACCGTCTCGGCCGTCTCCCCGGCGCCGACCTTGGCCGCCATGGAGAGGCTGTCCTTCCCGCCGTCGATCGCGATGCCGAGGGAGATCAGGATGTCCCGTAGAGCTACCGCCGCGTCGTAGAGCCTCGCCCCTTCGCCGGGCAGTTTCGCCGCCCACATCCAGTTCCCGGAACATTTGACGTCTTCGAGCCGGCTGATCTTCGCCCACACGAGGTTTGTCAGGGTCTCCGCGACGGTGAGCCGGGCCATCGCCGCGGGATCGATGAGGGTCTTGACCGGCTGTTCGCCGATCGAGATGGCCGCACCGGTGAGTCCGAAGTGGCTCTGGGCGATGACCGCGACGTCGGAAACGGGCAGCTGCAGCGGCCCCGCGCACTGCTGCCTCGCAACCAGCCCCGTGACACTCCGGTCGACCTTGTTCGTAAGGAATCGCTTCGATCCGACAGAGACGAGACGCAGGACCCGGTCGAGCGCGTCCCTGACGGCCAGGTTCTTAGGGAGCGTGAGAGGTGCGAGCGCGGGCGGGACACGGTTGAGCCGGAACTTCTTCTGCGGCATGTCGCCCAGGACCTTCTCCAGGTCGAGATCCACCGGCGTGCTTCCGTCGGTCTCGTCGTACAGGACGATGCGGCCGTCCCCCGTGATCTGCCCGATGAAGGCGCAGGGAACCTTCTCCCTGCGGCAGATCGCCTCGAACATGTCGGCGCTCCCGGGACGGATGAGAAGCGCGTTCTGCTCCTGGTACTCGGCGCCCCAGAGCTCCAGGACGGAAAGGGTCTCGTCCCCGCTCAGGATCTTGCGGATCTCGATTCTGGCGCCCGCCGGGTAGATGATCTCCTTGACGACGTTGCAATTCCCCCCTGCGCCCTGGTCGTGGATGCTCACGATGGGGTTTTTCTCTCCCATCTCGACGCAGGCGCGGATGACCCGGTTCATCTTCTGCTCCATCTCGGCGTCGCCGCGCTGGACGGCGTTGAAGTCGAGCTCCGCGATGTTCTCCCCCTGGATCATGCTGGAGGCGGCCCCGCCCCCCATGCCGATCCGGTACGCGGGCCCCCCGACCTTCGTGACGAGCATCCGGGATCCCGGCCTCCCTTTTTCCCCGTGGCGGGAATCCATCTGTCCGATACCGCCGGTGAACATGATCGGCTTGATCCATTCCCTGCGCTCCCCGTCCGGGAGCCGCAGGCCGAGCGCACGGGTGAATCCCTGGATGACGGGTTCGCCGAACTTGTTCCCGTAGTCGGAGGCGCCGTTGCTTGCCTGGATCTCGATCTCGAGAGGTGAGGCGAGGTTGCCCGGGTATTCGAAGGAGGGATCCTCCCAGGGAAGCCGGTATCCGGGGATCCGCAGGTTGCCGACGCAGTACGCCGCGGTGCCGGCGACGACGAGCCCCCCCCGTCCCGTGGCCTGGACGTCCCGGATCCTTCCCCCCGTGCCCGTCTCCGCCCCGGGGAACGGGGCGACGCCGCTCGGGAAGTTATGGGTCTCCGCCGTGAAGATGAGGTGATAGGTCGGATTCGCCCTGGTGAGCCGCGAGCATTGCCCGGGGTGTTCGGGCACGATCGTGCGGATCCGGTATCCCCGGATCGCGCTCGAGTTGTCCCGGAAGGCGATCACGCTGTTGGCCGGATTCGTCTTGAGCGGCTCCTTGAGTATCTCCATCAGCGTTTCCGGGACCCGTCTGCCGTCGACCTCCAGTTTTCCCTTGAAGAACCAGTGGCGCGAATGCTCGCTGTTCGACTGGGAGAGGTCGAAGCACTCCACATCGGTCGGGTTGCGCTTGAGGTCTTTGGCGAAGAGGTCGTAGTAGTACTCGACGTCCCAGGCGTCCAGTCCCAGGCCAAGCGTCGCGTTGATCTCCTGAAGCGCCGAAATCCCCTCTTCGATGAGCGGGACGGTGCTGTGGGCCTGCGGTCGTATCCCCGTCTCGAAGGTCGAAAGGGTTTCGGGATAGGGGCATTCGGTCATCCGGTCGTAGATTTCGGACAGGAATCTGTCCCGTGCCTCTTTGCCAAGCGTTGATACCGAAACCGGCCGAAACCTCCTCGATCGCTCGATTCTTCTTATCTTGTCCAGCCCGCATGCCCGGCAGATCGAGACGGCATTCGTCGACCATGCCGTCGAGAAGTTCATCCGGGGTCCCACTTCGATTACCTGGTGCCCGGCGAGGAGACTCCCGGAGGCGAACCGGTCCGGCGAAAAGGTTTCCGCCAGAAGCCACCGGAGCGTGCCGAGCTCCGCTTCGGTCAAGGGCGCCGAAGTCTGGACGTTGAAGCAGTACTCCGTTTCGATCCCTTTGATGTGCGGGGAGACGTTTTTCCCGGCGAAGGAGAGTAGACTCTCCCTCCTCGTGTCGGAGAGCGCGGGATTTCTATAGAAATGCAGCAGTTTCATCGAAAGAACCGGCACCTTCCGGGGATGATGGGCTTTCGGATAACGGAGTCCGTTCTTCTTTGTTTTTCGTGAAGATATCTACGGCGGTTCCACGGACATAGTATCGGGAATCCCGGAAATTCTCAAGAGCCTGGAGCGGCTTGCCCATCCGGGGAGAGACAGGAAAGAAGCGGTATTGGCATTTCCCGGAATAGGCGCTATCCTCTTTCCTTCCCTGAATGCCCTGCTGTGTTCGTGACAGGGGAAATCTTTGGAAAACGCCGGCGATGTGAAACGGAGGGTAATGGCTTGGCTGTCTGGTCTCCCTTTGCCGCCCTGGTATTTCTTTTGTGGATCAGCGCGATCCTGTCCCTGTGGAGCGGATGGCGCAGGATCGCGAGAAAATTCCCGTACCGGGAGGTCCCGGATTCCCGGAGATATACTTTCGTGAGAATGTCCCTGGGGAGCGGATTGTACCCCGCGGGCTACGGGGGAGTGGTGTTCGTCCGCCTGAGTCCGCAGGGGATAGGATTGTCGGTGATTTTTCTGCTAAGGTTCTATCATCCCCCGATATTCATTCCCTGGTCCGAAGTGGCCCGTTGTGTGCGGGAGAAGGTTCGCGGGACATACGCCACGAAGCTTTCGCTTCGGGAGGAGGCAAGCGAATTCGCTTTCTACGGGGAAATGGGGGAGGCGGTCAATCAGGCGTACCTATCGGGAAAATCCGCCAAAACCACCTGACTTCTTCCCGTTGTCCCGGTTCGATTCTCCCCCCGTTACCGCGGAACGGGTTCCCCGGCTTTCACCGCGAAATAGGTGCCACGAATGCCGATGGAGGCAGTCGGCGTATCGAAACGGGCCGATTCGGGGGCCAGCTTGCCGATAAGCCCGGAAATGTATGCCATGGTCCCCTTGGTGAGGCGGGCCACCAGGCCGAGCTCTCCCTTGGCGGGAGAGAACAGGAATGTTTCGATGACGAGGTTGCTGTCCGGTCCGAGCGAGAGGGTGGAGTTGTCCCGGAGGATGACGCCCAGTGACCCGTCCGGGCCGGTTTTCAGGATGTCACCGACAACAAGCTTCGTCCCTGCGGGTGCAGGGGAAACCTTCCCTTCGCGGGTGACCGTAACGGAGCCTTTGGAGTTGTGCAATACGCCGATGGTCTCCTGGGCGACGGCGGGAAGTGCCCCCGCCAGGAGAAATACCGTAACCAGTAGGATAACGATGGACAGTCTGGTCCGCATGGTCTTCCTCCCTGAATATGTCAATGTCCCGGTCCTCCTTTTCCTGCTGCTTCCAGGTCGATGACATGGAAGATGCGTGCCAAATGGCGGGAAGGAGGATATGTTATGAATAACAGTGGGTTCCAGGTATCAGGGGCGAGGCGGGGGAGACGGAAACCGGGGAAGAACCCGGTGATGTCCCATGGGATGTGCCTAAAATCGTCACCTCTGCGGAAAGGGGGATGATACCGGCTTGCCCCCCGCCGGTTATCACGATACGTTCGATATCGAACCGGCGGGAGATCGTCTCAAGCGATTGGTTTGGCGGAAGAGGTGAGCGGGGCACGGTCCTGCAAGGATGCGGGAGTAGCGGGGACGGGATGGAATCCGACGAAGTTTGCCGAAACGCCGCCGATGCGATCGGGAGGGCCGGGGCACTGATTATCGCCTCCGGAGCAGGAATGGGGGTAGACTCCGGTCTGCCGGACTTTCGGGGGGAGCGGGGATTCTGGAAGGCGTACCCGATGTACGAACGGCTGGGAATTTCTTTTGTGGAAGCGGCCAACCCGACCCATTTTCTCCACGATCCGGCGTTCGGCTGGGGGTTCTATGGTCACCGGACCCATCTCTACCGCCAGACGGAGCCTCACGACGGGTTTCGGATTCTAAAGAATTGGATCCGTCGATTCGGCCTGGCGCATTTCGTCTTCACCTCCAACGTGGACGGGCATTTCCAGAAAGCGGGATTCGAGGAAGAGAGGGTGCTGGAAGTCCACGGCTCCATACACCATCTGCAGTGCCTTTCGCCCTGTTCCGGCGCGATCTGGCCGAACCAGGAGGAGATTCCGGTCGACCACCGGACCATGCGCGCCCTGCATATCCCCGGATGTCCCCGGTGCGGCGGCGTGGCCAGGCCCAATATCCTGATGTTCGGTGATTTTACCTGGCTCGGCGATCGCACCGAACACCAGGAACGTCTCTTCGGGAGATTCCTCGAGGAAACCGGGGGGTGCGAGACGGTGGTCATCGAAATGGGCGCCGGTACCGCCATTCCGACCATCCGCGGCATGAGTGAACGTCTCGGCCGCCGGCGCGGGGTCACGGTCGTCCGGATCAATCCGCGGGAGCCGTGGATTGACGAACCGCATCTGTCGATCGCTGCCGGTTCCTTACATGCGCTGAGGACGATCGAGGCGATGTTGCCCGAAGAACGAAAGGGCTAGTGCACCGTCTCCCCCGGGATCCGGTCGTTTTCGGGTGTGAGGACGGATCAAAGGTCCATCACGAGCTTGTTGGCGGGGGAGGTATCGATCGTGTTGCCGAATGCCTCCAGGGTCGCCGAGGCGGCCCGGAAATCTTCCGTGGGGGAAAAGACCGGATCCACGGAGCCGCTTCGCTCCAGGACGTCGAGAACGGTCGTTATGGTGATCGTGTGGATGTCTCGTGCGGGCTGATAGGCGGCTTCTTTATAGTCCTCGAGTATCGTGACAGAGAAAACCCCGCCGGCGGCAAGATCCGAAAGGAGCTGGCGCACCAGGTGGACGGGCATTCCCAGAACGTCGGCGACTGCGGGGGCAGTCAGCGGTTTTTCTCCTTTTGAGAATTTCCGTATCACCACCCGGGCGATCAGCAGGGAAAGAAGCTTCCTGTTGTACGGGCTGACTTTCCCCGGGTCCGCGGGCCCCCCGTAGGTGTGTACGTTCTGGACGGCATGGGAGAGTTCCGATCCGAAGAGAACGATCATCCAGCTGACCTGCAACCAGGTCAGGAACAAGGGCAGGGCGGCAAAGCTTCCGTAGATGGCGTTGGCCCGGGCCACGCCGACCTGTAAAGCGATGTATAACCACTGGAAGGCCTGGTAGGCGGTTCCTGTGACCACGGCTGCGATCACCCCCGACCGGAAACGGACTTTCGTGTTCGGCATGTAGATGTAAATGAAAGAGAACAGCGCCCAGATCAGGCAATAGGGGATGATTCCCAGCAGGAGGAGGATCGGACCCGGAGGTACTCCGAGACGGGAAACGATCTCCGCCACGTATCTCACCTTGCCCGCCATCGTTACCGTCAGGCTGCTTGCCATGACAAACAGGAGCGGGCATATCATCATGACTGAAAGGTAGTCGCTGCTTTTCCGGCCAAAACTGCGGGACTTTTCGACTTTCCAGATATCGTTGAACGAACGCTCGATGTATCCGAGCACATTTATGACGGACCAGAACAGCAGGGCGACTCCGATCCCGGCGACGATGCCTCCCTGGGTTTTCCGGAGAAGGGAGTCGGAAAATTCGAAAACCCTCTGCAACACGGCCTCCTGGCCGGAAAATTTTTCCAGGAGTTGTAATTGGAGTCTCTTGTCGAACCCGAATCCTTTTGCGATGCCGAAAATCATCGCGATGATGGGGACGATCGAGAGCAGGGAATAGAAGGTCAGTGCCGACGCCTTCACGGAGCAATGATCCTTCTGGAAGCCCCGTATCGTCATGAGTAGGACCTTTAGCGTTCGTACGAAATACGCTTTTGTCCGGGAGAGGTCCTTTACCGGAAGAACCCAGATGTCGGTTTTGAGGAAATCGAGCGTGGTGGAGATCTTTTGTTTCATCGTCGCCCTTTCCCGGAACGGATCCGGTTCTTCTCCCCAAAGGGATCGATGACGGGGTTCCTGGTTTTTACGGAAAATATTTTCTCAGATTTTCCGGTTCGGGAGTTTTGAAATTTCCTCCGGCACGACGCTTAAAAAATGAGCATGCTGTTCGGCTTCGAAGAAAGAACCGTTGCTGGACCGACGGCGTATTTTCATTATATCAATGTTCGTAAATATTCCGCATGGTAGTCCACAGGTTATCCACATTCTTTGTGGAAAGGCAGGGGGAGGAAGTTATCCCCCTGCCGTGACGCGTGGCAATCAGGACTCAGTAGTTCTCCGGTGCAGGGACGAACCAGGCCTGGGGGTGGGCGCACGTGACGCAGCGTTCCGGCGCTTCGGTACCCTCGTGAATGCGCCCGCATTTGAGGCACTTCCACCGGATCGGTTTCTCCCGCTTGAACAGGGTCCCGTTCTTCAAACGCGCGAGCAAGGTCTGATAACGCTTCTCGTGCTCCACTTCCACCTCCGCGACACGGAAAAAAATCGCCGCGGCCGCCTTGAATCCTTCCTCCTCGGCGATCTTCCCGGAAGTAGGGTAGATATGGGACCACTCGTCGTGCTCCCCGGCGGCAGCCGCCTCCAGGTTGACGGCGGTGTTGCCGATCCGGGTCGGGTAGGCGGCAGTGATTTCGACGTCTCTTCCCTCGAGCAGTTCGAAGTAGCGCTTGGCATGCATTCTCTCGTCGGAAGCCGTTTCCAGGAAGATGCTGGCGATCCCTTCGAATCCCTCCTTGGAGGCGATGCCCGCATAGAAGGTGTACCGGTTCCTGGCCTGCGATTCTCCCGCGAATGCCGCAAGCAGATTCTTTTCCGTCCTCGATCCTTTCAGTCCCATGAACTTTCCTCCTGTTTGGGTGGTTCCCGGGATGGGTTACGATAGTATCACCGGGTCGCCAACAGGAAAATAAAAAAGAGCCCGGCCCGCGGTGCGGGCCGGGCGGTCGGGCCGGTATCAGGAGTGCATGCTGAGGATTGCTGCCGCCTCGTCGGATCGCGCCCGGAAAATCTTCTCCGGTTTCACGAGCATGACGGGACGCTTCGTCGTGTAGACGACTTTTTCCGCGACGCTCCCCATGAGGGCCCGGGTCAGTCCTGTGCGTCCGTGCGTACTCATGATGATGAAATCCACATCCTCCCGGTGCGCCATGCCGAGAATTCCGGCATAGGGAGGTCCTTCCCCGATCTCGACCCGGGTCTTTATTCCTTCCTTCTCGAGGCCGGAAGCGATCGATTTCAGGTAGGCGTTGGCATTGTCGATTGTGTCCAGGGTTGCCCGTTCCTCCGCCTCGGGACCTGCTTCCGGGGCGCTTGCGAGCGGATTCCGGATGACCTGGAAAAGAATCACCTCGTGGCCGAGGGCCTTGGCGATCTTCTCCGCCTGCTCCACCGCCCGTTCCGCCAGCTTGGATCCGTCAAGCGGTACGAGGATCTTCGGTTTCATCGCGCCACCTCCTTTTGTTTCAGGGAAACCGTCGCCAGGTTACCGAATGGACTTACGTCCTCATTATATAAAAATATCTGGATTTATTCAAATGGGCTCTCTTGCGGGGAGCAAGGACAAGACCCCGGTCCGGATCCCGGATGGTATGATGGGACCCGGGGCCAACCGGTGTCCGCGGGAAACCCTGCTTTTTCCACCAATCTCGGAATGCTGACAGGAACCGCTCCATGTCCCACAGTGTCCTCGTGATCGAAGACGACAGGGATATCGCCCGCCTGCTGGAACTTCACCTCCGGGACGAGGGATATGCGGTGACCGTCGTTCACGACGGAAAAACCGGGCTTCAGAAGGCTCTCGCAAAGCCGTACGACATCATCATCCTGGATCTCATCCTTCCGGGGATGGACGGGCTGGAGGTATGTCGCCACATACGAACGGGACCGGATTATACCCCCGTTCTGATGCTCACTGCCAGGTCCACGGATGTGGACCGGATCCTGGGACTGGAGATGGGGGCGGACGACTACCTTACGAAACCCTTCAACGTCCGCGAGCTCCTGGCACGGGTGAAAGCCCTTTTGCGAAGAGTGGAGGCGTTGCGGGGGAAAGACTCTTTCGCGCCGAAAAAGATGATCCGGGCGGGAGACTTGACCATCGACCCGGAGAAACGAAAGGTGACCGTTGAGGGGAAGTCCGTCCATCTGACCGCACGGGAATTCGAACTTCTGCTGGAATTCGCCCGACATCCCGGACGGGCCTACACCCGGGGGCAGCTGCTGGACAAGGTGTGGGGATACAGCTACCAGGGGTATGAACACACCGTCAACTCCCATATCAATCGTCTGCGGGAAAAGATCGAGACGAATCCGGCCAAGCCCCGGTACATCCTTACGATCTGGGGGGTCGGATACCAGTTCGCCGAACCGGAGGTTCGGAAAAAGGGGTAGCGGGTGTTCAGGACGCTTTACGGAAAACTCTCTGCCGTCCTGCTGCTGCTTTTTTTGGGCATCGGGACACTGTTCGTTCTGCTCACCCTTTTCACCACCCGGGTCCATCTCCAGGAAATGACCCAGAAACTGAACCGGTCCCTTGCCCGGCACATCGCCTCGGAGACACCCCTGATACGGAGCGGCCGCGTACAGGAAGGACCAATCCGGGAGATCTTCCACATGCTGATGGCCGTCCACCCCGGGATCGAGGTGTACCTGCTCGACAAGGAAGGCAAAATCCTCGCCTACTCCGCCCCTCCCGGGAAGGTGAAACGGGAACGGGTATCCCTGAAGCCTCTGGAGACGTTTCTTGCCGGGACCGAGGCGTTGCCCATTCTGGGTGACGACCCGCGCAGTCCCGGAGGGAAGAAGGTCTTCTCCGTCGCTACCGTCCCTCCGGAGGGTCCGACGGAAGGGTATCTCTACGTCATTCTGGGCGGTGAGGAGTACGACACGGTCTCCCGCATGCTCCAGGGAAGCTACATCCTGCAACTGAGCACCTGGGCGGCCGCGGGCGGGGTACTGTTCGCTCTCCTGACCGGCCTGCTCCTTTTCTACCGGCTTACCCACCGGCACAGAAGGCTAACGAAGGCTGTGGAGGACTTCCAGCGAAGCGGGTTTTCGGACAAGCCCGAGATTTTAGAGCGGTTCGAAACGGGCAAGGGGGACGAGATCGAGCGGCTGGGAGCCGCCTTCGCGCAGATGGCGGACCGGATCGCCCAGCAGATCCGGGACCTGAGGCAGGCCGACAGTCTGCGGCGGGAGCTTGTAACCCACGTCTCCCACGACCTGCGCACGCCCCTCACCTCTCTCCAGGGGTATCTCGAAACCCTTTCCATGAAAAAGGGCGAGCTATCCTACCGGGAACAGGAGGAATATCTCCGGATCGCCCTGAGCCACTGCAAGCGTCTCTCCACGCTGGTTTCGGAGCTTTTCGAGCTGTCGACGCTCGACTCTCCCGATGTCGCGATTCGGGAGGAACGGTTTTCACTGGGGGATCTTGCCCAGGACATCGTGGCGAAATTCCGGCTCGCCGCGGACGAGAAAAAGATCCGGCTCGAGATGCGGATCGAGGAAGGGATTCCTTTCGCACTCGGCGATATCGGTCTCATCGACCGGGTACTGGAGAATCTGATCGGGAATGCCCTGCGGCATACTCCCGAGGGCGGAGAAATCACCATCGAGGCGAAACGGGCGGAGACCGGCTTGACCGTCCTTGTTTCGGATACGGGTTGCGGCATCCCGCCGGAACGGCTTGCCCGTCTGTTCGACCCGATCCCCGGAAGGTACGGGGAGCCCGGGAAGGATGGGGAAGGCGCGGGCCTGGGCCTGGTCATTGCGCGCAGGATTCTCGAGCTTCACGGATCCGACCTGCGCGTCGAAAGCGTGGTCGGCGCCGGCTCGACTTTCGAATTCACCCTGCCGGAGGCGTCCCTTCCCCGTCAATTCCCGTGATCAAAACGTGACTATTCCGTTACGGTCACGTGATGGCAGTTCGGCAGGATGAAAGGTAACGCGGTCAAAACCGGCAGGGACGGCCGCGGGAAAACCGGGAAGGGAGGGGGAGCATGAACACGAATCTCACGCGCGGCCAGGTCATCACACCCCATGAAACCCCGAACCGGCGGCGCTTGCGGAAGACGGGGGCTGGTGGGAGGGTCCCCCGCGCAAGGGAAGGATACGCAACTATTGTCGGGACAGGAGGCGGATGCACGATGGAAATGCTGATGACACATAGGATGGGAAGGAAGGAGTTCCTGCGGTTCTCCTTCCTCCTGGCGGGAGCCGCGTTGGCCGAATTCACTATCCTGCGGGACACGGCAGTAGCCGCGGAGGTCCCCCCGGCGCGCGGAAACAAGGATATGGGGGAGACGGGAAAAATAAAACTCTATTCCGCTGCCAAAGGGGAATATGTCATGACGGAAAAAGTGATCAAGACGGAAAAGGAGTGGAAGAGTCTCCTTACCCCCGAGCAGTTCGCGATAACCCGGAAAAAGGGTACGGAGAGGGCGTTTACCGGGAAGTATCTGAACAACCACGAAAAGGGGATCTACCGCTGCGTGAGCTGCGAAAACGACCTCTTCCGGTCGGAGACCAAGTACGATTCCAAAACGGGGTGGCCCAGCTTCTACGAACCGATCGCAAAGGAAAATGTGCGCACAAAGACCGACATCAGCTGGTTCGTAAAAAGAACCGAGGTGCTGTGCAGCAGGTGCGATGCCCACCTGGGCCACGTGTTCGATGACGGTCCGAAACCGACC
Organism: Candidatus Deferrimicrobiaceae bacterium; assembly: GCA_049688015.1. GTDB lineage: Bacteria > Desulfobacterota > Deferrimicrobia > Deferrimicrobiales > Deferrimicrobiaceae > CSP1-8. The sequence continues at coordinate 12,047 of JBAVJZ010000010.1, read as the reverse complement.
GGGCTTCGGTACTGCATTAACTCGGTCGCCCTGGATTTCGCCAAGGCGGAGTAGTGGGGGGTTGTAACGGGCGGCCGGAGCCGATTGGGCCGCCAAGAACTGCATTTTCAGGAAGGAGCGGGAACATGGGAATGCTTAGCGTAACCGGGATCACCACGGTGTTGGCCCTCGCGGCGGTTACTGCCGTGGCCGCCGGGAACGATTCGATGACGAAACCGAAGGAAGCGGTTTCCGGGAAACAGGAGGTGGCGACCTTCGCCGGCGGTTGCTTCTGGTGCATGGAATCCCCGTATGACAAACTCCCGGGAGTCATCTCGGTCACCGCCGGCTATACCGGCGGAAAGCAGAAAAATCCGACATACCAACAGGTCTCCGCCGGCGGGACCGGCCACGCCGAATCGGTGCAGATCGTCTATGATCCGGGGAAAATCGGCTACGAGAAGTTGCTCGATGTTTTTTGGCACAACATCGACCCGACCGTGAAAGATCGCCAGTTCTGCGACATCGGTTCCCAGTACCGATCGGCCATCTTCTACCATAACGAGGAGCAGAAAGTGCTGGCCCAGAAGTCCAAGGAGACGCTGGAGAAGACCAAGCCATTCAAGGGGCCGATCGTCACCGAGATCACACCCGCGAGCGAGTTCTATCCGGCGGAGGAGTACCACCAGCATTACTACAAGAAAAACCCGATCCGATACAAGTATTACCGATACGGGTGCGGTCGCGACCAGCGGCTCGAGCAGCTTTGGGGCAAAGAAGCCGGCGGTCATTGATCGGAGTAATCCTTCGGAGGTAATGACGATGGTATCCTCACGGAAGCTTTCCCCGGTTCTTCCTTTTGCCTTGGTGCTTTGTTTCCTGGTCCTGTCGGCATTCGGGGAGTCCGGCGGTCCGAATACGAAGGACGGTGGATATCCTGTGGTCACGTTTTACGTGGCCTGATACGACGTCGGGAAAGCGGCCCTGGAAGGGCTGCCGGGAGTGAAATCGGTCGAAAAGGGATTCCACGAAATGAGGGAGATCAACACGGTGCACTACGACCCGGCGGAGATCACCCTGGAAGATATGGTGAACGCGCTGACTGCGGCGGGTACCTACCGGGGAACGGCGAAATGACGCGGAAGATGCCCCGGCTTCCCCGGTTCCGTACCGGAGATTGCCGGGGACTCCTCTGCGGGAAAAATCCGGGGGACGGGGGTAGTGTGTCCCGCCGATCCACCGTTCCGCCGCGTTTCCCCTCCCTCCGGGGGGCTACGCGAGGGTGTCGACCAGCCCCTTCACCGCCGCCACCGATTTGTCCATCATCGCCTGCTCCTCGGCGTTGAGCTTGAATTCGATGATCTTCTCCACCCCTTTGGCGCCCAGCACCGCGGGTACGCCGACGAAGTACCCCTTCACGCCGAACTCGCCGTTGAGGTGGACGCAGGAGGCGAGAACCCGCTTCTGGTCCTTGAGGATGGACTCGACCATGGCGATCGTGGAGGATGCGGGGGAGTAGAAGGCGGACCCGGTCTTGAGAAGGGCGACCACCTCGCCGCCGGCCTTGCGGGTGCGGGTCACCATGGCTTCCATCACTTCCTTCGCCTTGGCAGCATCTCCGTACTTTCTCTCCAGAAGCTCCATGACGGGAATCCCGTTCACGTTTGCGTATCGAACCAGGGGAACCATGTCGTCGCCGTGCCCGCCCAGGGTCAGCGCGGTCACGTCCCGGACGGATACGCCCAGTTCCCAGGCGATGAAAGTGGCGAACCGGGCCGAATCGAGAACTCCCGCCTGGCCGATGAGGCGGTTGTAGGGGAAACCGGTGATCTTCTGGCAGAGGGTCACCATCGCATCCAGCGGGTTGGAGATGACGATGACGAAGGAGTTGGGGGCATGCTTCTTGATCCCCTCGGCGACTTGTCTCATGATCTTGGAATTGACCTCGATCAGGTCGTCCCGGCTCATTCCCGGTTTCCGCGGGAGACCCGCCGTGACGATGACGACGTCGGCACCGCTGATATCTTCGTAGCTGTTGGTCCCCTTCAGGGTGACATCGAACCCGTCCACCGGGGAGGCCTCGGCAATGTCGAGACACTTCCCCTGGGGCATCCCCTCGACGATGTCGAACAGCACGACGTCGCCGAGTTCGCGCAAGGCGCAAAGCTGCGCGAGCACTCCACCGATCTGACCGCCGCCGATGATCGCAATCTTCTTTCTGGACATGGGGGCCTCCTTCGGGATGAGAGGTACGATCATGCTGAATATGCCTCAAAATATACCACGGGCGATGGGTTGTACAGGGGATCGATTGCCCTTCAGTGGGGAGGGGGCGGCTCGGGTTCCACGCCCCTTCCGGCGAACCGGGCGGCGATCTTGCGGAACTCGTCCCGGACCTGCAGGAATGCGTCCAGCACGTCGGGGTCGAAGTGCGTCTCCCGCTCCCCGCCCATGACGCGCACCGCTTCTTCGTGGGAGAGCGCCGCCTGGTATCCGCGCTGGTGGATGATGGCGTCGTAGACATCGGCCACCGCCATGAGGCGCCCCGGGATGGGGATCTCCTCTTCCTTCAGGCCGTGCGGGTATCCCGTTCCATCCCACCTCTCATGGTGGTTGAGAGCGATCTCGTCTGCTATCCGGAGAAACGATTCCTCCCCCAGCAGGTTTTGCGCCAGCCGGATCGTCTCCGATCCGTAGATGGTATGCCGTTTCATTTCCTCGTACTCCTCCGGGGTCAGCGGCCCCGGCTTGAGAAGAATCCCGTCCCGCACCCCCACCTTCCCGATGTCGTGGAGCGGGGCGAGGCGGAAGAGGAGGTCGACGGTGGTCTCTTCCAGGTAATGGCGGAAGCGGGGATGGGTTCGCAGACGCCTGGCAAGGACCAGCATGTAGTGCCGGGTGCGCTGGATGTGCCCCCCGGTCTCATGGTGGCGTGTCTCGGCCAGGGCGGCCAGGCTCTGGATGATGGCGTCCTGCGTAAGGGCCAGTTTCCGGGTTCTTTCCCGGACCTCCCTGTCCGCCCGCAGGAAGCGCAGCGAGGTTACCAGCGTGAAGACGAGCCCCAGGGTGGCCACCGGGATGACGGGCGGAAGGTAGATCTGCCGGTGTGCCAGGAGCCAGTAGGAGCCAATACAGATAGCTGCGGCGGAAGGGATGACCGCTGCAAGACCCCAGATGGCGCGTTCCCTCGCCAGGAGCAGCGTCAGCAGAAATCCGGGGACAAGAACAAGGAGGAGCTGGAGACCCCGCGCCCATCGGGGCGTCGCGATCGGGTCTCCCGACAGAAGGTTGTCGATGATCGTGGCGTGGATCTCGACCCCCGGCTGGGCGGCTTCCAGCGGCGTGGTCCGGATCTCCTTGAGGCCGGCGGCGGTGGTCCCGACGATGGCCATTTTTCCCTTCAGCGAGGCCGGGTCCGCCGTTCCGTCCAGGATGGCCGCCGCGGAGATGTGGGGGAAAATATGACGACGCCCGCGGTAGTTCACCAGAAGGTTGCCACGACGGTCGAGGGGGATCGTTCTCCCGTTCCACCACAGTGCCTCGACTCCTTCCGGTCCGGTCTCCAAAACGGCGTTGCCGCCGCGGGCCCGCAAGGCAACGGCCAGGGCGAGGCTCGGATAGAGGAGCCCCCGGTGGCGGATCACAAGCGGAACGCGCCGCAATACGCCGTCGGGGTCCGGGACGATATTGAAAAATCCCGAGGCACCCGCCGCCCGCGCCAGGACAGGGAGGTTGCAGACGACGCCCGGTGCGTCGAAGAGGCCCAAGTCGTCGTCCGTCCCGCCGCTCGAGCGCACTGCCGCCCGCAGCGGGTGCAGGACGCACGATCCCCCGCGCGATTCGTCGAAGTCGAACTGGTAGCCGAGAACGAAGGGCCCTCCGGCAAGGGTCTCCGCCAGGGCCCGGTCGGTGTCGAGTGCCTCCGGGGAGATTCCCGAAAGACCGATGACCACTCCCAGGTCGCGCCGGACCTCCTCGGAGAGGAACCCAAGTGACGTCCGGTCGGGCTCGGCGAAGACCATGTCGAGTCCCACCGCCGCCGCGCCGCGTTCCGCGATCTTTCCCAGAAGGTGGGCCACCCGGTAGCGGGGCCACGGCCACTGTCCCAGGCTTTCGAGGGTTGCCTCGTCGAAATCCACTACGACCACGGAGCTGTTCACCGGCCGGTGGGGGGCGGAACGCAGGAAGGAGTCGTACACCTTTCCTTCCAGGAAGACGACGAGGGAGGGAGGCCAGATGCACAAGGCCCCCGCGAGAAGAGTAAGAAGAAAACCGGGGACGAGAAATGGGAGGATGGGCAGCCTGCGCGGGGGTCGCACCTTATCGCACCGTCACCTCCACGCGGCGGTTCCGCGGTTCGGAGACCTGGTCGCCGGTGGGGATGAGAGGGTTGTCCTTTCCATGAGAGGTTATGTCGATGATGGAGGGGTCCGTCCCGTTCTTGATGAGAAGGGCGGCCACCGCCTCCGCCCTCTCCAGGGAGAGCCGGTAGTTGTATTTCTTGGATCCCAACGTGTCGGTATGGCCCACCACGCTGATGTCCACGGGCTTGCGTTCCCGGATGGTCCGCACGACCTTTTTCAGGTCGTCACGCGATTGCCGGGTGAGTTCCGCGGTGTCGTGCTTGAAATACAGGATGAACTGCAAAGGAGGTTGGGGGAGAGCTTCAAGAGCGGGACCGACCAGGGAGCGAACTTCCTCCGTGGACATGACGGTGGGCTCGCCCGGGGCGGCACCGGACGCGACGCTTACGGTCTGTCGGGGCTTGGAGAGGATTTTTTCGCCTCCTGCGCCCGACACGATGATAGCGCCGGTTTTCCCCTGGTCGTCGGGGAGGAGAACGATGACATCTCTGCGGGATGACGCGCACGAGGAAAGAAGCAGCAGGAAGGCGAGGCAGGCCGCAAGGATGCGAGGCATCCCCTTGGGATCCGATCCTGGGGGGCGGTTACGCATCCTGCCTCATTCGGGGCCTGGCCCGCCCACCCTAACCGCGAACCGGGTCCCCCGGATGCCGATGGAGGCCATCGGGGTCTCGAAACGGGCCGACCCGGGGGCCAGCTTGCCGATGAGACCCGAAAGGTACGCCATGGTTCCCCGGGTGATGCGTGCCAGCAGACCGAGCTTCCCCTCATAGGGAGAGAAGAGGAATGTCTCGATGACGATGCGGCTATCCGGACCGAGGGAGAGGGTGGAATTGTCCCGGAGGATCACGCCCATCGATCCGTCGGAACCCGTTGTCAGGGTGTCGCCGGCGAGGAGCTTCGTCCCCGCGGTTGCCGGCAGATCCTGGCCCCCGCGGATGACAGCGGCAGTTCCCGTGGAGGACCGCACCGTTCCGATGGTGTCTATGGCGGCGGCGGCAACTCCCTGCGCCAGGACGGACATCGCAGTCAGAAGGATAACAACGCTCCGTGCGGCCCTCATGGCCTCCCTTCTCCGGGCCGTCAAGGTCCCGATACTCCTTACTTTTTATGCCTTTCCTCCCGGCGTATGTCAAGGGTTCGGGTGGGGGAGTCCCGCATTTCGCACTTCCACCGGCACCATGTCCGCGAACTGCGCGAAGTTCGCCTCGAACATCGCTGCCAGTTTTTTCGCCTGCGCGTCGTAGGCCGCTTTCTCCTTCCACGTGGTGCGGGGGTCGAGCATTTCCGCCGGGACGTCGGGGCACGACGTGGGAACGTGCAGCCCGAAGAACGGGTCATCCCTCGTTTCGACGTCGTCCAGTCTGCCGGAGAGGGCGGCACGCAGCATGGCCCGGGTCAGGGGGAGCGAAATCCTGTGGCCGGTGCCGTACGGGCCGCCGGTCCAGCCGGTGTTGATGAGCCACACGCGGGATTTGTGCCGGGTGATTTTCTCCCCCAGGAGCCCGGCATAGACGGAGGGGTGGAGAGCCATGAAAGGCCCTCCGAAACAGGCGCTGAACGTCGCCTCCGGCTCGGTGAGGCCCCGCTCGGTGCCCGCCACCTTGGCCGTGTAGCCGGAGAGAAAATGGTACATGGCCTGGGCGGGGTCCAGGGCGGCGATGGGGGGAAGGACGCCGAAGGCGTCCGCCGTGAGCATGACAATGTGCCGGGGGTGCCCAACGGATCCCTGCGTCGCCGAACGGGGGATGGAGGACAGAGGGTAGGATGCGCGCGTGTTCTCGGTCAGCGATCCATCGTCCAGGTCGATCTGCCTGTTGGCCGTGCTCATGGCGACGTTTTCCAGTATGGTTCCGAACATCCGGGTCGTTTGGTAGATCTCGGGCTCCGCCTCCAGGGAAAGCCTGATGACCTTCGCGTAGCACCCCCCCTCGAAATTGAAGACCCCTTTGTCGCTCCACCCGTGTTCGTCGTCACCCACCAGCGTCCGTTCCGGGTCGGCGGACAGGGTCGTTTTCCCGGTTCCCGACAGCCCGAACAGGACGGCAACGTCGGTTTCGTCCTTCCAGAAATTGGCGGCGCAATGCATCGGCAGGACGCCCTTTTCCGGAAGGAGATAATTCATCACCGTGAACAGGGATTTCTTGATCTCTCCCGCGTACAACGATCCCCCGATGAGAACCTCCTGCCGCCCGAAATGGATGAGGATGAAGACCTCGGAACGCGTGCCGTCCATCTCGGGGCTCGAATGAAACCCGGGAGCGTCGATCACCGTGAACTCCGGCACGTGCCGGGCGCGCATCTCCGGATCCGGGTCGGTGAGGAACATGTTGCGCACAAAGAGGTTGTGCCAGGCCATCTCCGTAATGACCCGGACCGGGAGCCTGTGCTCCCTGTCGGCCCCGATGAAGCAATCCTGTGCGAAGATCTCCTTCCCCTCAAGATAGGAGAGAAGCCGTCCGCGAAGCAGCTCGTACTTCTCCGTGTCGAAAGGGCGGTTGGTCTTTCCCCACCAGATCCGTTTCTCGCTCGAAGGATCCCGGGCGAAGAACCGGTCATTGGGGGAACGTCCCGTGTACTCCCCCGTCCGCACCACCAGGGGACCCTTTAGCGCCAGGTGACCCTCCCGGCGGTATAGTGCATGTTCAATGAGAGCGCAAGGGGGAAGGTTCCACCATACGACCTCTGGGTTTAGGATCCCGTGCTGAACGAGATTCTTCCCCTCCGGTCCGAACCCATGGGTTTTCATCTCTCTTCCTCCTTCGGGTAACAGGGGGTTCCGGCTGAAAACAGGCGGAGGACGATCCGGGAAGTCTCGGAGGGGTCGAGGACCGCCTTCAGCGCTTCTTCCTCAGGGGTGCGACCCGATCCACGGGCAGAACGAGTCGGTCCAGTCCCATATCCTCCTCTTCCCGGTACATGACCGTGGCTCCGGTCCGCGCCACGCCTATGATCCCGAATTCCTCGAACATACGGTAGGCGTTGTCGACGTTCTCCTGCTTTCCCGTGATTTCCACGATCATATGGGCGGGGGCCACGTAAATCACCTTGCCGCCGAAGATCTGGGTGGTCGACGTGACGTGGACGCGGTCCTGGGGCGACGCCTTCACCTTCAACAGGACCAGCTCCCTGTTGATCACGTCCGCGTAGGTCACGTCCTCGGTCTTGGGGATTTCCGTGATCTTGTCGATCTGCTGGACGATCTGCTCGATCTTGTTCCCTTCGCCGTGGGAAAACGAGATCGTCATCCGGCTCACCGCGTCGACGTGCGTGTGGCCGACGGTGATCGTCTCGACGTTGTACCGCTTCTTCCGGATGAGGGAGAGCAGCTTGTACAGTACGCCCGGCTGGTTGTGGGCGAACGCCAGGATGGTGTGCGATTTCTTCGGTCTCATCGGGCGACCCTCATGTCGGAAAACCGGGAGCCCGCCGGGATCATGGGCAGGATCATCTCATTCATGTCCGTCACGATCTCGATCAGGTATGCTCCCTTGTGCCTCATTGCGCGCCGCAGGGCCGGCTCGAGCGCTTTCCCATCGTTGACCCTTTCCCCGGCGATCCCGTATGCCGCGGCGAGTTTGATGAAATCGGGGTTCTTCACCGGGGTCCCGACGAACCGGCTTCCGTGGAACAGGTCCTGCCACTGGCGGACCATCCCCAGAAAGTTGTTGTTCAGAAGCAGGATCTTGATGTCGATGTTCTGCTCCATGATGGTGCCCAGCTCCTGGATGTTCATCTGGAAGGAGCCGTCGCCGACGACCACCCACACGCGCTCCCCGGGACGGGCGAATTTCACGCCCATCGCCGCCGGTACCGAAAACCCCATCGACCCCAGCCCCCCGGAGTTGAACCACGTGTTGAACCGTTCAAACCGGTAATACCTTGCCGTGAACATCTGGTGCTGCCCGACGTCAGCGACCACGTTATCCTTCCCCCCGGTCAGCTCCGAAAGCTTCCGGAGAACGCTACCCATCAGGAGCGGTTTCATGTTTCCCTTTCCGTTTCGGCTGTTTACCGGGTCGATCTTCTCCCATTCCTTTCGGTTTTTCGCCGCGAATGCGTACCAGTCCCTGTACGGCTTTGGCGCCACGATCTTCGTCATCTCCACGACGGCGGGCTTGAGATCGCTGTAGATGGCAACCGTCGCGCGGACGTTCTTGTTGATTTCGGACGGGTCCTGCTCGACGTGGATCACGTCCGCATGCTGCGCGTACTCGTCGAGCTTCCCCGTCACCCGGTCGTCGAACCGCATCCCCAGCGCGATGATCAGGTCGGCGTGCTCGATCGCCCGGTTGGCCTCCACGGTCCCGTGCATCCCCATCATCCCGAGATTTTGCGGATGATCGGTGGAGAGGGCGCTGATCCCGTGCAGGGTGCAGGAAAACGGCATGCGGGAACGCTCGAGGAACCGCCGCACCTCGACCTGTGCCCCCGACTGGATGACGCCATGTCCGACGAAGACGATCGGCCGCTTCGCCCCCGCCATCAGTTTCTGCACGCGGTCGAGCTGATCCTTCCGGATCCCCGGCGGTTCCGGCACCGGGTAGCGGATCGTCGTGTCGAAGCCGTCGTCCGGGATCACGGCGTTCGCGACGTCCTTGGGGAAATCGATGTTGACCGGTCCTTTCCGGCCCGTGTTGGCGAGGTAGAACGCCTCTTTCACCACCCTGGGAATTTCGTACGGGTCGTCAAGGATGTACGATTGTTTCGTTACCGGAACCAGCATGCCGATGATGTCGCTTTCCTGGAACGCGTCGGTGCCGATCACGGAGGTCGCCACCTGCCCCGTGAGGGCGACGATCGGGACGGAGTCCATGTGGGCGTCCGCGATCCCGGTCATCAGGTTGGTGGCGCCCGGTCCGGAGGTGGCGATGCACACACCGGGCTTTCCCGTGGCCCGTGCCATCCCCTGGGCAGCGAACGCCGCCGCCTGTTCATGGCGGACCATGACGTGCTTAAGCGTAGGGAACTGCGGGAACGCGTCGTACACCGGCATGATCGCCCCGCCGGTATACCCGAACAGGTAGGTCACCCCCTCATCCACGAGGGACCGGCACATCAGTTCCGCGCCCTTTATCGTTTTCTTCCGTCTGGCCATTGGGTTCTTCTCCGTTTTCCTTGAAGATCTAGCTTGTCACCGCGCCGTACGACGCGCTGCCCACGAGTTTTGCGTATTTTCCCATGACGCCGCGCAAGTACTTCGGCTCCGGAGCCTTCCACCGGGATAGACGCGCGGCGATTTCCGCATCTCCCGCTTCGAGGGAAATCGAACGGTCCTTCGGGTTGATGGTGATCCGGTCGCCTTCCCTGACGATTGCGATCGGCCCTCCCGCCTGCGCCTCGGGGGCGATGTGTCCGACCATGATCCCGTGCGTGCCTCCCGAGAACCGGCCGTCGGTGATCAGCGCGACGTCTTTCCCCAGGCCGGCGCCCATGAGGGCGGCGGAAGGGGAGAGCATCTCCCGCATCCCCGGTCCGCCCTTCGGGCCTTCGTACCGGATTACGATCACGTCGCCTTTCCGGATAGCGCCGGAGAGGATCGCGTCCAGCGCATCCTCTTCGCGCTCGAAGACCCGCGCCGGTCCCGTGTGGTGATCCAGCTCCTTTCCGCTCAGCTTGAGGACCGCTCCTTCCGGAGCGAGGTTCCCCCGGATGACCATGATGTGCCGTCCGGGCGGAGCATAAGGGCGCTCCGGCGGGAAACAGATGTCCTGGCCGCCCGGGACCGTCGTCGCGCCTGCCAGGTTTTCCGCAACCGTCTTTCCCGTGACGGTAAGGCACTCTCCGTGGAGAAGCCCCGCGCCGAGCAGCGTCTTCATCACCATCGGGATGCCGCCGATCCGGTCCAGGTCCGCCATGACGTATTTCCCAAAGGGCTTGAAGTTCCCCAGCAGCGGAACGTTTTGCCCGATCCGCTGGAAATCGTCCAGCGCGAGCGGCACCTGGGCCTCGTGGGCCAGCGCCAGGATGTGGAGGATGCCGTTCGTCGAGCCGCCCAGCGCCATCATCACGGCGATGGCGTTTTCGAACGCCTCCTTCGTCGCGATGTCGCGCGAGCGGATTCCCCGGTCCAGCAGAACCTCCAGCGCCCGGACGGAATCGATGCAATCCTTGTGCTTCTCCGCCGAGATCCGGTTCTCCCGGTCCACCGCAGCGTGCGAGGCGGACCCCGGGACGCTCATTCCCATCGCCTCGATCACCGATGCCATCGTGTTGGCCGTGTACATCCCGCCGCACGAACCGGCGCCGGGGCAGGAGTGGCATTCCACTTCGTGCAATTGTTTATCCGTGATCTTTCCCGCTCCGTGGGCCCCCACCGCCTCGAAGGTGCTCACGATGGTCAGGTCCTCCCCCTGCCAGCTCCCCGGAAGGATCGTTCCCCCGTACAGGGTCAACCCGATGCCGTTGTTGCGAAGGATGGGCATGAGTGCGCCCGGGATGCTCTTGTCGCACCCCGAAAGCGTGAGAATGCCGTCCGCGGCGTACCCCTCGTGCATGGTCTCGATGCAGTCGGCGATGAGGTCCCGGGACATCAGGGAGTATTTCATCCCCTCCATCCCCATCGTCTCCCCGTCGCTGATGACGGGCGTGCCGAAGAGAAACGGCTTGCCCCCGGATTCGCCGGTCTCCTGGAAAATGATGTCGCCGAGATCGCGGATATGGTCGTTGCAGGGGGTGGCGTTCGTGAAGGGGCAGGCCACCGTGACGATCGGCTTTACGAAATCCTCGTCCGTGAAATCGACGGCGCGGAGCATGGCGCGCGCCGCCGCTCTCTTGGCCCAATCCGCCCCTCCGGGAGTTCCGGTGAGCAGGCTGCTTCGGTGTTTCCGTGTCCGAGCCATCTTATGTGCTCCTGATCCGAAAAAGTGGCGGAACCTACGTGCTCTTCCCGAATGGGAAATAGATGCACGCGGCGGGGGAGGAGTTTCTTTCCATTTACGAATAGTTATGCTTTCCCCTGGTCCCCCGGGGCAAATCTCCCGGGAAGAATCGCGCTTCCGGAATACTGCATCGTAGGATTTATGGCGTCCATCATTCGCAAGATCTGGGACAGGCATGTCGTGACGGAGCGGGAGGGCGGTCTCTGCCTCCTCTATATCGACCGCCACCTGGTTCACGAGGTCACGAGCCCACAGGCTTTCGAGGCCCTCCGGCTGGCGCGGCGGAAGGTCCGCCGCCCCTTTTCGCTGCTGGCGGTTCCGGACCACAACGTACCCACCTCGCCGGACCGGCTGGAGCGGATCGAGGACCCGGACAGCCGGGTGCAGCTCGAGACGCTGCGGGAGAATGCAAGGGAAGCGGGCATCACCCTGTTCGACATGGATGACATCCGCCAGGGGATCGTCCATGTCACGGGCCCGGAAAACGGACTGATCCTGCCCGGGGTTACGGCGGTGTGCGGCGATTCCCACACCTCCACCCTCGGCGCCTTCGGGGCGGTCGCATTCGGGATCGGGACCTCGGAGGTGGAGCACGCCCTCGCCACCCAGACGCTGTGGCAGACAAGGCCCCGGGAGATGCGGATCACCGCCGCGGGAGCCTTGGGGGTCGGCGTCTCCGCGAAAGACCTGATCCTGGCGATCATCGCGAAAATCGGTGCGGGGGGGGGGACGGGATACGCCATCGAGTACGCGGGGGAAGCCGTCCGCAGATTGTCGATGGAAGCCCGAATGACGATCTGCAACATGACGATCGAGGCGGGGG
>JBAVJZ010000009.1:0-3042 GCA_049688015.1 Candidatus Deferrimicrobiaceae bacterium | reverse complement strand
ACGTGCTGGGAGAGTTTAAAACAAAATATCCGGGGATCGAGTTAAGCCTTACCATCTCGAACAAGGAAGAGGTGCTTCGTCAGGTGCAAGCCGGCATGGTGGATATTGGATTTGTCGGCCCACCCGTCCCTTTCCCGGAACTCGCCATGGATACGTACCTGGAGGACGACCTGGTTCTGATCGTATCCCCTCAGCACCGGCTCGCCGCCCGGGACACCGTATTGACCCGGATGCTCCCGGAAGACGTGTTCATCCTCCGGGAGAGGGGGTCCGGAACCAGGGAGATCATGGAAGAGGAGTTGCGGCGTGCAGGCGTCTCCTTGCTTCACACGATGGAGCTGGGGAGTACGGAGGCCATCAAGAAAGCGGTGGCGGCAAACCTCGGCGTTTCCATCGTCTCATCGAGGGCGGTGACCCTGGAAGTCATGATCGGACACCTGTGCGCCGTCCGGGTTTCCGACCTCGATCTCCGCCGCCGGATCTGCATGGTGTACCTCCGGAACAGTCCGCTGAGTTCGGCCGCCGAAGGATTCCGACGCTTCCTGTCCGTTCGTCCCGACAAACAGGAAGGAGCCGGGGAAAAATAATTCTCCGGGGGGGGTTGACCAACCCCGGCGGGAGTACAATGAACGTATTCTTGACGTGGCGTATTAGAAGATCAACGAAACGTGTCAATGTACAGAGGGGGAAAGCAATGAAACGCGAAGAGGTGTACAAGGAGATCAAGGAGATGTTCGGACTGGTCCCCGGCTTTTTCAAGCTCGTACCGGATTCGTCGATCCGGCTCGAGTGGGACCTGTTCAAGCGGGTGCAGATGGAGGAGGGGCCGATCCCGAACAAGTACCGGGAACTGATCGGGGTGGGCATCGCGGCGACCACCAGGTGCCGGTACTGCGCCGTCTACCACACGGAGTTGGCGAAGCTCAACGGCGCGACGGACGCCGAGATCGAGGACGCCGTCCACTTCGCCAAGTCCCAGGTCGGCTGGAGCACCTACATCAACGGGATGCAGGTCGATTACGACCAGTTCAAGAAAGAGGTTCTGCAGGCCTGCGAGCACGTCGGGAAGAAGACGAAGGCGGCATAGACACACGGGGAGAAAGTCGGCACCCGCAAGAGCCCGGAGGGGACCAGGGATATCCCCTTCCGGGCGTTTTTCACCTTGTCGATTACGTCTTCCGGAGCGCCTGGTCGAGGTCCTCCACGATATCGTCGATATGCTCCAGCCCGACCGACAGCCGGACGTAATCGTCGGTCACTCCCGCCGCGAGCCGCTCCTCGCCGGCGAGTTGCTGGTGCGTCGTCGACGCAGGGTGGATCACGAGACTCTTGGCGTCCCCGATGTTGGCCAGGTGGGAGAGGAGCTTCACATTGTCGATGAACTTCTTTCCCGTCTCCATCCCTCCCTTGATCCCGAACCCCAGGATCGCGCCATACAGCTCCCGATGGTGGTACTTCTTCGCCAGGGCGTGCTGCGGATGGTTGGGCAACCCCGGGTAGTTGACCCACGTAACGTTGGGGTGCGTCGACAGGAACATCGCCACCGCCAACGCGTTCGTGCTGTGCCGCTCCATCCGCAGGGGAAGCGTCTCCACCCCCTGGAGGAAGAGGAAGGCGTTGAAGGGAGACATCGCCGGCCCCAGATCCCGCAGGAGCTGCACGCGCGCCTTGAGGATGAACGCGACGTTGCCCAGGCCGGGGAAGTTTCCGAAGACCTCCCAGATCTTGAGGCCGTGGTAGGAGGGGTCCGGTTCGGTGAACTGCGGGAAGTTCCCGTTTCCCCAGTCGAACTTTCCGGAGTCGACGATGATTCCTCCGATGGAGGTGCCGTGGCCCCCGATGAACTTCGTCGTGGAGTGGATGACGACGTCGGCCCCGTGATCGAACGGCCGCAGCAGGAAGGGGGACGGCATCGTGTTGTCGATCACCAGGGGAATGCCCGCCCCGTGGGCGATGTCGGCCACCGCCCGAATGTCCAGCGTGTCGAGCCTCGGGTTTCCGATCGATTCGGCAAAGATCGCCTTGGTCTTCTTCGTGATCGCCTTGCGGAAATTTAGCGGGTCGGAGGAATCGACGAACTTCACGTCGATCCCCATCTTGGGGAAGGTGTAGTGGAACAGGTTGTACGTCCCCCCGTACAGGGACGCCGACGAGAGAATTTCGTCCCCCGCATTCGCGATGTTCAGCAACGCGAGCGTTTCCGCCGCCTGGCCGGATGAAACCGCCAGGGCCCCTGTCCCCCCCTCCAGCTGCGCAATCCGCTGTTCTAGGACGTCGGTGGTCGGGTTCATGATCCGGGTGTAGATGTTGCCGAACTCCTGGAGCCCGAAGAGGCGCGCGGCGTGCGCCGTGTCGTGAAACACGTACGACGTCGTCTGGTAAATGGGGACCGCCCTCGCATTGGTCGACGGGTCCGGTTTCTGCCCGCCGTGCAGGGCGATCGTTTCCGGCCGGTACGAATCCGCCATCGGATTGCTCCTTTCCCCTCCCGGGAAGAATCGGAATATAGTCTTGATCACAGAAGATTAACGATATTCTCCATAGAGATTATAGCCTATCCATCCCCCTGTCAACGCTATCTTTTCGGAACACCCTGCATAAGGAAATCCATATATGCAAATTTTTCTTGACAAGGAAAAGCAGCCCCACTACTATCGTGTATACAGTATGCAGAAGGAGACCCCCCTCTTCCTTTTGCATTCATTTTCTTCCTTATCCCTTCGCTTCAGGGCTTCGCCGTCCGGTCCCCCCCGGGCGGCGAAGCCTTTTCGCATACCGCCGGGTGCGCCCCGCCGCCTGAAGACCCGGGAACGGCCGGACATGTGGGCTCGCCGGTCCGCCTACCGCAATGAAAAAAAGCCGTTCGGCTTCCGCCGGACGGCCCTTTCCCGCACTCGTGCCGCACATCCCGCCTACGCTCTTTCGAACAGCCCCGCCGCCCCCATTCCGCCGCCGATGCACATGGTGACCAATCCCAACTTCGCCTCCCGTCGCTTCATCTCGTAAAGAAGCGAAGCGGTCAGCTTCGCGCCGGTACACCCC
>JBAVJZ010000008.1:0-15625 GCA_049688015.1 Candidatus Deferrimicrobiaceae bacterium | reverse complement strand
GTATCGGGGCGTATATCCTGGCGGGCGCGGCGCATATCTTCCGGGAACAGCCGAGCCTCTGGGTGGAACTGGCGGAACAGGAGCGTCTGGAGGCACAGGCCGTCATCATCTGCCGGGGAAAAACGTACGGCGGGGGAGTAATCATGGCGCCGTACGGCAACCTCGAGAGGAACACCCTCCAGGTGGTTATTCTCCGGAGGATCGGTCGCCTCCCGATCCTTAGGTTCGTGTGGAACGTCCTTCGGGAGAAACACACCGGATCTCCGGACATCCTGATCCGGGAGACCACCTCGGTCTTCGTCCGTTCCCCGATCCGCTCCGCCGCCCAGGTGGACGGCGATTATCTCGGACCGCTCCCCGTCCGTTTCGAGATGACGGACGTCCCCGTCCGGATCATCGTGCCGCCCTCCTACTCCGGGGGGAAGCCCGGAGGCGACACCCCGGCATAGCGGAGTACGGGAATTTCGATTTTCCTTTTCCCCCTCCTCGGATTACTATGTATCTTTCCCGTTAGAAATTCACCCACGGAGGATTTTCTTCATGCGCCACTTGATTCTCGGAAGCGGCCCGGCAGGCATAGCGGCTGCGAAGGCCGCCCGGAAGGTGGAGAAGGACGCCGAAGTCGTCATCGTCACCGAAGAGTTCGCCGCCCCCTATTTGCGGCCCAACCTCCCGGACATCATCTCCGGTCAGATCGACGCCTCCGCGATTGCTGATCCCCAGGCCAAGGACCTCGCCGCCGAAGGGATCGAGGTCAGGGCCGGCAAGCGGGCAAAACGGGTGGACGCCGCCAAGAACCGAATCCTCTTCTCGGACGGAAGCGAAGAGACGTACAACTTTCTTTGCGTCGCCACGGGCGGAAAACCGATCCTTCCCCTGGCGTTGATGGGGGGCTTCGGGGCATTCCTGTCGCTCAACTCCCTGAGCGACGCCCTCCGGATCAAGGCGCGGGCGCTCCGCTCCGACGTATCGGTGGTGTACGGGCCGGGATACCTGGGGCTCGAGGCGTCGCGGGCGCTCCGGAAGCTGGGGCAGCAGGTGATCTGGATCAACCCGGGGCTCCCCCGCTTCGGAAACCCGATATCCGGCGAGCTCGAGGCGAAGGTCACGGAGAAACTCCGGAACAACGGGGTCACGGTCAAGGAGGGGACGGACATCGCCGATGTGCTCGACCTCGACGGGGGAACCTATCTCGTCTACACGGCGGGCGGGGAGGAGATACGATGCCAGATGATCGTGGTCGCCACCGAGAGGCTCCCTGTCGTGCATTTCCTCGAGGGAAGCGGGGTGAAGGTCGGCGCGGGGATCCTGGTCGACGAGTACCTGCTGACGAACGTATCCAACATCTTCGCGGCGGGCGACTGCGCGGAAGTGTTCGACATCAACCGCCGGGAGAGCCGGATCAACTTCGGTTGGCGCAGCGCGATGAAGCAGGGGCAGCTCGCCGGGGAGAACATGGCCGGCGGGGGGAAGCTCTACATCCGGAACACCGAGGATTACTTCGGGCTGCTCTATGGATCGCCGCTGCTGGACAGGGTGAAGTAAGCGGGTACCCCGGACGCGAAACCGCACCCGGCGACCTGGGACCGGGGCGAACATCATTCCGTTAACCTAAGGCTCGCGGTACCGGGGGAAGCAGTCGCAGGAGGCGGGGCGCAGTGAGGTAAAGCGTAAGCCGTGCGGAATCATCGCACAGCGAGCCACGAACGGAGTCCCCCTCCGAGGCTGCGGGGCCATTCGGCGCGCCCATTCGCAGCAGCCGCAGGGGAGGAAGAGTTCTCCGGAACGTCCCTGTTCCTAGGCATCGTCGATCGTGGGATCGTAGGGGCGCGGTTCGCCGGTCGGGAAATTCCACTCGCCCACGGAAAAGCGGGCGGAACAGGACGGACAGATCAGGAACACGACAAGTTCCCGTACTCTCCGGCGAAACGCCACGTGGAACCCCGTCTCGTAGCCGCACCGGGGGCATGACGAAAGCTCTTCCTCCACCCGGACGTTCTCCGGGGAGGGCGTCTTTTCCTTTTCCCTCATATCACCTTCCGTTCCCCTTCGTCCGGAAGAAGAGCCAGTTTTTCCCCTCCAGGGGAACGAGGACGTATTCCCCCCGGAGCCGCCTTCCCCGGAACGCGAGCTTGAGCCTGCGGTCGTGCTCGGAGAGTAGTTCATATGTCCCCCCGTCCCATATCGATACGGTCCCCGCGCCGTACTCCCCTTCCGGGATCTCCCCCTCGAAATCGATATGGGCCAGTTCATGGTCCTCCACCTCGACCGCAAGCCTCTTCACGCCCGGGTCGACCGGAGGCTCCTTCGGAACCGCCCAGCTTTTGAGCACCCCCTCCCGCTCAAGACGAAGGTCCCAGTGAAGGCGGGACGCATCGTGTCGATGGACGACGAAGCGCGGGCTCAATAGTCGATCCCCTTTTCCGCCTCGATCCCGAGCTCATAGGGGTGTTTGACGCTCCGCATCTCGGTCACGAGATGGGCAAGCCGCACGACTTCCTCGTGAGCGTGCCGGCCCGACAGGATGAGGTGGACGTCAGGCGGCTTTTCCCCGATGAGGGAGACGACGTCGGAGAGGCTGAGGAGACCGAGGTGGAGGGCGACATTCACCTCGTCGAGGATGACGACGTCGCACCGTCCCGACAGCATCTTCTTCCGTGCGGTCGCAAGGGCTTTCTTGGCCGCCGCAACGTGGTCGGGGAACGGGAGGGTGTCTCCCCGGATCCCGACGAACCCTTTTCCCATGGGGATCAGCTCGAACTCGGGGGCCAGCCGCTTCGCGCCGTCGAGCTCCCCGTAATGGAGCGACCCCTTGATGAACTGGATCATCGTGACGCGCATCCCGTATCCCACCGCCCTTACCGCCATGCCGAGACACGAGGTCGTCTTCCCTTTTCCTTCTCCGGTCAGAACAAGGACGAGTCCCCGTCGCGGTTTGTCCGGAAGCCGTTCGACCTTTCTACCCTCCATCGACACCCCCTTCTCCGGATCGTTCCCCCCTCGCCGGGTCCCTGTTATGATGACCGAAGGGGCGCCCCGTTTCACCCTCCGGGCCCGGGGACCCCGGAGGCGGCACCGATTTCGCTCGCCCTCGAGCGGGGCGCAACCCGGAGGCTTCGCTACGCCGAAGGATGGGGGGCGCAGTGAGGTAAAGCGTAAGCCGTGCGGGGTCACCGCACGGCGAGCCACGAACGGAGCCCCCCTCCGAGGCGGCGAAGCCGATCTCGGGCGATCGAGGGAGGACGGCATGACCGAGCGAAAGCAACGCTGCATGGTGTGCGCAAAGGAGAAAACGTTCACGGGGACGATCTGCGAGGAATGCAAGGCGATGATCCGCGGCGAGGCAACGGAAAAGGGAAAGAAAATCCGCAAGGAAGCGGAACGGGAGATCCGCCGGGAGGGCGTCCCCCCGAAGAAGTGAGGGGGGACGGTCCTACCGGTCCTGGACGATCTCGGCGAACTTCTTCCCGAATTCCTCGCACGTCGCGAGATCCGCTTCGGAAGGGGTCATCTGGAACCGGATCGGGTCGGGGGCGATCTTGAGACGCATCGAGGTCAGGATGTCCTGGACCGTCTTGATCGCCTCGCCGCTCCATCCGTAGGACCCGAACACCGATGCGGGCTTGCCCTTGACGTTCAGCACGACGAGGTTCGCGATCACGTGCAGGATCGGGTGGGGGACGTTCGAGTTGAGCGTGGGCGTCCCGATGAGAAATCCTTCCGACGTCTCGATCTCGTTGATGATCTCGTCCATGGGAACCTCGACGCTGTTGATCAGCGTCGCCTTGACTCCGGCCGACCGCACCCCCTCCGCCACCCTGGCGGCCATGGCTGCGGTGTTCCCGTAGGCCGATACGTAGATGACGGCCACTTTCTTTTCCGTCACCCTCGACAACACGGAGGCACGCTCCTCGTACCAGGCGATGTAGGATTGGGGATCTTTTCTAAGGATCGGCCCGTGCGACGGGGCAATCATCGCGATCGGGAGGTCCTTGATCTTCTCGCACGCCTTGAGCACGTGCTCCTTGTAGGGACGCATGATCATGCCGTAGTAGAACTCGAACGCCTTGCGCACCTTCTCCGTCTCGCGGATTTCGTCGTTGAAGAACTCGGGGCAGCAGTAGTGCGCCCCGAGAAAATCGCACGGGAAGAGAATCTTGTCCTCGACGAGATACGTGAGGATGGTGTCCGGCCAGTGCAGGAACGGAGTGTTGAGGAACCGAAGCGTCTTTCCGCCGAGGGGCAGTTCCTCGTTGTCCTTGACGATCCGGTACGAGTACTCCGCGTTCACGAGATGGTCGACGAACGATTTCGCCGACCGGGAGAGGAGCACCGTCACCTGGGGATTGCGCTTGAGGAGCTCGACGATCCCCCCTGCATGGTCCGGCTCGGAGTGGTTTATCACCACGTAATCGATCTTTTCCACCGGCAGGATACGGGAGATGTTCCGGAAGAGATCCTCCGTGAACTCTTTCTTCACGCAGTCGATCAGTGCCGTCTTTTCGGTCCCCCGAACCAGGTAGGCGTTGTATGTGGTCCCGAATTCCGTCGGGATGACGATGTCGAAAACCGTAAGGCCGGGGTCCTTCGCCCCCACCCAGTAGACGTTTTGCGCCAGGGATACCGTTTCCATAGGTCCTGTACTCCTTCCTACCCCTTGATCTCCTCGAAATCTTCCTTGCCCACGCCGCACAACGGGCAGGACCAGTCATCCGGGAGATTCTCGAAAGGGGTCCCCGGTTTCACACCATGTTCAGGATCGCCCACGGCAGGATCGTACACGTACGCACACACGTTGCATCTCCACTTGGTCATGGCTGCTCTCCTTTTCGGATTATCGGGAACTTCGGGATACGTCAGAATTATATCCTCCGCGGCGAATAAAACGCAACACCGTTCCGGCGACCTTGCCGGGACTATCCGGCCCCCTGACTCCGCCGCGAGAGCGGAGGCGCAGCCACTCGCCTTCCGGGAACCCGGGGGGGGCGAGCGCGAAGCCCGGATTCACCATGCCCACCCGGACGTGCGGGTCGAGGATCTTTTTCCACGCCCCCGCCTGGTGCGCAAGTCCCAGCTTGGAGAGGCAGTAGGGGAGGTAGCCGGGCCACATTTGCACCGCACCCGCATCCCCCAGAAAGAGAACCGCTGCGCCGGGAGTCGCCCGCAGGAGCGGGAGAAATGCCTGGGTGAGAAGAAACGGACCGCGCAGGTTGACAGCGAAAATTTCGTCCCAGTCACGGGCCCCTACGGCGCCCGCCGGCGTGCGGCGGAAGACCGCAGCATTATGGACGAGGAGGTCCAGGCGTCCGAAATCCCTTTCGATCGTGGCAACGAGGCGGGAAACTCCCCCCGGACGCAGGAAATCCAAGGGAACGGCTCTCCCGCCGATCTCCCGGGCAAGGGACCGTGCCTGTGCGCGCGAGGCACGGTAGGTGAGTACGACGGTAAATCCTTCGCGGGCAAGCCGCCCGGAAATCGCCGCGCCGATGCGCCGGCCTCCTCCGGTGACCAGCGCGACCTTTTCCCCGGAACCGATCATTTCAGCTCGATGAATTTCTCCGGGGGGGATCCGCAGACGGGACAGGCTTCGGGCGGCTCGTCGCCCTTGTGGATGTAGCCGCATACGGTGCATTTCCATCTTCTCATCGGTTTCCGGCTCCTTGGGAAGATCCGTCCTGCCCTTATAGCACAAACGAAAAAGGGGGATAAAGAACGGCGCGCTCCCCGACCTGCCGTTTATAATAAATGGCATGAGGCCCGACGGAAAATCCTTTGTGGAAACCCCCTACGTGGCCGTCGACGTGGAAACCACGGGGCTTTCCCCTTCGGACGGGCACCGGGTGTGCGAGATCGCGCTCCTCCGGTTCCTGCGCGGGACCGTGGTGGACTCGCTCGTCTCCTTCGTGAACCCGCTGCGGCCGATCTCCCCCGGCGCGTCTGCCGTCAACGGGATCACGGACGACATGGTGATCGGCGCGCCCACGTTTCCGGACCTGTTCCCCCGGATCTTCGCTTTCCTCGGGGAAGACACGACCGTTTTCCACAACGCCCCGTTCGACCTGTCGTTCCTGCAAATGGAGGCAAGGATCGCCGGCGGGGAGTGGCCGGGGAACCCCATCATCGACACGCTGACGCTCGCCCGGCGCACCCGCCTCTTCCGCGATCACTCCCTTTCCGCGATCTGCGGACGGCTGGGAATCGGGGCGGCTTTCCACCGTGCCGAGGCGGACGCATACGCTGCGGGAAAGCTTCTTCTGGCCCTCGCAGCGGGAGAGAAACTCGACCCGGGGACGGATCGCGCGGGATAACCGCTCGGTTTTTCGCGCCCCCCCTACTTGCCCGGGCGCCACTTCCCGCCGGCCTTCCAGGCGATGTAGTTGCGCCGGAACTCCTTCTCCAGGGCCGCAACGAACTCGGCCCGGTGGTCGTAGAGACGCCTCAAGGGGCGCTTTTTCGCGCGGTCCAGAACGTACGCAGTCAGCAGGGGCATCGCCACAGTGGAATCGAGGTAGCAGACGACGGCGTCGGGGAGCCGCCCGGGGTCGACTTTCCCCCAAGATACCGCCTCGGAAGGCGTGGCCCCGGAAAGGCCTCCCGTATCGGGACGGGCGTCGGTGACCTGCAGGAAATAGTCGTGCCCTTTTTCCGCTATTCCCAGGACCTCCTGCAACTGCGGCTCGGTCTGAAGCATGAAGTTCTTCGGGGAGCCCCCGCCGAGGATGAGGACCGCGCTCTTCCCCTTTCCCTTCTTGGCGGCGTAGACGATCCCCGCGGTCTCGTTCACGTCCGCTGATACGTCGATCACCGTCCCTTTTCCGAACAGGCGCATCGCGGCGACGTTCATGCCGATGGAGGAATCGCCGGGGGACGACGTATACACGGGGACCCCGCAGCGGTAGGCCGCCGCAAGGACGCTCACCTCCCCCATCCCGAGTTTTTTCTCCCGTTCGGCGACGTACCGCCCGATCCGGAAGTGGAACTCCGCCGTGCCCATCTCACCCTGGAACTCCTCCTCTTCGAGCACCCGCCGGAAGAAGGCATCGGTGTCGAGAAGCACCTCGTAGGCGAACAGGATGTCGTAGATCCGGACGACTCCCTCCTCGTGGAGGACCGTGTCGTCGAGAAACGGGGACCCCGCGTGCATCTTCATCCCGAGCCCGAAGTGCACATCGTGGTAGAGGTTCGCCCCGGTCGAGACGATCCAGTCGACAAACCCGGCCCGCATCAGCGGCACGATGCAGGACATCCCCAGCCCGGCGGGGACGAGTGCCCCGGAAAGGGAAAGGCCGACCGTGACGTCGTGCTGCAGCATCTTCTCCGCATACAACTTCGCGCCTTCCCGCAGCCTCCCCGCGTTGAAGGCCAGGAAGTGGTTGTCCACGAGGTCCACCGCCCCGATCCCCTTCGTGATCGGAGGAGGGAAAATCCTCCCCCCCCGGAGAAAATGCCCCTGTTTCTGCCTCATTTCCTGTTCTCCTCGCTCGCGAATGGGCTCCGCAGGAAACGGCCGAACCGTCGATTGTTTCGTCCGTGGAAAGGGTTGACCGCATTATACCTCCGGTAGCCCGTTCCTCTCACAATTTTCGTCCTCCCCCTTCCCCGCGTTATAATCAACCCGTGCCCAAACCCATAGCGACCGAAAAAGCGGAGATCTCCGCCATTTACGAAGTGGGGAAGATCCTCACTTCCACGCAGAATCTAACGAGAGGCCTGGGGACTTCCCTCCGCACCCTCCAGAGTCTGCTTGCCTTCGACCGCGCGGCGATCCTCCTGCCTGACCCCGGCACGCGCGAGATCCGGATGGAGGTGTCCGTCGGCTACACGCCCGAGGAACGCGCCCGCGCGCGCTACGTGTGGGGGGAAGGCATCATCGGAAAGACCATGAAGTCCGGCGGGCCTACCGCCATTCCTGACGTGCGGCAGGAGCCGACCTTCCTGAACAAAACGCGGGCCCATGGGAAGACGCCCGCGGGCCCACTTGCCTACATCGCCGTGCCCATCAAGATCGGGAACGAGGTCCTCGGCGTACTGGCCGCCGAGAGGATCGGGCGGGCACGTACCCAGGCCCTGGAGTCGGACGCGCGCACGCTCACGGTCATCGGGTGCCTCATCGCCCAGGCGCTGAAGATGCACACGGCGATCGACCGGTTGCAGGAGGAGTTTCAGCGCCAGCGGCAGGAGTTCGAGAAAAAGATCCGCAAGACCTACCGGATCGAGAACATCGTCGGCACGAGCAAGCGGATGCAGGAGGTCTTCGGGCAGGTGGTAAGCGTCGCCCCCTCCCGCGCCACGGTTCTTCTTCGCGGCGAGAGCGGAACCGGCAAGGAGATGGTCGCCCGCGCCATCCACCTGGCGGGCCCCCGGGCCGACCATCCATTCATCACGGTGAACTGCGCGGCGCTGCCCGAGACGCTCCTGGAGTCCGAGCTCTTCGGCCACAAGCGGGGATCGTTCACCGGTGCCGTCGACGACCGGAAAGGACGGTTCGAACTGGCGTCCGGCGGGACGATTTTCCTCGACGAGGTCGGCGACATTCCCCTTCCCACCCAGGTGAAACTGCTGCGCGTCCTGCAGGAGCGGAAATTCGAACGGCTTGGGGACAGCCGGACCATTTCGGTGGATGTCCGCATCATTGCCGCCACGAACGCGGACCTGGAGCGGCTCGTCGATGAGGGGCGATTCCGGGAGGACCTGTTCTACCGGCTGAACGTGATTCCCCTTTTCCTCCCCCTGCTCAGGGACCGGCGGGAGGACATCATCCCGCTCACGGAGCACTTCCTGGAGCGGTTCAACACGGAGCACGGCAAGGGAGTCTCCTTCACACCCGAGGCGCTCGACCTGATGGTCGAGTGCCGGTGGCAGGGGAACGTGCGGGAGCTGGAAAACATGGTGGAACGTACGGTGGTGATGGCGAAAACCTCCGTCGTCGGCGTCCAGGACCTCCCGAGGGCGATCCGCCTGGGAGCGATGACGGCGATGCCCGAGGGACGCCGCACCCCGGAGGATCCCGTCGGGCAGGCACCGGCGGGTCGGAAAGAAATCTCTCCCTCACCGTCTTCCCGGGCAGATCACCTTCGCACCCTGGAGAAGGAGGAACTCCGGAATGCGCTCGAGTCGACGGGGTGGGTGATTGCGCGGGCCGCGAAAATCCTCGGCTGGACCCCCCGCCAGGTCGCCTACAAGATGAAGAAGCACTCCCTCAAGTCCCCCTGGAAATAAGGAAACGTGTCGGCATCTCCGCCGCCGGCCCATCGCGGCTGCTCTCCCGCAGCCCAGCGGCAATACACCATCATATTTGTTGTTAACACAACAATATTGTAGACACAGGGGGTTCTTCTACGCGAGGCCTCCGAACCTCCACGGCCCTCGCTAACCCTTTCCTGTCATGAGGTTCCCGGCTCCCGGCGCCTGCGGTTCCCCCGTCTGGCATGCCTCCTGCTCTACCGATGCCCGACACGCACCCAGTTTCTCGAGGAGGAAGGCAATGGAAACCATCACGGACAAAGGAAGAGCACGGAGGCCCGCAAGGATGATCATTCTGGTTCTGCTTGCGACAACCGCGGCGGGTCTTTTCTCGGGAGCATCCGCGGAAGAGACGAAAGGACCTTCCATAAGCGCCGATATCACGGTCGCCAGCAAGTACGTCTGGAGGGGACTCGTTCTCACCGACGACAGGGTCCTCCAGCCGTCCCTGACGGTGGACTACAAGTCATTGAGCCTGAACGTGTGGGGGAACACGGACCTGACGGACGTAAACGGCACCCCCGGGGAAACGAACGAACTGGATTACACCCTCAGCTACTCGTTTGCCGTGAAAAAGGTGAATCTCACTCTCGGCGTGATCCAGTACACGTTCCCCCATACCGACTTCGAGCCGACGGCAGAGATCTACGGGTCCGCCGGGCTGGATATGCTGCTTTCCCCCACCGTATCCATCTATTACGACATTGACGAAGTGAACGGGTTGTACGGAACCTTCGGAGTCGGTCACAGCTTTCCCCTGGGAGTGGTCGTAAAAGGAATCTCCCCAAGTCTCGACCTGTCGGGCTCCATCGGGTACGGGTCGAGCAACTACAACGAAGGGTACTTCGGTGTACACAGTTCCGGTCTCGTGGATCTGCTCATGACCGCAACCCTGTCCGTTCCGATCGACGAGCATCTGTCCGTGGGACCGTTCGTCAGTTTTTCGCAGGTCCTGGACAGCGACCTGAGAGACGCAGTCGACAAAGACAATGCCACCCTCTTCGGAGCAACCCTGTCCCTGGCCTTCTGACGGCAGAGCACCTTCCGGACGAAGAGTAGAGACGGATATTGCGGTCCCGCACAATCGGCGGGCAGAAAAGGAGTACTTCCATGATGCGATTTACGACGGGAAAATTGCCCTTGATCCTCTTGTTCCTTGCCGGGTACCTGATCGCGGCCGGAAATACCGCGGTGGTGCTGGCGGTCGAACCTGCTGCTCCTCCGGCGCAGGAGACAGCCGCGGCGCCAGCCGCACCCGAGGCCCCGACGCCTGCCGAGGTCCAGAAGAATCTCGACTTCGTCTGGACGTTGGTGGCGGCCTTCCTCGTGTTCTTCATGCAGGCGGGCTTCGCCATGGTCGAGTCCGGGTTCACCCGGGCAAAGAACGCGGTAAACATCATGATGAAGAACCTGATGGACTTCTCCGTCGGCTCGATCGCGTATCTCGCCCTCGGGTTCGGGATCATGTTCGGGGCGAGCTCTACCGGCTGGTTCGGGACGGACGGGTTTTTCCTCTCCGACTTTTCCAAGGACGCCGACAAGTGGCTCTACGCCTTCTGGATGTTCCAGGTCGTCTTCGCCGCCACCGCGGCTACCATCGTCTCGGGGGCGATGGCGGAGAGGACGAAGTTCTCCGCGTACCTCGTCTACAGCGCCGTGATCAGCGCCCTCATCTACCCGGTCTTCGGATCCTGGGCGTGGGGCAGCCTGTACCACGGCAACGGGTGGCTCGAGAAGCTCGGGTTCATCGATTTTGCCGGCTCCACCGTAGTCCATTCGGTGGGCGGCTGGGCCGCGCTCTGGGGGGCGGTCATGCTGGGCCCCCGGTTGGGGCGCTACGCGAAGGACGGCAAGGTGATGGCGATACCCGGGCACAACATTCCCATGGCCGCCCTGGGGGTCTTCATCCTGTGGTTCGGGTGGTTCGGGTTCAACCCGGGAAGCACGACCGCCGGCAATCCCGACATCGCACGGATCGCAGTGAACACGAACCTCGCCGCGGCGGCAGGAGCCATCGCGTCGCTACTCACCGCGTGGACGATATTCAAGAAACCGGACGGCGCGATGACGCTCAACGGGGTGCTCGCCGGCCTCGTGGCGATTACTTCCCCGTGCGCCACCGTGACGCCGATGTCTTCCGTATACATCGGGGGCATCGCGGGTGTCGTGGTCGTCCTGTCGGTCCTGTTCTTCGACCGGATCCGCATCGACGACCCGGTGGGCGCCATATCCGTCCACGGCGTCTGCGGCGCACTGGGTACCCTGCTTGCCGCCGTCTTCCACGAGGAAGGATTCACCATGGCCCGGCTGGGAGTCCAGGCGCTGGGCGTGGCCGCCGCCTTCGTTTGGGTGAGCATCACGGCGGGGCTCCTCTTCTTCCTCCTGAAAAAGACCGTCGGTCTCCGGGTGAGCGAGGAGGAGGAGATGGAAGGCCTGGATTACCACGAGCACGGCAACACGGCGTACCCCAACTTCCAGCTGATCGAGAAGAGGTAATCCGCCATGAAGAAGATCGAGGCGATCATCAAGCCCTTCAAGCTCGATGAGGTCAAGAACACGCTCCAGGAGATCGGTGTGTCCGGCATGACCGTCACGGAAGTGAAGGGGTTCGGACGCCAGAAGGGGCATACCGAGATCTACCGCGGTGCGGAGTACATGGTCGATTTCGTCCCGAAGGTGAAGCTGGAGGTGACGGTGGCGGCTGATACGGTACCTTTGGTCGTCGAGAGAATCCTCACCTCCGCCCGCACCGGCAAGATCGGCGACGGGAAGATCTTCGTCTTCGACGTGGAGGAGGTCGTGCGGATACGCACGGGAGAACGGGGCCGGGAAGCTCTGTAGAAAGGGCGGGTGGTAGAGAGGACCGGGCGGGCGGCCTTTTCTACCACCCGGCCACGTGCAGGAAGAAAAGCCAGCCGGTGATTGTAACGGCCGAAACCGCAGTGGACAGGACGATGATCGTGCCGGCAAGGTCCGTGTCCCCCTTGAGCTGCGACGCCATCACGTAGGTGACCACAGCTGCCGGACACCCCATCATGATCACCCCCACGCGCAGATCGTCTCCCGTGAGGCCCATCCACCGATAAGCGGCGACCGCCAGTGCCGTCACCAGGATCACTTTCATACCCGTGGCCAACACCGCGAGACGGAATCCCGAACGGGCCCGTTCGAAGGAGAAGGCCCCCCCGAGGCAGAGAAGAGCAAGCGGAAGCGTGGCCGAGGAAAAGATCGAAAGCGTTCTGTCCGCCAGCAGGGGCAGGGGAATCTTGAACAGGCTCCAGAGAATTCCCATGAAGCAGGAGAGGATGATGGGATTGATGGCAAGCTGGTACGCGACCCGCCGCGCGTTCTCCAGGCCTCTCTGTTTCCCGTTGCCGTGCGGTGTGACGAGGGCGACGACCGCGAGGGAGTTGATGAGCGGAACCATAAAGCCCAGGAGGATCCCGGCCTTCGTAAGGCCGATGTCCCCAACCGAGGAGAAAACGATCGGCAGCCCCATATAGGCCAGGTTCCCCCGGACCGTCGCCTGGACGAACGAGCCGCGCTCGCCGGGCGTGATGGCCATCTTCCGGGAGAGAAGGGTGGCCACGAGGAACGTGACCACGGTCGCTGCGTACCCGCCGATGACGAGCTGTGCGTTGAACGCCTCCCGGAAGTTCGAGGTGCCGATCTTGTAGAACAGGAGAGCGGGGAGAAGGAAATAGTAGACGAGCCGGTTCGCCGTGTCGATAAAGTCCTCCCCGATGAATCGGAACCGGCGGGCTGTGGCGCCGATGGCGATCACGAGGAAAACCGGCAGAACCGCCTGCAGGATCTCCATGTTCCTCTTCTCCTCACGAACAACGGGCGACCCGCGGAAGCAGGGCCGCCCGTCTCGAATCGTCCTGACGTCTCGCGGTCCGGCCGCGGAGCTCTCCCGGTGCTACCTCGCTACCGGACCGTGCATCTTCGTGGGGATACCGATGATCCCCCCCGATTCACCCATCGGCGACCGGGCATCCGCGTTCCGGGTGGTTATTATTTCCCGTATGAGGACGTGAGGTAATCGAGGATCTTCGCGGCTTCATCGTCGGTGATCCAGTCCGCCCTCTTCCCCTGCATCTCCTTGATGATCGCCGACCACCTCTCCTTTGTCTCGGTCCGGGCCGTGGCCCGGTCAAGACCGTGGCAGACACTGCACTTCTGTTCAAAGAGGGCCTTCCCCTCCCCCATGGCGGCTACCGCCGACATCGAAGGTCCGGGTTTCGGCTCCTCCTTCTTGGAACACCCGGGGACGGCGGCAACCATCAGCAGGCCGACAATGAGCGGGAATACAGCGCGCAAGCGCATGGGAAATTTCCTCCTGTCAGGGATGGGATGGTTCCCATCTTACTCCCCCCGTGGCATCGACTCAACCGGAATGGGGGGAGGAAGGGGTTGTCTGCTATGATGAATGGACAGCGAACGGGAAAAGGAACCCCCGACATGATCCGTGTCCGCATGCCGCAGAAGAATACGGAACTGGAGATCCCGGGCCCGAAGAGGGTCATGGACATTCTGTCCGCCGCGGGCGTCCGCCCCACCACGGTCCTCGTCACGCAGGGGAACAGACTGCTTACCAAGGACCAGCACGTGAAAGACGGCGAGACCGTGGACATCATCTCCGTCGTCTCCGGAGGATAACCGGTGAAGTGCAAGCGATGCAGGAACGCGGCGGCGGCGGTCGATCTGCCCAGCCATCACTCCGCCTTCTGCCCGGACTGTTTCTTCGTGTTCTTCCGCCGCCAGGTCGAGGAAGGGATCCGGAAGTTCTCCCTCCTCGATTCGCGGGACCGCGTGCTCGTATGCGTCTCCGGGGGCAAGGACAGCCTCGTCCTCTGGGATATCCTCATGGAGCTCGGGTACGAAACGGAAGGGCTCTACATTCACCTCGGGATCGACGGATACTCGGACCGTTCGCGGGAGAAGGTTCTGGCCTTCGCCGGCGCACGGGGGAAGGAACCCATCGTCGTGGACCTTCGCCGGGAGGGGGTGCCTATCCCGGAGGCGGCGAGGAAAAGCCGCAAGGAGGAGTGCTCCGTCTGCGGTACGGTGAAACGGTATTTCTTCAACCGGGTCGCGGCTTCCCGGGGTTTCCCCGTGGTCGCCACCGGCCATAACCTCGACGACGAGACTGCCAGGCTCCTGGGAAACCTGCTGCACTGGCACCGGGAACACCTGGAACGGCAACATCCTCTCCTGCCCGAGTCGGGCGAGGGACTGGTCAGAAAGGTCAAGCCGCTTTGGCGCGTGAGCGAGATGGAGACGGCGGCGTACGGGTTCCTGAAGGGGATCGACTATGTGACCGAAGAGTGCCCGATGAGCGAGGACGCCACCTCCCTCGTCTACAAGGAGGCCCTGTCCCTGATCGAGGAGAAGATGCCGGGGACCCGGAGCAAGTTCTACCAGGGATTCCTCCGGGGGAACGGAAAGCCACACGAAGGAGGAAGGGGAAAGGGGACCGTAAGGAACGAGGCGGAGGGCAGGGAGGAACCCGTACATTGCTCCGTGTGCGGGGCGCCGACGTACGCGGAGACGTGCGCCTTCTGCCGCCTCAAGGAAATGGTGGGGAAAGGAGCAGCCCGCTGACGCAGGGCAGAATACCGGGGGGGCCGCTGCGCGCGGGGGAGGAGGTGATCCTCGTCAGCCCGAAGGGGGAGGAGCACATGGTCGCCCTCTCTCCGGGGAAGCCCTTCGGGACCCACAGGGGAAACATTCTCCACGACGACATCATCGGCAAACCGGACGGCAGCCGCGTCTGGACAGCGATGGGGGCCGAATACCGGGCCTTCCGGCCTACGTTCAGCCAGTACGTCATGAACCTCAAGCGGCACGCGCAGATCATCTATCCGAAGGACATCGGCCCCATCCTCCTGTGGGCGGACATCTTCCCCGGGGCCGCGGTCGTGGAGGCGGGGATCGGCTGGGGAGCGCTCGCGATCAAGCTGCTCGAGGCCGTGGGGCCCTCGGGCCGCCTCGTATCGTACGAGGTGCGGGAGGACTTCGCCGCCAGCGGCGCCCGGACGGTGGAGCGGTTTCTCGGGAAATGCCCGAACCACGAGATCCGGGTGCGCGACATCTACGGGGGGATCGAGGAGCGGGACGTGGACCGGATCGTGCTGGACCTGCCGGAACCGTGGCACGTAGTCCCTCACGCCGCCCAGGCGCTCGTTCCGGGGGGGATAATCCTCTCCTACCTCCCCTCGACGATCCAGGTAAAGCAGATGGTCGACCGGGTCGAGGAACAGGGAGGGTACACCACGCCGGAGGTGTTCGAGGTGATCCACCGCCCCTGGCACGTCAAGGGGCAGTCGGTCCGGCCCGTCCAGTGGATGTTCTCCCACTCGGCGTTTCTGATCGTATG
>JBAVJZ010000007.1:0-20497 GCA_049688015.1 Candidatus Deferrimicrobiaceae bacterium | reverse complement strand
GGGAGGACCTTGCCCACGGCAATGGGTGCAGCCTCGCCAGCCTTTTCTTTCTCGCCACCTCCCCAGAATGCGCTGGTGAGGGGAGACAAATTCAACGACGCCGACAGAACCAGCCCTACGGCCAGCGCCGCGAGCAGAAGAACGACAACCTTTCCTTTTCCGATCATGTTTTCCTTCCTCCCGGTTCCTGCCCCGGTTTGGGTGCGGAAACCCCCGCCTTGAGCGCCGCCACGTACGCCATCCGGAGGTGGTAGAGCCCCTCCGAGAGAACGCTCGTTTCCTCCTCTGTCAGGTTCCCCTTCGTCTTCTCCTTGAGGATGTCGAGGAGGTCGATGGAATCCTTGGCGGCCGGGAGGTTCACCGGGGATTGTCGGCCGTCGCCGGCCTGGACCATTCCCAGATTGACCATCGTTCCCATCTGGAGCGACATCACGAGATCGAGAAACGACGGCCCTCCCACGGGTGATTTCGCTTCCCCAGGGGCTCTCTCCCCATGGACACTTCCCGGGCCCTCGCGGTTCCCGGGATCGGCGGGAGGTATCGGCGGGGAGGGCGCCTTCTCCTTCTCCCGTTCCTCATCCGGCATGCCGCGCTTGTCGACGACCTTGAATCCCTTCTTCTCCTGTTCGGACATTAAATCGGCACCCCCTCTGCGATTACGACCACCTCCCCGCCCTCTTCCTCGACGAAGAAGCGATCGGACTCTTTCCACTTGAGCGTGATCGGCATCTTCACCTTCTCGTCGATATGCCTCTTGAGGAAACGGGCCCCGTATTTCACGCTGAAGCCCGTCGAGGACAGAGCGTTCAGGGAGGCGTCGGAGAAGAGAAGCGTCTTGCCCGAGGCGGCCATCATCTTTTTCACCGACTCGAGGTAGATCGCCGCGATCTGCTTCACTTCGTCGAGCGTGAGGGGAGAGAAGACGATAACGTCGTCAAGGCGGTTGATGAATTCCGGAGTGAACCGGTTCTCGACCGCCTTATGGACGCTTTTCTTCACCGGCTCGAAGTCCTCGGTGCCGGTCGCAAATCCCAGAGGTCGGGTAAGCCTCGAAAGTTCTTCCGCTCCCAGATTGCTCGTCATGATAATGATGGTGTCCGAGAAATACACCTTCTTTCCGCGGCCGTCGGTAAGCCACCCTTCATCGAAGACCTGCAGGAAGAGGTTGTGCACGTAGGAATCCGCCTTCTCGATCTCGTCGAGAAGAACGACCGTGTAGGGATTGTCCCTCACCTGGTTGGTCAGGATCCCCCCCCTCTCGGAGCCGACGATGCCGCGCGGCATTCCGATGAGCTTGTCCACGGCGAGGGCCCCGTCCCGATACTCGGACATGTCCACCCGGACCATGAGACGATCGCTCCCGAACAGGTACCCGGCGAGAGCCTTGGCCATCTCCGTTTTACCCACGCCCGTAGGGCCGAGGAACAACAGGACGCCATCCGGCCGATAGACGTTCTCCTTGAGCGGGCCCTTGTTCAGACGCAACGCTTTCCCCACGGCCCGGATCGCCTCCTGCTGGCCGACCAGACGCCGTGAGATCATCTCCTCCAGGTCGCCGAAACGGTCGAGGACATCGCGCTGCACGATATCCGCGGGAGTCTTCGTCTCCTCGGAAATCACCCCGAGGACGTCCTCGCTCCCCACAGTCTTCTTCCTGTCCCCGTGTATCTCGACCCGGACGCATGCCGTGTCGATCCAATTGATGATCTTGTCGGGAAGCCGCAGCGACCTCGCGTACCGGTCGGACATGGAGAGGGCGAATTCGATCGCCTCGTCCGCTATCTCCACGGCGTAATTGTTCTCCAGCCTGGGTTTCAGGCCGAACAGGATCTCCCTCGTCTCCTCGACCGTGGGCTCCTCTATCTTGACGACGCGGAACCGTCGCGAGAGCGCCTCGTCTTCCAGGATGATCTCCTTGAACTCGGTCACGGTGGTGGCCCCGATAATCTGGACCTCCCCCCGGGCAAGCGAGGACTTGAAGATGTTCGCCGCATCGGAGGGGACGCCCATCGCGGAACCGGCCCCGATCAGGGTGTGCGCCTCGTCGATGAACAGGATCAGGTTCCGGCGGTCTCTTACCTCCGCAATGACCTTCTCGATCCGGTCCTCGAACATTCCGCGGAAGACCGTTCCCGCCACCACCGTATTCATCTGGAGGTTGACGATCTGGTGGGCCCGGAGACGTTCCGGAACCCTGTGCGGTTCGTACTCCAGCCGCATCGCGAGCCCCTCGACCAGCGCGGTCTTCCCGACGCCGGGGTCCCCGACGATCATCACCGAGTTGCTGCGGTCCTTGTGGCAGAGGTACTCGATCACCCGGTCGATCTCCCGGTCGCGTCCCACGATCGGCGGGATCTTGCCCTCCCGGGCGAGAAGGTTCAGGTTCACCCCGAACGTCCGCAGGTTGGCGGGCAGTTCGTATCTCTTGCGAAACTCCTCGACCTTCTCTTCCCGGCTGCGCAGCTGGGTCGAAAAGCGGGAAAGGGCGACGGCGGGGTCCACCCCGTAGTTCTTGAGGATCCGGGCGGGTATCGAGTGAACCTCGTGGAAGATCCCCAGGAAAAGATCCGCGGCGTCGATCTGGGGCCGGCGGTTCCTCTGCGCCGTCTCCCAGGCAACCCGGAAGACCTGCTTCGTGGCCGGGGGAACCTTGAGACCCACGCCGAGGTACTGGCGGGAGATGTTGAGGTGCTCGTTCACCGAGTAGAGCACCGCCTCGACGGAAAGGCCCACGGACGACATGAGCTCCCGGAATATGATCTTCTCCTGCTCGGCGAAGGCGATGAACAGGTGCTCGAGACCGAGATAGTAGTGGTGCCGGCGCTGCGACTCCTCGATGGAGGCGTTCAGCATCCGGTGACCGGATTCAGACAGCTTCTCCCGGTAGAACGATATCTCCATCATGGGATTCGCGACTCTCCTCTCCCGCGTTCCGGCGGTCCGACCATCAGGCGCCCACCCGCATCGCGCGCAGTCTCTCCACCCTCTTTTCCATGGGCGGATGCGTACTGAACAGCGACATCATTCTCCTGCCGGACAGAGGGCTCATGATGAACATGTGGGCGGTTGCCGGCGTGGACTCGAGGGGAATCCGCTTGGACGTGCTGGAGATCTTCTCCAGCGCACGGGCAAGCGAGTCGGGCCGTCCGCAGAACCGAGCGCCGCTCGCGTCAGCCTGGTACTCCCGCGACCGGGACACCGCCATCTGGACGAGCATGGCGCCGATAGGGGCGATAATCGCCATTGCGAGAAGCCCCAGGGCTCCGCCTCCCTCATCCCTGTCCCTTCCGCCCCCGAATATCGCGGCGAACTGGGCGAAACGGGCCAGCATCATGACGGCTCCCGCAAGCGTCGCGGCGACCGTCCCGATCAGGATGTCCCGGTTTTTCACGTGGGCCATCTCGTGGGCGAGCACTCCTTCCAGTTCGTCGGGGGCAAGAATTTTCATGATCCCCCGCGTCACGGCGACCGCGGCGTGCTGGGGATTCCTCCCCGTGGCGAAGGCGTTGGGGGAATCGCTGGGAAGGATATACACCTTCGGCATCGGAACGGATGCCGCCGTCGCCAGCCGGTGGACAATGGCATGCAGCTCCGGGGCCTCGGCCTCCGATACCTCCTGGGCACGGTACATCTTGAGCACGATCTTGTCGGAGAACCAGTAGGCCCCGGCGTTCATGAGTACAGCGAAGGCGAACGCCATGACCATCCCTCCCCGGCCTCCCACGTAGCTCCCGATCGCAACGAACAGTACGGTCAGGAGAACGAGCAGGACTCCGGTCTTCAACGCATTGCCCATATCTCTCGCACCTCTTCTCTCATGCGTATTGATTCCATTATATCCATATCAGTTCCACCTGCCCCGTAAATTCGGGTCCTCGAACGCCGCCAGCCGCTCGACCAGCGACAAAAGCTCCTCGGATTGCTCTTTCGGCACAGCCACTTGCAAAACCACGTACTGGTCTCCCCGGGACGAGGTCCCGGGTTTCGTGACACCCCGCCCACGCAGTCGGAGTTTTCTGCCGCTCGACGAACCTGCCGGAACCGAAACCGCCACCGGGCCATCGATCGTAGGCACCGATATCTTCGCTCCCTTCACCGCCTCGGAATAGTTGACCGGGACGTCGAGGTATATATCGCTCCCATCCCTGCGGAAATACGGGTGGGGAATCATCCGGAAACGAACGATGAGGTCACCGCTCTTCGCCTGTCCTATCCCTTCCGCCCCCTTGCGCGCCACGCGGATCGTGGAGCCGTCCTGCGCCCCGGCGGGAATACGGACCTTGATTCGCTCGACCCCCTCCGTCATCCCCGCTCCCCCGCACCGGGTGCACGCCCGGCGCCCCGACAGGCCGGATCCCCGGCAGGCCGTACACGCCTTCGGTCGCTGGTATTCCAGGGTCCGTACCGACCCCCGCGCCATGTCGAGGAAATCGACCGGGAGTTCCATCGTAAGGTCGGCCCCGCGGGCGGCAGGGTGGGCGAAGCCGCCCCCGGAAAACAGGTCCCCGAAAACATCCCCGAGATCGAAGGACTCCCCGGAGGAATAACTCCCTCGGTCGAAATGGGATCCTCCCGTCCCCCGGAACGGTCCTCCTCCGGTGAAGGCCCCTTTTCGCAGCGCATCGTATTCCTTCCGTTTCTTTTCGTCACCCAGAATTTCATGCGCCTCGTTGATCTCCTTGAACCGGTTTTCCGACGCCTTGTCCCCGGGGTTCACGTCCGGATGGTGCTTCTTCGCCAGCCGCCGGAAGGTTTTCCGGATTTCGTCAAAGGAGGCGTTTTCCGAAACGCCAAGCATCTCGTAATAGTTCTTCCTGGGATCCATCCCCTGTACGGTCATCCCCTCCCCGGGAGAAAGTCGCGGAGAGCCGCTTCACTCCCCGGCACCCGGAAACCGCCATTATTTTACATCCACCTCGATCTGTTTTGGCTTTACCTGATCCTTCTTGGGCAGCTGTACCTCGAGAACACCATTCTGGAACCGGGCGGTCACGTTCTCCTGGTCGACGGATACCGGCAGGGAGAACGAACGCTGGAAACTCCCGTACGACCGCTCGATCCGGTGATAGCTCTCCTTCTTGAGCTCATTATCGAACCCGCGTTCCCCGCGCAGCGTGAGGATCCCCTCCTTGACCTCCACCGAGATCCGGTCTTTCTCCACGCCGGGGAGTTCCGCCTTGACCACGACGAAATCGTTGTTCTCGTAGATGTCCACGGCGGGAGTCCACATGCCCGTCCGCAGACCCTCTTCCCGCCCTCGGGAGCGCGCGAGGGCATCCTCGAAAATCTGGTTCATCCTGTCCTGGATCACCGACAGGTCTCGGAACGGATCCAGCCAGCGTACGATCGCCATTTTCCTCCTCCTTGTTCCTCCCCGGCCCCAGGGAAGGGGCCGGGGGAAATTCACGATGGGTTTCCCAAGATTACGCGGAAATCTTGATCTGCTTCGGCTTCGCCTGCTCCTTCTTCGGCAGGTCCACCTGCAGGACACCATCCTTCATCCGGGCGGAGACCTTCTCCCCGTCGACCGAAGAGGGCAACGTGAAGGAGCGATGGAAGGTCCCGTACGAACGTTCGATCCGATGGTAGTTTTCCTCCTTTACTTCCTTCTCGAACTTGCGCTCCCCTCGCAGCGTGAGAACGCCATCCTTGACCTCGACGCCGATGGCGTCCTTGTCCACGCCGGGAAGCTCCGCCCGGACGCAGATCGCATCCTTGGTTTCATAGATGTCCACGACCGGCATCCAAGCGCCGGTTCCCAGTCCTTCCTCGCGGCCAGGACCGTGCTCGAGGAAGTTTCCGAAGATCTGGTTCATCCGGTCCTGAAGAGTCGTGATGTCCCGGAACGGATCCGTCCAACGAATGAGTGTCATGATGTATCCTCCTGTCCTCCGGCCCTGACACGAAGCCGGGATTATTTTCATTTGTTGTCCTGAAATCGGGCCTCATGTTCCCCGCTATTTCTTCGCGGGGTCTTCGTACTCCGCATCGACCACTTCCCCTTCCGGCTCCGTGCTCTCCGCTTCGCCTTCCGGCGGAGGCGGGGGAGCGGAAGAGGACGCCTCTTTGTACATCTGCTCGGCGAGGCGGTGCGCATGCTGTCCGAGTTTTTCTGCGGCCTGCTTAAGGACCGTTTCGTCCTCGGATTTCATCGACTCCTTCGCCTCGGCGACAGCGGACTCCACCTCGGTCGCAAGATCCCCGGGAATCTTTTCCCGGCTCTCCCGCAGCGTCTTCTCGGTGTTGTACACAAGGGAGTCGAGGTGGTTGCGCGCCTCGATGACGGTCTTTCGCTTCTTGTCCTCGGAGGAGTGCACTTCGGCTTCCTTTACCATCCCGTCGATCTCGTCCTTGCTGAGCCCGGTGGATGCCGTGATCGTGATCTTCTGCTCCTTGGCGGTAGCCGTATCCTTCGCGTTGACGTGGAGGATCCCGTTGGCGTCGATGTCGAAGGTCACCTCGATCTTGGGGAGGCCGCGTGGAGCAGCCGGGATCCCCTCGAGGTGGAACCTCCCCAGGGTGCGGTTGGCGCCCGCCATCTCCCGTTCTCCTTGCAGGACATGAACCTCCACGCTCGTCTGGCTGTCGGCGGCCGTCGTGAAAATTTCGCTCTTCCGGACGGGAATCGTCGTGTTCCTCTCGATAAGCTTCGTCATTACGCCCCCAAGCGTCTCGATTCCGAGGGAAAGCGGGGTAACGTCCAGGAGCAGCATGTCCTTCACCTCGCCCCCCAGTACCCCCGCCTGCACGGCGGCGCCTGCGGCCACCACCTCGTCGGGGTTCACCCCCTGGTGCGGGTCCCGTCGGAAGAAATCCTTCACCATCTGAATGACCTTCGGGATCCTGGTGGACCCGCCGACCAAGACGACCTCGTCGATCTTGTCCACGGTGACCGCCGCATCCCGGATCGCCAATTCGCACGGCTTGAGCGTGCGGTCGAGGATGTCCTGGATCATCTGCTCCATCTTGCTGCGCGTGAGCTTCAACTGCAGATGCTTCGGGCCCGTCGCGTCCGCCGTGACGAACGGGAGACTGATCTCGGTCTCCATCACGGAGGAGAGCTCGATCTTGGCCTTTTCCGCGCCTTCCTTGAGCCTCTGCAGCGCCGTCCGGTCCTTGGACAGGTCGATCCCCTGGTCCCGCTTGAATTCCGTCACGATCCACTCGATGATCCTCTGGTCGATATTGTCGCCGCCCAGATGCGTGTCCCCGTTGGTCGACTTCACCTCGACGACGTTGTCCCCCACCTCGAGGATCGAGATATCGAATGTGCCCCCCCCGAAGTCGAAGACCGCGATCAGCTCGTTCTTCTTCTTGTCGAGGCCGTAGGCGAGCGCCGCCGCCGTCGGCTCGTTGATGATCCGCATGACCTCCAACCCCGCGATCGCACCGGCGTCCTTGGTCGCCTGGCGCTGGGAGTCATTGAAGTACGCCGGAACGGTGATTACCGCCTTCTTCACTTCCTCGCCCAGGTACGCTTCCGCGGCTTTCTTGAGCTTGCCGAGCACCATGGCGGAGATCTGCTCCGGGGTGTACTCCTTCCCCACTGCCGACACCGTGGCTTTCTGGCTGGGACCCTTCGTCACCTTGTAGGGAACCAGCTTCATCTCCTCGGAAACCTCATCGTACCGGCGCCCCATGAACCGCTTGATCGAGAAGACGGTGTTCTCGGGGTTCAGCACCGCCTGGCGCTTGGCCACCTGGCCGACGAGGATCTCTCCCCCCTTGCCGAAGCCGACCACCGAAGGCGTCAGCCGGTTGCCCTCCTCGTTGATGATGATCTTGGGCTCCCCGCCCTCCATCACAGACACCACGGAGTTTGTGGTGCCGAGATCAATCCCGATAATCTTCGCCATGTTGCTGCACTCCTCTCTCCCGTATTATGTGACCTAGTACCCTCTCAACACCTTTGCGATGAAACGCGCGAGCGCCTGCCCGTCCACCGGTTTGGTGACGAATCCCAGCACACCCGCCTCGACTGCCCACATCCGCCGTGCCTTGCTGTCCTCGGCAGATAAGAGCAGGACCGGGACCCGCGAAGCGATCCGCCCGATCTTGACCAGAGAATCCAGGCCGCCGAACGAAGGCGTGTCCATATCGATGACGATAAGATCCGTTCCTCCCCGGATAGCGCTCAACAGGCCCGCGGAACAGTCGGAGAAAAGCTCCGTCATCGCCCCCACATCGGAAAGGGCCCCCAGAAGTGGGGTCATCAGTCCCCAGTCGTCCCCTTGCGCATCCGCTATCAGAACCACCCTACGGGCCACCTTCTTCCTCCTGTCGTCCCCCTATAGAACAACATCCGTGCCAAAGGAGGCGTCCTTGCGCCTTCCATATACCAGTTTGTTTTTATTAATTAATTATAGAAAAGTCCGGAAGGGGGGATGTCAGGGAGAATGGTGTGCGCCAAAATGGCACACATCGTCCCCTCCCGGCAATGCCAATGTGGCATTCCTAAATCCCGCCGGGAGGAGGGAAGTTTCCTGCGGGCAACGCCGGTCAGGAAATTCCGTACTCTTTTACCTTCCTGTGGAGAGTGCGTAGCCCGATCCCGAGCATCTTCGCCGCCTGGGTCTTGTTCCCGTCCGTTTTCAGCAATGCGGCGACGATGGCTTCCCGCTCGGTCTCCTCGAGCGTCCGTGACGGGGGAAGCGGGATCGGCCCGGTGGAGGAGGGAGGAAGGATGTTCTCGAGGATTTCCGGGGGAAGGTCCCCCCACTCGATCGTTCCTTCCTTGGCTACCAGCGCGGCGGTTTCCATGGCGTTGCGCAGCTCCCGTACGTTTCCGGGCCACTGGTACGCAAGAAGGGCGATGCGGGCGCCGGGCGACAATTTCCTGGGTGTGACGTTGTTCTCTCTGGCGACCTCGCCCAGCAGATGGGCGGCGAGCTTCGGAATATCGTCGCGCCGTTCCCGCAAAGGGGGCACCGTGATGCCGAACACGTTCAGACGGTAGAAAAGGTCCTCCCGGAAGGTTCTTGACGCCACTTTCGCCTTGAGATCCTGGTTGGTCGCCGCGATGATCCGGACGTCCACCCGGATCACCTCCGATCCGCCGACCCGGATCACCTCTTTCTGTTCGATCGCCCGTAACAGCTTGACCTGCAATGCAAGGGACATCTCGCCGACTTCGTCGAGAAACAGGGTCCCCCCATCCGCGATCTCCATCATCCCCGGGCGGGCGGCGACGGCTCCCGTGAACGCGCCCTTCTCGTGCCCGAAGAGCTCCGACTCGAGAAGACTTGCGGGAATCGCCGCGCAGTTTATCGGAAGGAAGGAATTGTCCCACCTCGGGCTTTCGTCGTGAATCGCCCGTGCCACCAGTTCCTTTCCCGTTCCGCTCTCTCCCAGGATAAGGACGTTCATCCGGGTCTGGGCGACGGTGTGGATCTTCTGGATCATTTCCTTGATCTTCCTGGAATCGCCGGTGATCCTTCCCAGGCCTTGCTCCCGGGTCTTCTCCTCCCGCAGCCGCCGGATCTCCCTGTCCTTTCTTTCCAGTTCCACGTTCTTGCTGCGCTCCTTGGCCGCCTTGAAAACAGCCGCCCGCAGCTGTGGAATCCCCACCGGCTTGAGGAGGAAGTCCGACGCACCCGCCCGGATCGCCTCCACCGCGCTCTCGACGGTGCCAAAAGCGGTCACGACAACGACCGGGACGGCCGGATATTCCTGCACCACGCGGCGGACCACTTCCATCCCCGTAATCCCCGGCATCTTGAGATCGGTCAGCACCACGTCGCCCCCCTCGGAGGCGAGATGCGAGAGCCCCTCCTTCGGATCGGCGAAGGGATGTACCTCGAACCCGTCCCGCCGCAGCGCCGTAGCGATGCTATCAAGGCTGTCCGTATCGTCATCGAATATGAGAACCTTCGCCTTCTCTTTCACCGGTTCACCGGACCTTTTCCGGAAGGGACCTGCCCTCCGCCTGCAACTTGATCCTCGCCTTGGACTGCACCTCCGAGGGGAGGGATATGGTCACCGTCGTCCCGCGCCCCTCCCGGCTTCGGATGCCTATCTTCCCTCCGTGCTCGCGCACGATCTTCCGTACGATGGGAAGCCCCAGTCCCGTACCGTTTTTCCGCGTGGAGAAGAAGAGCTGGAAGATCTGTTTCCGGTCCTCCCGGGGGATTCCCCGGCCGTTGTCCGTAATGCGCACGAACGGCCGTCCCCGCTCCGAACCCGTCGTCACCCGGACGACCTTTTGCTCCTTGTCCATCGCCTCTTCGGCATTCAGGAGAATGTTGAGAAGGACCTGGCGCAACTGTTTCTCATCGGCGAAGAGAGGGAGCGGTTCCGGGTGGAAGGAGGAGTCGAGCTCTATCCCCCGGTGCGCGAAATCGACCTCGAGAAATCGGAGGGTGTCGGCGACGACCCGGTTCAGGTCCGCCACCACGAACTCGATCGCCGTCGGCCGCGCGAACCGGAGGAACTCGGAAAGGATGTCGTTCAGGCGCCGGGTGACCTTCATGTTGGCGCGGGCGAGCGAGAGGAGCTCCTCCTTCCGGTCCGTGGTCTCCGGCAGCGCGGTGAGCATCTCCGCCAGAATCTGACTGTTGATGTACAGGGAATTGAGCGGATTGCGGATCTCGTGGGCCAGGCCCGACGCAACCGCACCGAGGTCGGCTAACCGTTTCCTCGTCCCCGTGACAGACACGAGAAGATTCTACAACAAATTCCGTCGATTCCGCGACACGCATCGCGGCCCGTACCCCGGCGGCAACTGCGCCCGCCGGGATGCGTCCTTGCGTGAGGGCACGTTGCTTCGGATTCGCACCCGTGTCTGCTCCGCCGGACTGCGCTCCTTCGCCCCCATATCGGATACGGCAAATTACCTGCTGAGCGATCAACGGCTCCGGGTCGGGTGCTCCGTTCCCGCCCCGGGGGCCAATCCGCCGCCTCGAGGCGCCCTCGCGGGCCGTTTCCCCGCAATCGAGGAGGGGCTCACGGTTCGTCCGGCGTTTTTCGCCGCTGGCCGGGGGCTTGCCGCCTGGACCCCTACCGTCGACACGCCCCCGGCCAGGGAGAGCCGGATCTGGAAATCGAGGAGAGCCAGATCTTGCGCCGTCTGCACGAGCGGGGTGATGTCGATGAGGACGAAGATCCCCGGGTCCGTCGAATAGAAGTTCAGCGTCTGGAAATCGATGACGGCGGCGCTGAAATCCAGGGCGGGGTTCTGGCCGAGATTCCCGAACTCGTACTGGATGAGGTCCAGGAAGGTGGGGACGGTGTCGGCAAAGCTGACCTCCGTTATGAAAAGTTCCACAGTGGCGCTTTCAATCGCCGCGCCCAGCGGGAGAATGTCATCCCCCGTCACACCATCGAGAGGAAAGGTCAGAAATGCCCTGTACTCCGGCAGGTTGCTATCGGACGAATCCACGCCGAAGAACAGGGTCGTAGCGCCCGTCGTGATGGTGAAAATGCTGTTTACCGGATCGAAGGCGATGTCCCCGTCGGATAAGGGATCGCTGAAGATAACGGCCGTTCCCCGTCCCAGGGCGTCCACAAAGTTCACAGTGAGAAGAGGGGCCGTGTCGGCGGCGCTGTCATCGATCCCGACGAAGCCCGGGCCGGTGATGGCATTCCGATCGCCACCTCCTCCGCATGCCGAAAGGGCGATCGCCAGAATCGTCGCAATTCCGAGACATAGCAGTCTTCTCATGGAGCCCTCCTCCCGATTTTCGTTTGGACGCATCCCCTGCATAGGATATTCACGAGACAAAATCCGCTTCCCGCGTCCGAGGGCACCGGTGACGGGTCGCCGGCGGTCGCAAGGGTAGGCGATACGGAGAG
This sequence comes from Candidatus Deferrimicrobiaceae bacterium, assembly GCA_049688015.1. Taxonomy (GTDB): domain Bacteria; phylum Desulfobacterota; class Deferrimicrobia; order Deferrimicrobiales; family Deferrimicrobiaceae; genus CSP1-8. The sequence goes on along the minus strand of JBAVJZ010000007.1, from coordinate 8,707 downwards.
GTCGCACCCCGTGCCCGGCACAGGTTCAGAAGCATGACGGCAACACGCGGTCTCATTTTCCACGCTTTCCTCGGGACGGTTGCTTGTATCATAATCAGTAAACCATGAAAGATCCCGCGGAACAGGAATGACATCCCAGGTTCTCTCGCTTGACAAGGGTCCGGGAGACCGCCCCCGGAGAAGACCGTTTCTCCTGGCGGCCATCCTCCTCCTGTGCTTTCTCCTGGGTACGGGAACCGGACTCGTCCTCCTGGCGAAGTTCGGATCGTTTCCCTCCTTCGATTCCGTACAGGAGTACCGGCCGAGCGTATCCTCCAAGATCTTCGACCGCTATAACCACATGATAGGGGAACTCTACATCGAGAAAAGGACCCTTGCCCCGTTTGACAAGATCCCCCGCCATGTCGTGAACGCCTTCGTCGCCGCCGAGGACGCCAACTTCTTCAACCATCGGGGGGTCGATTTCACCGCGATCGCTCGCGCCGCCGTCAAGGATCTCCTGGGGGGAAGCTTCGCCCAGGGGGGGAGCACCATCACCCAGCAGACGGTGAAGAACCTCTTCCTCACCCGAGAAAAGAGCATCAGCCGCAAGCTCAAGGAACTGATCCTTGCCTACCGGATGGAACGAAAGATGAGCAAGGAGGAGATCCTGTACCTGTACCTGAACCAGATCTACCTCGGGGAGGGTGCGTACGGGGTGGAGGCTGCCTCGCGGTCGTATTTCGGGAAAGGTGTCAGCGAGCTCGGGCTCGCGGAGGGGGCGCTGCTCGCCGGCCTTCCCAAGGCGCCCACACGCTACTCGCCGAGGATTCACCCCGACCTCGCGAAGGGAAGGCAGCGATATGTCCTCCGGAGGATGGTGGAGGCGGGATTCCTCTCCCAGGCCGAGGCCGACAACGCCTACGCCGCCAAGATCGTCCTTGCACCTCCGTCTACCTTCCGGTCCAAGGCGGCGTACTTCCTGGAACAGGTCCGGATCGTCCTGGCGGAGAAATACGGGACGGAGCCCCTGTACCGGGACGGCCTGCGCATCTACACGACGATCGACACGCGCCTGCAGGAGGCGGCCCACGACTCGCTGATCGAAGGGATCCGGGCAACGGAGGAAAAGAACAAGTACGAAGGGCTCCAGGGAGCGGTCCTGGCACTCGATCCGCACACCGGAGCGGTCCTTGCCATGGTAGGGGGAACCGATTTCGCGCAGTCGCAGTTCAACCGCGCGCTGCATGCGAGAAGGCAGCCCGGTTCGGCGTTCAAGCCGATCGTGTACGCCGCGGCTCTTTCCGAGGGAAAAACGCTCGTGTCGATGACGGACGACTCCCCCATCGAGTTCGACAGGACCGAGGAGGAGCTCTGGAAACCGAAAAACTACGACGGAACGTTTTTGGGACCTATCCCGCTTATCGAGGCCCTGGCCAAGTCCCGCAATCTGGCCACCATCCGGCTCCTGAACGAGGTAGGCGTCAATTCCGCCCTCAGGACGGCGAAAGCCCTCGGCATCGCCTCGCCGATCGCCAGGAATCTCTCGATCGCCCTGGGTTCCTCGGGGGTGACCCCGTTGGAGATGTGCGTCGCATACGCGACGTTCGCCAACGGAGGCCTGCGGCCCATACCGTATTTCCTGCGCGAGGTGCGGGATGCCCGTGGAAATGTCCTCGAGAGAACGGCGCCGACGGCCGAACAGGCGATTTCGCCCGACACGGCCTACCTCATGGTCCGCATGATGCAGGAGGTCATACGGAACGGTACGGGCAGGTCCGCCAGAAAACTCGGACACAACCTTGCGGGAAAGACCGGCACCACGAACGAGAACACGGACGCGTGGTTCATCGGCTACTCGCCCGACCTCGTGGGGGGGGTCTGGATCGGGTTTGACACGCCGCGCCCCCTGGGCGACCGCCAGTCGGCCGCAGTCGTGGCGCTTCCCATCTGGATACGTTTCATGGGGCAGGTCCTGCCTCTCTTCCCCAACCGAACCTTTCCCATACCGCCGGGGATCACGTTCGCCCGGGTCAACCCCGATACCGGAAAGACGCTCCCTTCCTCCTTCTCCGGGGGGGAGATTCTTCCCTTCCAGGTCGGGACGGTTCCCGAACCGTCTATTGCCGGAACCGAGACCGTATCGCCACCCTCCCTGAAGGACGACCTCCTGTAGGAAAACCACACCCGGTGGGGGTCATGTTTCCTATTCCTTCACGGACACGACAACCATCCGGCCGGAATCGTCCGTGAAGGGATCTCCCGTAAGGGAGCCGTAGAAATTCGTCACCCGCATCCCGGCATTCCGGAGCATCGCCTCGAGCTCCTCCATCGAGTAGACACGAACGTCGAAGGTGGAGGATATCCGGATTCCGTCCTGACGGGTCAGCATATGCTCCGCGGTGGCGCGCATGGTGCGGCGATCGAACCGGATCGACATCCGGAGCATTCCCGAAGGAACGACGACCGTCTGGTCCCAGTTCTCGAGGCGCGACAATCCCTTCCCCGCGTTTCTCAGGTCGAGAAGAAGGGTACCCCCCTCCTTCAGGCTCACGCCTACGTTGTCCAGGACCATCTGGTTCTCTTCGTCCGGAAAATACCCGAAGGAGGTGAACAGGGAGAGACAAAGATCGAACGCGGCGGGGCGGCGGAAAACGCGCATATCCTCGCGCACCCATTCCACCAGGACCCCTTCCTTGCGCGCTCGCGCGCGTGCCAGGTCCAGCATCTTACCGGAAAGGTCGACACCGGTAACCCGGTGCCCCTGCCGGGCAATCGGGATGGCGTGCCTTCCCCGGCCGCACCCCAGATCCTCCACGGTCGACCCGGGCCGCAAGGCAAGGAAGGCGAGGATCTCCTCCACCTCCTTCTCGGCGTTCCCCTCGAGCGGCCCGAACAGTTCCGGGTATCGCTCGTCGAAGATCTCCTCGAACCATGCGCCCGACATCCCCGGGGCCCCCTATCCCTTCACAACCGCCACCGGCCGGAGTCTTGCCACACGTTTGGCGATCCCCGCGTCGTGCACGACGCCGACAACTTCGGACACGTCCTTGTACGCATCCGGGATCTCTTCCGCGAGGGTCTTTTGGGAAGCGCAGGCAACGATCACGCCGCGGTTCTCCATCTCCCGGATAACCGACTTGCCCCGCATACTTCCCCTCGCCTTGGTCCTGCTCATCATGCGGCCGGCTCCGTGGCAGGTCGATCCGAACGATACGCGCATCGCCTCCAACGACCCCGCGAGGACATAGGACGCGGTGCCCATATCGCCCGGGATGAGCACAGGCTGCCCGACATGCCCGTACGATTCCGGAATCTCCGCATTCCCCGCGGGGAAACAGCGGGTCGCGCCCTTCCTGTGGACGAGGACGCTTCGTTTTTCCCCGTCGACCTCGTGCTCCTCGAATTTGGCATTATTGTGTCCGCAGTCGTATACCAGCCGCATCCCCAGGTCGCTCGGTCCCTTCCCCAGGAACCGCAGGAATGTCTCCCGGGCCTGATGCGCGAGAATCTGCCTGTTGGCGAAGGCGTAATTGGCCGCGGCAGACAGCGCGGACAGGTACCGTTTCCCTTCAGGGGAGCGGATGTGCGCGCAGGCGAGTTGACGGTCGGGAAGAACGATCGCATTCCGGCGCATATAGTCGGCCATCGTCACCAGATAGTCGTCGCACACCTGGTATCCCAGGCCCCGGGATCCCGAATGGATGAGGACGGTCGCCTGCCCCGGGAAGAGGCCGAACGCCCGGGCGGCTTCTTCGTCGAACACCTCCGCGACCTCGTCGATCTCGAGAAAATGGTTTCCCGAGCCGAGCGTCCCCAGCTGGTCCCGCCCTCTTTTTTTCGCAACGGCGGAGACCGCGCCGGGGTCCGCACCCGGAAGCTTCCCCCCGCTCTCGGTGCAGGCGATATCCTCCGCGGAGGCAAGACCGCGGGAAGCCGCCCAGCGGGAGCCTTCGGTCAGGACTTTCTCCTCCTCCTGTGGGGTGAGACGGATGAATCCTGTCGATCCGACCCCCGAGGGAACTTCGCGGTGCAAGGCGGACACCAGCTCCCGCAACTTCGGGCGCAACGCGTCGACGGTCAACTCGGAACGGAGGAGCCGAACCCCGCAGTTGATGTCGTACCCCACCCCTCCGGGAGAGACGACTCCCTCTCGGGCATCCATCGCAGCCACTCCCCCGATCGGGAAGCCATAGCCCCAGTGAATGTCCGGCATCCCGATGCTGTATTTCAGGATTCCCGGGAGGTGGGCCACGTTCATGACCTGGCGGATGGCCTCGTCGCCCAGGATTTCCCCCATCATCTTCTCCGAGGCGAAGATGAGCCCGGGGACCCGCATTCCGTTTCCTCGCGGAATCTCCCAGGTCGTTTCGGACAATTTCCGGATTTCCACGTCCTGGAACCGCATGTCTGGTCCCCCTTGCCATGCGGGTCTTGCCACGCACCCGAACGGGGGAAGGAAGGCTCACACGTCGACAACGAATCGGGCGAGGCACCCCTCCGGTGAGCGCTCCACCACCATGGCGTGCGCCGTCACGGCCTTGATTTCCCTCAGGACGGTGTGCCGGGAGGAATCGAGAGGCTCCCCCGTAACCGTCAACATCACCCGCTTACCCTCTATCGTAACATGCGCGGTGCGGGCGAGAAACGTTTGGGCGGCAAACAGCTGGAAGGCCTCGCGCAGCAGGAAAAAAAATTGCTCCTCGACGGTGTCGCCGGTCACCTCGGCGGATCGCGCCTCGGCCTCCCGCACGGTCCGTCTGTCCACGAGGAGCGAGAAAAGAGCGAGAACGCAAGAGGAAAACAGCCCGGGAAGGTCCTCGCCGCGGACCTCCATCATGAGGTCCGCCGTATGAGGGAGGAAGCGGAACCGGCGCCTGCTCACGTCCCGTCCGCCAGGCGCGCCGCGAAAAACCCGGGGAGTCCGGCGGCGCGGACCTTCTGCTGGCAGGACTTCACGTCATACGGCACCCGGGTCCAGGAGGCCTCGCCGCTGCCGGTTTCGAATATCAGGAAGGAGGAGTGCGGGTTCCGGTCGCGCGGCTGGCCGACGCTGCCCGGGTTCAGCATCGCCGTCTCCCCCTCCTCGATACGCAACGCTTCCAGGGGAGCGGAAACGGTGCTCCCGTCCTTCTTCCGGACGTAAGCGACGGGGACATGCGTGTGCCCGAAGAACACCACACGGGGAGGAGAACCCTTGGACAGCATGTCGACCTCCTCCTCCGCTTCCTCCAGAAGGAAAAGGTAGCGGTCCGGGTCGGAAGGAGCCCCGTGGACGAGAAGGATCTCCTCGGAAAACCTGTGGCTTTCCGGAAGAGCCGAAAGGTACGCCAGGGATTCCGGGGAGATATGCTCCGCGGACCACCGGGCGGCAAGCAGAGCAGGCGCGTGGAAGAATTCCCCGCTCGCCTTGCCCGTAACGACAGCGTCATGGTTGCCCATGACCCCCGCCGCGGAATGTTCCCTCGCCCACCGGATGCACTTCTCGGGCTCGGCGTTGTACCCCACGAGGTCGCCCAGGTGGAGCACCCGGTCGACCCGCTGCCGATCGATCTCCCGGATGACGGCGTCGAGGGCATCCTCGTTGGAGTGGATATCCGACACGACCGCGATCCTCATGCCGCTTGTCGCCTCCTCGCCTTAGCCGCGGGCCGGACCCGCGCAAGTTCCCGGCGTTGGGCTCCCTGCGCCGTTCCGATGCGGGCGCATCTTATGCCGCGCGCCTCGCCGGCGCGGCGAATCGACGCTCCCGGTGCAGACCACAATTATGACATGGAATAGGTAGCCCGCAATTCTCACCGGGCTCCCTCGCGAGGGGGTGGAGACGGGCGTGGATACAAGGCGCGCGAACTTTGGGCACCGCAGACGTAGTTGACACTACGTCGAGGAGCACGAAGGAGCGCAACGCAGTAGGCATGCGCGTATCCGCCGCCGCAGCAGGAGGCTGGGGAGAAATGCGGGCTAGGCGCCGGTCGCCGCGTCCGCCCCGAAATCCTCCGGCAGGATGCGCTGCATCCGCTTCCGGAAGGAATACTCCCGGACGAGCTCCATGTAGATCTCCAGCTCGTACCGGCGGTCCACGCGCGTCCCGTCAAAGTACAGCACGCGGACCGGGAGTCCCTCGCAATCGCGGGACACGCGGGGATACACGGCCTCGGAAACGATACCGTTCATGCACGAGAAGGGGTTGATGTCGAGGATCCCGTCCACCCCCTTGCGGTACAGATATACCGACTTCCCCACGGACAGCAGCATCTCCCCCAGGGTCCCCTCGGGCACCAGGTAAGGGCGGGCGAGCTCCATGATCTCCCGGATGTCGTGCGGTTCCTCGTAGCCGCGGAAATCGTTCCCGAACACTTCGAGGAGGGCGTGCTCGTCTTTCCTCTGGAAGTGCCACTTCAACTTTGCACCAAGCATTTCGAAACTCAGGGTTTTTCCGTACCGTTTGAGATCCCTGTGGTGGTCGGCGTTGGTGTACCAGATCCACTCCGTCACGTCGGAAATCCAGCATTCCCCTCCCGTCTCCTCGACCTTGCGAACCACATCGTCGTTGCTGAAGGCGTTGAGCCGGCAGAAGATTTCCCCGACGACCCCGATAAGGGGCCTCGGCGAGGAGAAGTCCGCCGGCACGCGGCGGAACAGCTCCCGCCCCTCCCGCAGGGCCGCGACGATCCGGGCGAGCTTCTCCCCCTTCTTCCTCCCCGGGATCTCCACGGCACGGCACAGTATCTCCACCGCTTCGTCGAATGCCCGGTCGGCCGCTCCCTTCTCGGTCTCGTACGGGCGGATCCGGAGGAGAAGCTTCTGGAGGAGGTCCCCGCCGACCATGCCCCGCCACGCGGTGCGGAGAAGTTCGTCGGCATGCTCTCCCACTCCGTCGTACCCGTCCGCGCACGTGGGGGAGATGAGCATGACATCGCCGTACCCCATTTCCTCGAGAACCATCTTCATGAAGGTGCCGTACTGACCGAACCGGCACGGTCCGTTGGAGGACGGCATGAAGAGCGCCATCTTTCCCGGGGCGATTTCCCCATGCACCAGAAGCTTGAGCGTGTCACCCAGCGTCACCTTCTGGGGGAGGCACTCCTCCCCCGAGGAGAATCGTCCTCCCAGGAGAAGCGTCTCTTCATCCGAGGGTGGCATGGGCCTGGCTTCGATCCCGACAGAACGAAACGCCGCGGCAATGGCACGCACCCCCGCCTCGGTCATCGGGGGGAAGAACACCGTCCTGCCGGAAAGCGGCGACCCGCTCACGCTTCCGCCCACCATCGCAATACCCCCTTGCTGTCGAGATATGCCTCGCACCGGGTCATGTACCCTGCGTCGTTGGCGTGGCCGTCGAACTGCAAGGTCAGGTACGGGGCACCGGAGGCCTTCTGGATGAAATGCCGTATGAAGGAGTCCGGCCCGCATTTGAAATTGGTGATGTAGATGATGTGGTACTTCGGCCGGTTCCTGCACCACTTCGCCGCCGCGATGATCTTCCTTCCGTAGTTCCAGAACATGTTGTCGTGAATATCCCGGATGTCGATCCCGTCCACGGGCAGGAAATCGATCGGGATCACGTTTGCGCCGTACTGGTCGCGCAGTTTCACGGGGATGTTGAGATTGACGTCCCGGTCATAGAGATTGTACGAGCGCCCGATCAGGATGACGGCGTGGGCGCCCGCCTTCTCCACCTCCGATACCGCCACCGCACCGCGGTCGGCGAGAAACTCGCCGAACCGGCGCTGCTCCTTCCAGCCCTCCCGGGTCGCCTCCCGGATTTCGCGGCGGGAGATTCCCAGCGGACCGAAACACTCGAAGAGGTCCTCGACCAGGAAACGTTCGTCGTCCCGGAAGCGGACAGTCGGGGAAAGGAGCTTCTGGCGTACCTCCTTCTCCCAGCCGGGGACCGATGCGAGGACGAACGGGAGAGTCTGCCCCCACGGGCAGAAGTGGGACTCGGTGTGGGTGTGGACAGTCTCCGCGTTGATGACGTTGGGGACGAACAGAAAATCGATCCGGTCCCGCAGGAGTGCGGCCACGTGGCCGTGGGCGACCTGGATCGGGTAGCACGGCTCGGCCACTGTCTTCTCGGACCCTTCCCTCGCGATCGCCTTGTCGGTCCGCGGACTCACCTTCACCCCGAACCCGAGACAGGAAAGGAACGTCTTCCAGAACGGGAACCGTTCGTAAAAATACATTGCCCGGGGATACCCGACGATTCCGCGGGTACCTTGCGTCTCCTCCCGGAGTAAAGACTCGAACCACTCCGCCCGACGCGCGGGAAGGTCCTCGATTACCGGCTTTACGTCTGTCCGGGCGCTCTTCCGGTATCTCTCGGAGCACTTGTCCCCCCAGTAGGTATTCGTGCCTTCGATCCGGATCTCCTGCATGTCACAGAAGTTGCTGCACCCCTTGCAGGTGAACTCGCGCCTGCGGTAGTCCACTTTCCCCATGTCGAATCCGCGGAAGCGGGTACTCTCCCCCGTCGCGTACATCTTGTCGCGCGCGAGGAGGCCCATCCCGATCGCCCCGATGACCCCGTTGTGCGGCGGGACGATGATCTTCTTCCCCAGGACGAAAGTGAAGGCCGCCGCAACAGAGTCGTTGTACGCGGTCCCCCCCTGGAAGTAGATCGTCTCCCCGATCTTTCGGCCCCGGACGACCCGGTTCAGGTAATTGATGACCACGGAGTAGGCAAGCCCCGCCACGATGTCCACCTTGGAAGCCCCCCGGTTCAGGT
>JBAVJZ010000006.1:0-28499 GCA_049688015.1 Candidatus Deferrimicrobiaceae bacterium | reverse complement strand
TTGATGGACTGTCTTCCGGCGGGCGGACTGAACCCGAACCGGTTGGTCGTATTGTCATACTCCGTCCAGTAGATATTGAGTGAATCCGGGCTTTTGTTTGCTTGCGTGCAATCAAAGTCGACGCCGGCCTTGGTCATGTTGAACGTCACGACGTCGGTGTTGTCCGCAGGGTTGAACGTGTAGGCCAGGCTTGTGACCTGAACGACGTTGTCCTGAAACAATTCATCGTAGGCTGCTTGATGGTCTGAGCCATTTCTCCTGACAATTCCGTTATGACAAATCGTACAGGACTCGACTGCTTGAGCAGATATGCCACCAGAGCCCGGAGGTCCCGGGGGTCCCTGTGGGCCTTGCGACCCGTCGTTCCCGCATCCCAGGAACATGAGAGGCAGGATCAGGGTAAGCATTCCAAGCATTAGAAATGATTTTCTCACCATTCCCTCCTTTAAGGATGATTCACGGTTTGAGGTTGGCTTTCTCCTCGGAAATCTTGTCGTTTCCATCCCCCTCTTTCATCCCCTCAGCGTTAATGAAACCTGGTGTTTCCCGTTTCCCCCTTCCCTGTTCACCCCCTTTCCCTAAGAAACATAATTTCATTCAAGAAGTTACCCTACGTTGTTCCTGCCGGATGCCACTTCAATCGCGTGCAGGATATCTTAATTTTAAGCGAAATACTATAGGGCTTCCCCGGTCATGAGAACGATTCTGAATGTTCCATAATGTATACAGCATACGTTATGCTGTGTCAATACGGATTTTCGGTCCCAGGGGGGGGAAATCCCCGCATTTGCCGACTTTAAGGTCGAATCCGGGTCGATACGTTCGGGGATGCCGGCCGGTGATTGATTTCGTCGGTTCCTTTGCGTATGATAGGCCGGTTTTTAGAGCACGGTCCCGTCGACGTTGCGACACCCTATTGCCCAACCTGCCGACCTGTAGACCTTAAAAGGAGGAATCCCGTGGGAAGGAACATCGTAGAGAAGATCATCAAGAGTCACTACGTGTCCGGGGAGAAAAAGCCCGGCAAGGAGGTCGGGATCCGGATCGACCAGACGCTCACGCAGGACGCCACCGGGACGATGGCGTACCTGCAGTTCGAGTCGATGGGGGTTCCCCGGGTGAAGACCGAACTGTCGGTCTCCTACGTCGACCACAACACGCTGCAGGAGGGGTTCGAGAACGCCGACGACCACCTCTATCTCCAGACCGTCGCGGCGAAGCACGGGATCCACTACTCCCGTGCCGGCAACGGCATCTGCCACCAGGTCCACCTGGAGCGGTTCGGTGCGCCCGGAAAGACGCTGCTCGGCTCCGACTCCCACACGCCGACCGGCGGAGGGATCGGGATGATGGCGATCGGCGCAGGGGGCCTGGACGTCGCCGTGGCCATGGCGGGCGGACCGTTCTTCCTGACGTATCCCCGGGTGATACGGGTGAACCTCACGGGGAGTCTTGCCCCCTGGATAGCGGCCAAGGACGTGATCCTGAAACTGCTCGAGATTCTAACCACCAAGGGGAACGTGGGCTGCATCATCGAGTACGGCGGGGAAGGGGTGGCCACCCTTTCCGTTCCCGAGCGCGCCACCATCACCAACATGGGGGCGGAACTGGGCGTCACCACCTCGCTCTTTCCGTCCGACAGGGTGACCCGGGCATTCCTTAAGGCTCAGGGAAGGGCGGACCAGTGGGTTGGCCTCAAGGCCGATTCCACGGCGAAATACGACCGGGTGATCGACATCGACCTCTCCGCTCTCGAGCCGATGGTAGCCCAGCCGCACAGCCCCGACAACGTCGTTCGCGTGAAGGACATCGCGGGCAAAAAGGTCGACCAGGTCCTCGTGGGGTCGTGCACGAACGCCTCCTACAAGGACATCACGACCCTCGCAAAGATCATGAACGGCAAGGTGATCCCGGAAAACGTCTCCTTCGGCGTCGCCCCCGGTTCGCGCCAGGTCCTCCAGATGGCCGCCAGGGAGAGCAGCATCGCGACCCTGGCAAGCTCCGGGGCGAGGATCCTCGAGACGGCCTGCGGATTCTGCATCGGTGCGGGCCAGGCGCCCCCTTCGGGAGGAGTCTCGGTGCGGACCAACAACCGGAACTTCGAGGGACGTTCCGGGACGAAGGATGCCGGGATCTTCCTCGTCTCCGCCGAAACGGCCGCGGCCTGTGCGCTCAAGGGGGAGATGGCCGATCCCCGGGACGTCGCCGCGGAGCTGGGGATAGAATACCCGGACGTGAAGGTGCCCAGGAAGTTCCTGGTGGACGACTCGATGGTGCTGCCGCCCGCGGAGGACCCTGCCGCGGTGACCGTGCGCCGGGGACCGAACATCGGGAATCCCCCGGAGAACGTCCCCCTTCCCGACTCCCTCCAGGGGGAGGTCGCCCTGAAAGTGGGGGACAAGATCACCACCGACCACATCATGCCCGCGGGGGCCCGGCTGAAATACCGCTCCAACATCGGCAAGTACGCCGAATTCGTATTCGAGGGGGTCGACCCCGGATTCAGCAGGCGGGCGCTCGAGAACAAGGGCAAGGGGATCCATAATATCGTCGTGGGCGGGCTGTCCTACGGCCAGGGTTCCTCCCGGGAGCATGCCGCGATCTGCCCGAGCCACCTGGGCGTCCGCGCGGTCATCACGAGGTCGTTCGAGCGGATCCACTCGGCAAACCTGATCAACTTCGGGATCGTCCCCCTTCTGTTCGCGAGCGAGGAGGACTACGACCGGATCGACCAGGGGGACCGGATCGAGATCCCGGGAATTCGGGAAGCGATCACGAAGGGATCGACGGTAAAGGTCCGGAACGCGACGAAGGGGTTCGAGTTCGAGGCGAAGCACAGCTTGACCGAGCGCCAGATCGAGATCCTCCTGGCCGGGGGCCGCCTGGCCTACACGAAGGAGAAGGGCGGCTTCTGAGCGGGATACCGGCAGGGCCGGCAGACCGGAAACCGGCGTTACGGAACGGGGCGATCCCTTCTAGGGTTCGCCCCGTTTCTTTTTCCGAACGGGTATGAGGACATGGATGGTATGATCTACCCGAGGCGGTAGCCGCACCGCGAGGTTGCCCGGTCCGCCCGGAGGAGACACATGCCGCGGGACGACTGGAAGTACGACGAAGAGATGTGGGACGGCGAGGAGGAGGAGAAGAAGAAGTCCTCTCCGGAGAAACAGTGCCCGCAATGCAGCCATTGGCTTCCGCGCGAATCGCCTCACTGCGACTGGTGCGGGAAGGTGTTCGAGGACCGGAAAGACACGTAGTCCTTGATTATTCGATCAGCGCGTACCGGGGAAGTATTTCCGACGGGATGTCCTCAACGAACCGGGACGGCAGGGACAGCACCGTTCCGGACGCCCTTTCATAGATATTGACGGGATAGGTGAGGATCAGGGTGTCCTTCGCCCTCGTCGCCGCGACGTAGAGGAGCCGCCGCTCCTCCTCCATCTCGTCCTCGTCCTCCGCCACCCGCGCCAGCGGGAGCTTTCCGTCCAGCACCCAGAGAAGGAAGACGACTTTCCACTCCAGCCCTTTGGCCGAATGGATCGTCGACAGCGTGAGGGTGTCGCCGTCCCCTTCGGAGGACACGATATCCCCCACGGAGGCCTCCGGCGGCTCGAGCGTGATCTCCGCGAGGAAGTCGGAAAGCGTGCGATGTCTCGCGCAAAGGGACTCGAGATGCTCGAGGTCCTTGAGCCGCCGCGGGTAGTCGTCGTACTTCGCCTCCAATAGGGGGCGGTAGTGAGCGAGAACCCGGGCCAGAGCCTCCCCGGGCGGGGACGATGTCCCTTCCGTGAGATCCCGCAGGCACCCGGACAGCCGGGCGGCGCCTTCCGACGCCTTCATCGCGGCGAGCGAGGAGAAAACGGGGGCATGCGACGCCGACTCGTAGGCGCGGCGGGAGATCTCGGCGCTGCGCTTTCGTCCCACGCCGGGAATGAGCATCAGCACCCGGGAGAGACTCAAGGTGTCCCGGGGGTTCTCTACCAGCCGGAGATGCGCGATGACATCCTTGACGTGCGCCGTTTCCAGGAACTTGAACCCGCCGTATTTCCGGTACGGGATGTGCCTCTTGGCGAGCTCGACCTCGAGGTCGAATGACAGGTAGGCGGCCCGGAACAGGACCGCGATCTCCCGCAGGGGGATTCCGTGATTCTCGTGCAGTTCGAGGATCCGGTCCGCGACGAAGAAGGACTGGATGCGCTCGTTCGGGGCCGACAGGATCGACGGTTTCTCCCCGCCCCCCCGGGCCGCGAACAGGCGCTTGGGAAACTTCTCCGCCGCCCGGGCGATGATCTCGTTGGTCACGTCCAGTATCTGCTGGACGCTGCGGTAGTTCTCCTCCAGGTAGACCACTTTCGCTCCGGGAAAATCCGAAGGAAAATCAAGTATGTTGCGGAACCTGGCGCCGCGGAACGAGTAGATGCTCTGGGAATCGTCCCCCACCGTCATCACGTTGTCGTGGGTGGCCGCAAGGAGCCTTAAGATCTCCGCCTGGATGCTGTTGGTGTCCTGGTATTCGTCGACCAGAATGTGCCGGTGCGCCTCGGAAACCGTCCGCCGGATTCCTTCGTGCTCCCGGAGGAGCGTGGCTGTGTGCACGAGCAGGTCGTCGTAGTCCATCAGGTTCCGTTCCCGCTTCGCCGCCTCGTAGAGACGGTGAATCCGAAGGATGTCGTCAAGGCAGTACAGGAAATGGGGAGTGTCCCGCTCCGCGGCGGTGGCGACGTCCTCGCCCCGGTTTATCGCCCGGCTGTAGAGGTCCGCAAGGGTCTCCTTCCGCGGGAATCGCACCGTCTTGTGGGCGACGTGGATCTCCTGCCGCAAGAATCCGATCAGTTCCTCCGAATCGGCACGGTCGAGGATGGTGAAGTTTCCTCCGAACCCGATCGCGCCCGCGTGGCGGCGCAGAAGGGTGTTGGCGAAGGCGTGAAACGTGCCGCCGGCCACCTTTTCACACCGGCGGTCGAGGAAGAGAGACGCACGCCGGAGCATCTCCTCCGCCGCCCTCCGCGTGAAGGTAAGAAGAAGAATGGAGGCGGGCGGAACGCCGGTTTCCACGAGCCGGGCCACCCGGTAGATGAGCGTGCGGGTCTTTCCCGTCCCGGCTCCCGCGATGACGAGGAGGGGGCCGTCCCCGTGGAGGACCGCCTCCCGCTGCTGCGGGTTCAGCACGCTCTCGTAGTCGATCTTCCCCCCTTCCGCCGGGATTTCCCGCAGGGAATACCGCTTCGGCGGAAGGGGCCGTTCACGCGGCATAGCAGTACAGGCACCCGTGCCGGCAGGTCTGGTACGAGCCGATATCCCGGGACGAGCTGCAGAGACACCCGGGACGCACCGGGGAGGGGGACAGGGGGATGTCGGCGCCGGGGAACAGGTCCCGGAGATATCCGCCGTCCACGCAGGCGCCGGGGGGGATGCCCCACCCGGCGAAAAGGGGCGTGCAGCAGGAGAGCATATCGAAGCCCCGCTCCCGCCCCAGGGCGGCGATCCGTTCCGCGGCGGACCGCAACTCCGCCGACGTTTCCCAGATCCCCGGGAGGTGGCGTGTCGCCCGCAGGCTCTTGCGATAGGGGTGGGCAATACTCACGGTGCACCGGGTCGACAGTCCGACCAGGGCTTCCGACACCCTGTCGAATCGCGCCACCATGCCTTCGGCATCCTCCCCGGGAAGGAGCGGGTCGAACCTCCACAGTACGCGCCGGGGACCGAGCGAATCCGTCAGCCTGCGGAAGGCCGTGACCGTCTCCGCGAAGGGAGGGACGAAGGGCTCGATCTCCCGGGGAAGCCCCGTCACGGTGAAATGGAACACCGACCGGTACCCTTCCCGCTCGATGCGCGAAAGTACGGGGAGGAACGGACGGGGGTCGCGGGTCCAGAAGACAAATGCCGCCACGCGGTCCCGGGAAAGGGAGACGGCTGCCGGTTTGCCGGAATACGGGTTCCGGTATTCGGCGGTTCCCCGGGACAGGCAGGCGGAGAACCACTCCGCGTGGAAGGCGGGCAGGTCGGTGCGGCGCGACGCGCTGACGATGACGGGCGGGGTCACGATCGTATTGTACCACCCCGCCCGTCGGGATTTCCTTTCCGCTTCGGTGCGGGATTCCTCTTATGTCCGGTGGAACCCAGGAAATGCGGGTAAGTATCGGGGGTTTTTCTTCCTTGACAGGGGATATGCCGGTTGATACAGTTTCCACTGTTTCAAATTTTGGGCAATTTGCTCAGGTTTGACACGCATTTCAAGAAGGAGGTACACGCAATTGGCTCAAGGCACCGTGAAGTGGTTCAACGACGCGAAGGGGTATGGCTTCATTGCCCAGGAAGGCGGACCGGATGTATTCGTCCACTTCAGCGCCATCAAGTCGGAAGGCTTCAAGTCGTTGAAGGAGGGTGAGCGCGTCGAATTCGAGATCACAGATGGCCCCAAGGGACCGCAGGCGGCAAACGTCACCAAAGTGATCTAAGAACAGGGCTTTTGCGGCCCGAGGGGATTAAACCTCCCCGAAAATTAAAGCCCCGGCGAGAAATCGCCGGGGTTTTTGAATTTATGGACCCGAAAAAACCGCTTCCCCTCCTCGTAACCTCGGTGCAGCAGGCACGGCAGGTCCAGGAACGCCTCCGTTCCCTGGTCCGCCACGTCCCGCTCCGTTCGGACCGCATCCGCCTGGTGGGGGCCGCCGACGTGACCTTCCTCGGCGCCAAGGAGATGGTGGCGGCAGCCATCGTCATTTACGACATGGTGTCGCAGGCAATTCTCGAGGAGCGGACGGCCGTCTGTCTCGTCCGGTTCCCCTACGTTCCCGGCTACCTCGCCTTTCGCGAGGGGCCGGCGGTCGCCGCCGCCTGGGAGACGCTCTCCCACAGGCCCGACGTCATGCTTTTCGACGGTCACGGGGCCGCCCACCCCCGGCGCATGGGGATTGCTTCCCACATGGGGGTCCTCCTGTCCGTGCCGAGCGTCGGTTGTGCCAAGAAACGGCTCGTAGGGGAGCATGAGCCCCCCGGTCTGCGGAAGGGGGACACGGCCCCGTTGACGCTTTCGGGGGAAACCGCGGGGGCCGCCGTCCGGACGAGGGCGGGGGTCAAACCCGTCTTCGTGTCGCCCGGGCACCTGGCGGACCTTCCGTCGTCGATCGCCCTCGTGCTCGCCCTCTGTTCCCGCTACCGGATTCCCGACCCGGCCAGGCGGGCCCACCAGTTGACGCAGGAGATCCGGAAAGCGCACCGGAATGAGTAGGCGGAAAGGGCGGCGTGCTGTCGCATGCCGCCGTGCCAAGCGAAATCCGGACTATTTCCCCGGGGAGGCGGGATTTCCTTGCGGCGCGGGACCCTGCGGGACCGTCCCGCCCGGCGCTGTGGGGATCCCCTGCGGAGACGAAGGGATAGCGGGCGGTTCCACCGGCCCCGGCATCGTCTGGGCAGGCACTGCCCCCTTCATGATGCTCGAAACGGGCCGGTTTCCCGAAAAGTATGCCAGAAAGAGGGACGTGACCATGAAGATGACCGCGGCAGCGGCGGTCATCTTGCTCAGGAAGCTGGTGGGGCCGCTCGAACCGAACAGGGTCTGGGAGGAGCCGCCCCCGAAGACGGCCCCGATATCGGCCCCTTTGCCCGTCTGGAGAAGAATGATGAGGATGAGGGCCACGGACACCACGATGTGCAGAATTACGACAAGGGTATACATTGCGTTTTTCGGTTCCTCCGTTATCGGTACTTCACGATTTTCGCGAACGACCCGGCGGAAAGGCTTGCTCCGCCGACGAGCGCCCCGTCGATGTCGTCCTGGGCCATCAACGAGGCGATGTTCTCCGGCTTGACGGAACCCCCGTAGAGGATCCGCACCGAGTGCCCGGCTTCGTCCCCCCACAACTGCTTCAGTCTACCACGGAGAAAGGCGTGGACCTCCTGGGCCTGCGCAGGCGTGGCCGTCTTCCCGGTCCCGATGGCCCAGACCGGCTCGTACGCCACGATGATCCTTCCCGCGTCCGACGCCGGAACCTCCAGGAGCCCGTCTCGAATCTGCCGTTCCACGGTCTCTATCGTCCTGTCTGCCTCGCGCTCCGCCAGCGTTTCCCCCAGGCACAGGATCGGGACCAACTCCGCTGCGAGGGCGGCCCGGATTTTCCGGTTCACGAACCCGTCGGTTTCCAGGAAATATTGCCGCCGCTCCGAATGACCGATGATGGCGTAGGCGGCGCCCGCGTCCCGCACCATCCGGGGGGAGACCTCCCCCGTGTACGCCCCCTCGTCGGCGAAGTGGACATTCTGAGACGCCACGCCGACCCTCGTGCCGCGCGTCAGGGCCGCGACGGTGGCCAGATAGGGGAAGGGGGGGGCAAGCACGGTCTCCACGCGATCCGCATCCGCCACCAGAGGAAGAAACTCCCGGACGAAGGCGGAAGCTTCTTGCGCGGTCTTGTACATCTTCCAGTTGCCCGCGATGACGGGGGTTCGCATTCCCCTACGCTTTCCCTGCGACGTACTTGGCCAGATCCACCATCCGGCAGGAGTATCCCCACTCGTTGTCGTACCAGGCCAGCACCTTCACCATAGTTCCCTCGATCACCTTGGTGGAAAGGGAGTCGAATTCCGAGGAGTAGGGGGTGTGATTGAAGTCGACGGATACCAACGGTTCGTCGACGTACTGGAGAATCCCCTTCAGGGGCCCCTCGGCAGCCTTCCTGACCGCCGCGTTGATCTCCTCCACGGTCGCCGCTTTCGACAGTTCCACGGTCAGGTCCACCAAGGAAACGTTGGAAGTGGGGACGCGGATCGCCATCCCGTCGAGTTTTCCTTTCAGTTCCGGGATAACGAGTGACACCGCCTTGGCGGCGCCGGTAGTGGTCGGGATCATGGACAACCCCGCCGCGCGGGCCCGGCGAAGGTCCTTGTGGGGGAGGTCGAGGATCTTCTGGTCGTTCGTGTACGCGTGGATCGTGGTCATGAGGCCCCGCTCGATGCCGAAGGCGTCGAGGAGCACCTTTGCGACGGGCGCGAGGCAGTTGGTCGTGCAGGAGGCGTTGGAGATGATTCTGTGCTTCGCCGGGTCGAATGTCTTCTCGTTCACTCCCATCACGAAGGTGGCGTCGGGATTCTTGGCCGGCGCCGAGATGAGCACCCTCTTCGCTCCCGCCTTGATGTGCTTTTCCGCACCCTCCCGGTCCGTGAACTTCCCGGTGGACTCGATGACCACCTCCACCCCGAGGCTCTTCCACGGAAGCTCGGAAGGGTCCTTCGCGGCGAAGACCCGGACCTCCTTCCCTGCCACGACGAGCCTGTCGTCCCTGGCCTCGACCGTTCCCTCGAATCGCCCGTGGACGGAGTCGTACTTCAGGAGGTGGGCAAGCGTTTTCGCATCGGTGATGTCGTTGACGGCCACGATTTCCAGCGCGGGGTCCTGGTACGCCGCGCGGAAGAAATTGCGTCCGATCCGCCCGAACCCGTTGATCCCGACTTTGACTGCCATGTCGATTCCTCCCGGCAGGATGATTTGGTGAAAAGGGCGAAGGAAAGGATGAAAATATACCTTTCCCTCCTTCCTGTCAATTCGGGAAGGTCTCCCCGGATCGATCGCCCGTCCCCCCCCCGCGCGCGCGACGAAGCCCTGTGAGAAACACGGGGGGGGAGGACACGTATCCCTTGACATTTTCCGAAACGTTAATACACTTGTTTTAAACATATGTTTAAACCGATGGAACCCAAAGGCTCCCGCGCCATCCCCAGGGAAATGCCGCTTCCCGAACGGACCCGCGAGCGACTGCTGAATGCTGCAGGCGAGGTGTTCGCCGAGCGGGGGTTTCGCCGCTCCACCGTCCGGGAGATCTGCCGCCGGGCCCACGTCAACGTCGCATCGGTGAATTATTACTTCAAGGGGAAGGAAGATCTGTACGCCGACGTGCTCGAATTCGCCTACCGCCAGGCGCGACAGAAATACCCCGAAAGCGACCCCTCCGGCCTGGCGGAGACGCCGCAGATAAGGCTATCCCGGTTCATCCGGACCCTCCTGATGCGCATTCTCGACGACGGACGACCGGCGTGGTTCGGGAAACTGATGGCGCGGGAGATCGTCGAGCCGACGGGGGCGCTGGACAGGGTGATCGAGAGGGCGATTCTCCCCCTTCATCAATCCCTGGGTGCCCTTGTGCGCGAAATCGTCGGGAAACGCCCCGGCGACGCGGAAATTCGGCGACACGTCTTCTCCATCCTCGGGCAATGCCTCTTCTACCGACATGCGCGCCCCGTCATCGCAAAGCTCTACCCGGACGTCCGGTATGACGCCGCGGAGATCGAACGGACGGCCCGGCATATCGCCACGGCCGCCCACTCGGCGATGAGACCACCCGCGGGCAGGAAACGAGGATCCTTCCGATGAATATTCTCCGGCGGCATCCCCGATCGCTTTTTGCGTGGTTCCTCGTCGCGGTCCTCCTTCCGGCGGCGGGCCCGGCCCTCGCGGAGGAACTCCCGATCACCCTGGATACGGCGGTGCGGGCCGCGATTGAACGAAACCTCGACCTTCGCGTGCAGACGTTCAACCCGGCTCTCTCCGAGACTGACATCCGCCGCGCCCGGGCGGTCTACGACCCGAACCTGAGCCTGCTTCTGGATTATCGCGACTCGAACGCCGCCGTCGACCCCACTCTGTCTTTTTTTGCGAACAGGCGCATCTTCGATGCCAACCTCTCCACGGACTTCCTCCTTTCCTCGGGAGCCACGGCGTCGGCCGCCTTCACGAACTTCTGGAGCCAAGACGACCTCGGCACCCCGTTCTCCCGGTATGCCCAGCCCCAGGTTTCCCTTTCCCTCTCCCAGCCGGTCCTGCGGGGATTCGGAAAGGAGATCACGGAAAAGGACATCACGATCGCCGGGTATGCCAAGGCGTCCTCCCTCCTGCAATGGCGATCGGTCGCCATATCCAAGGTTGCAGATACGAGGGACGCGTATTTCGCGCTGGTCAAGGCCAGGGAAAACCTGACAACCAGGAGGAGTTCGCTCGCCGTGGCGAAGGAGATCCACGCGGGAAACCAGGCGAGGGTGAAGGCGGGAGTCCTCGCGTCGGTGGAGCTGCTCGATTCCGAGTTCGGCGTTGCCCAACGGGAGCAGGACCTTCTCGTCGCGGAGAAGAATGTCAAGGATGCATCCGACAGCCTGTCGGTACTGATCCAATACGGGGTCGGGTCGGAACTGGTTCCGGCGGATTCGATCCCGGTCGAACCGATGGAGGTTTCCGAACAGGAGGAGATGGCAATCGCCCTCCGGAACCGCCCTGATCTGCAGGACGCGAAAGTCGGTTTGCAGACCGAGGAATTCCGCACCAAGGTCGCCCGCAACGAGATGCTTCCCGCCGTCTCCTTGACGGGAAGCGCGGGGCTCGGGGGGCTGGCCCCGGGGTACGGGGACGCCCTCGACGAACTGAAGTCGGGGAATTCCCCGTTCTGGTCGATCGGGGTGACCCTGGCTTTTCCTCTCGGAAACGACGCGGCGAAGGCAGACCTCGCCGCCGGTCTTTTGCAGGAGCGCCAGGCGGACACCCGGATTCGGAGCCTTACGGAAAGTATTCGTCTCGACGTCCGAAGCGCGCTACGGGCGCTCGATACGAGCATGCGCCAGGTAGGAGCCGCGCAGAAAGGAGTCGTCCTCGGCGAAGCGCGGCTGGCCTCCTTTCTCAAGCGGGGAAAGGTCGGCCTTGCTACGACGACGGACATCCTGCAGGCGGAGTCGGATCTCACGAGTTCCCGGGAAACCCTCACGGCGGCGCGTGCGGCCTACCAGGGGGCGCAGACCCTTCTCTGGAAGGCCACGGGGGAGCTTCTGGAACGGCAGGGTATCCGGATCGAGGATCCGGCAATCGAACATCTTGCATGGAAGGAGATTCGATGAAAAAGGGGATCGTCGCCCTGGCCTTCGTTCTGCTTGCAGCCGTCTCGTATTATTTCCTCGGCACGGACGGAAACGCCAAGAAGTCTCCGTACCGGACCGCGCCGGTCGAAAGGGGGGCGATCGCCGAAACGGTCCTGGCGACGGGGAACGTGAACGCCGTCACGACGGTGCAGGTGGGAAGCCAGGTCTCCGGGACGCTGGAGAAGATCTTCGTGGATTACAATTCCCCGGTGAAGAAAGGGCAGGTCATCGCACAGATCGACACTCGCCTGTTCGAGGCGTCCGTTCTCCAGGCGAAAGGGAACCTCGAGAACGCCCGAGCAGCGCTCGAGCGGGCCAACGTCCTCGTCATCGACACGGAGCGGACGTACCGGCGCAACCGGGAGCTGGTCAAGGACGGGTTCGTCGCCCAGGCCGACGTCGACTCGGCGCAGACTGCCTACGAGACGGCGCTCGCCCAGAAACGCAGTGCGAAGGGGCAGGTGACCCAGGCGCAAGGGCAGCTCTCCGCGGCGGAAACGAATCTGCGGTACGCAACCATCCACTCCCCGGTTGACGGGATCGTGATCTCCCGGAACGTGGACGCAGGACAGACGGTTGCCGCCAGCTTTCAGACCCCCACGCTCTTCACCATCGCGCAGGACCTCACCAAGATGCAGATCGACACCAACCTCGACGAGGCGGATATCGGGAAGGTGAGGACGGGGCAGCAGGCGACGTTCACCGTGGACGCGTACCCCGAACGGACGTTCACCGGAAAAATCGTGCAGGTGCGAAACTCGCCCATCGTGACGCAGAACGTGGTCACCTACAACGTCGTGGTCGAGGTAAACAACGGGGAACTCCTCCTCAAACCCGGGATGACCGCCAATGTCTCGGTCCACGTGCGGGACCTGCCGGATGTCCTGAAGATCCCGAACGCCGCCCTGCGTTTCCGCCCTTCCGACGGGAAGAAGCCGGAGGAGAAAAAGGGCGTCGGCGGGCAGCGGGTGTACCTCCTGGAGAAGGACGGCAAGACCAGGGAGGTGCCCGTCAAGGGAGGGATCAGCGACGGGATATACACCCAGCTCGTGCAGGGGGAGTTGAAGGAGGGGGACCCCCTGGTGGTCGAGGAGACCCGGAAGAGCACGGGGGCGGCCGGGGGAGGATCTCCCCGGATGAAACTCTTCTGATGGGCATGCCGCACCCCGTGATCGAGGTCGAGCACCTCTCGAAGACGTACCGGCTGGGGACCGTAAGCGTTGATGCCCTTCGTGACGTCTCCCTCGCAATCCGGCCGGGGGAGTTCCTCGCGGTGATGGGGCCGTCGGGTTCCGGAAAATCGACCCTGATGAACATCCTGGGGTGCCTCGACCGTCCGACGACGGGAGTGTACCGGCTCGACGGGCAGGAGGTGGAGGCAAGGGAAAGGGACGCCCTCGCCACGATCCGGAGCCGGAAGATCGGCTTCGTGTTCCAGGGGTTCAATCTGCTACCGAGGATGACGGCCCTGGAGAACGTGGAGCTGCCCATGATCTACGACTCCGTCTCCTCCGGGAAACGGCGGGAGAGGGCACGGGAAGCACTCGCGACCCTCGGAATCCTCGACCGGGAAGGCCACCTTCCGACCCAGATGTCCGGCGGTGAGCAGCAGCGGGTGGCGATCGCCCGGGCGGTCGTGAACTCCCCTTCCCTGATTCTCGCGGACGAACCGACGGGGAATCTCGACACGGTAACGAGCGAGGAAATCATGGGGGT
This sequence comes from Candidatus Deferrimicrobiaceae bacterium, assembly GCA_049688015.1. Classification (GTDB taxonomy): domain Bacteria; phylum Desulfobacterota; class Deferrimicrobia; order Deferrimicrobiales; family Deferrimicrobiaceae; genus CSP1-8. Next base: position 14,888 of record JBAVJZ010000006.1, on the reverse strand, counting down.
ATTCGTGGAGCTCAACGAGAAACAGGGGATCACGATAGTGGTCGTGACCCACGACCCCGAGATCGCCCGGTACGCCAAGCGGGTAGTTCGGTTCCGGGACGGACGGATTGTTGACGACCGGCCCGGCGAGGGCAGGGGTCGCGGGGGAAACGGGGCGTCCGGAAACCGATGAATCTCTATTCCGCCTGGATGATCGCGTACCGGTCGCTCCGTGCGAACCGGATGCGGTCGGTCCTCACCATGCTCGGGATGGTCATCGGGGTCGCCGCCGTGATTGCGATGGTGGCGATCGGGGCGGGCGCGAACGAGCGGATCGCCGCCCAGATCTCCTCCATCGGCTCGAATCTTCTCCTCATCCTCCCCGGGAGCACGACGTCGGGGGGCCTTCGTTCCGGTTTCGGCTCCGCCCCGACGCTCACCATGGGCGACGCGAGGGCGATCGGGAAGGAACTCCCGTCTATACGGCTCGCGGCCCCCTCGATCCGCTCCACCTCTCCCGTGGTACACGGGAACCAGAACTGGAGCACACTCGTCCAGGGGGTGACCCCGGCGTATTTCGAGATCCGGGACTGGCGGCTCGCGGAGGGGCGATTCTTCACGTCCGACGAGGTGGACGCGTCCTCGAAGGTGGCGGTCGTCGGGCGGACGGTGGTGGAGAACCTGTTCGGGGAGGAGTCCCCCGTCGGCGCGATCATCCGCATCAAGAGGGTCCCCTTCACGGTCGTCGGGGTTCTCGAGGAGAAAGGGCAGTCGCCCCGTGGGCAGGACCAGGACGACATCATCATGGCCCCCATCACCACCGTTCAGAACAAACTGATCGGGAGCGAACACCCGGGCTCGGTCGGGGTGATCATCGCCCAGGCAGTCGACCGGGAAAGTATCGGGGAGGCGGAGAGGGAAATGACCTCCCTTCTCCGGCAGCGGCACCGGATCGGGAACGGCAAGGAAGCGGATTTCTCCGTGCGCAACCTTACGGAGATGCTCGAGGTCGCGGAAGCCTCCACGCGGATCATGAGCCTGCTGCTGGGCATGATCGCCTCGGTATCGCTCCTCGTGGGCGGGATCGGGATCATGAACATCATGCTGGTGTCGGTTACGGAGCGGACGCGCGAGATCGGTATCCGGCTCGCCGTGGGGGCGAGGGAGCGGGACATTCTGGTTCAGTTCCTGATCGAGGCGGTGTGCCTCTCGGCAGCGGGCGGGGCGATCGGGATCCTGTTAGGCGTAGGGGGGTCGATGCTCATCTCGCGGTTCGCCGGCTGGTCCACGCTCATTTCTCCCGGGGCCGTCCTCGTCGCGTTCACCTTCTCCGCCGTCGTCGGGATCTTCTTCGGTTTCTATCCCGCCCGCAAGGCCTCGCGCCTCGACCCCATCGAGGCCCTCCGCCACGAATAGCCGGCCTCCAGGGGGCCTTTCCCGTAGGACCCCGGCATTCGAGTCCCGCTGCATCCCCGCCGGCGTCGTTGCCATCCCGCGGCGGAGCCTCGTCGAATTCGATCGATTTCCTGAAGGCGTCGGGAACGGCTCCGCGACCTCGGAGGGGGCTCCGTTCGTGGCTCGCCGTGCGATGGACCCGCACGCCTGCGCTTAACCTCACTCCGCCCTCCTCCTTCGGTCTGCTCCGCCCGCGGCGCGCCCCTCCCGCGGCGCGGGTAAGAGGACCCTTGCTTGCGGGGGGATTCCACTCCGCTACGCTCGCGACCTGCGCCCGCTCGCTGCCGATTCCGCTCGTCGCACTATTTGCCTCGCTCCATAGGCCGCTCCGCGGAACCCCCGCATCGCCTTAGGGTCCTCTGTTGCCGGCGGAACGGGCGAGGAAGGGGGATCCCTTCGTGGCTCGCCGCGCGATAGCCCCGCACGCCTGCGCTTGACCTCACTCCGCCATCCTTTATCGGTCTGCTCCGCCCGCGGCGCGCCCCGACGCGAGGGCGCCGGCAACCGTAGGACCCGGGGCGCGGGATCCCGCAGGTTTGTATATATAATGGAGGCGCACCGGAAGAGAGAGGAGGCGGCGGGATGTCCGACAAACCGAAGGTGGTGATCACGCGGAGGCTCCCCGGGGTTTCCCTGGCGAAGATCGGAGAGAAGGCGTTGGCGCTGTATCCGGACCATGACGGGCCGATGCCTCGCAGGGAGCTGCTCAGGAAGGTCCGCGGGGCCGTCGGGATCCTCTGCACGTTGGAGGACCGGATCGACGCGGCCCTGATGGACACGGCGGGGGATTCCCTCCGTGTCGTGTCCAATTTCGCCGTCGGGGTCAACAACATCGACTTGCCGGAGGCGACGCGCAGGAGGATCCGCGTGTGCAACACCCCCGACGTCCTTACCGAGGCGACCGCGGATGCAGGGTTCGGGCTCATGCTGGCGGCCGCGCGGCGGTTCTCGGAGGCGGAGAGGTTCCTGCGGGAGGGGAAGTTCACCGCGTGGGACCCCTGGGGATTTTTGGGCGTCCCGGTGTTCGGGAAAACGCTGGGGATCGTCGGGATGGGCAAGATCGGCAGCGCCATCGCCGCGCGGGGGAGGGGATTCGGGATGCAGGTTCTCTACCACAGCCGCAACCGTCTCCCGAAGGCGCGGGAGGACTCCCTCAGGGCAAGGTACGTCGGGCTCGACGATCTGCTGTCCGGCAGTGATTTCGTCGTGATCTCCGTCCCGCTCTCTCCCGAAACACGGGGGATGATCGACCGGGACCGCCTGAGGAAGATGAAAAAGGAGGCGGTCCTGGTGAACATCGCACGCGGGGGGATCGTCGACGAGGCGGCGCTTGCAGAGGCGCTTGCGGAGGGACGGATCTTCGCGGCGGGGCTGGACGTCTACGAAAAGGAGCCGAAGGTCCACCCCAGACTGCTTCGCGCGGCCGGAGCAGTACTCCTTCCCCATGTGGGAAGCGCCACGACGCAGGCCCGGGAGGGGATGGGGAAACTGGCGACCGAGAACCTGCTGGCGATCCTTTCGGGAGGCGATCCCCCTTGCCCGGTCAATTGAAGCCCAACCCTTTCTGTCTCAGGAACTCGGTCGGTTTGAACCGGCCGGTGCGGGAGAATGGGACGCGCACGACGCCGACGACGGGGGTCCGGATGCCGACCGACCCGTTGAACTCGTAGGTGATGGTCCGGCCGAAAAACGCCTCCTTTGCGGCGTTGAGAAACGCTTCGGGCCGGAAGGAGACGGGCACCTTCACCACCGTAATTCCCGATGCCCCGAGACGAATATCCTCGCGGTGCTCCCCTCCCGCGACCGTGTCCCGCCCGAAGATCGCGGAATAGGCGACATAGGCGACTTCCAGGGGATAGTCGTTGCGGTTGTCCACCTCGAGGCTCAGGACGGCGTCCCACGGTTTTCCGGGATCGGCCAGCGGGTTCGACAGGAGCGCCACGTCGATCAACCGGACCTTCGGCGACCGGAAGACGTTTTTGACGATGCCTCTGCAGGAGAGCGGGGAAACCGCGATGGGAATAAGGAGAAGGAGGTAAATCCACTTGGCCGTGCGCATCTCCGATATTCGGGTTCCCGTGGGTTTCCCCGAAGAGGACCTCCTCTCGAAAGCTCTATTCATTATAGGTGTTCCCCCGGACGAGGTGGAGCACTTTTCCGTCGCCCGCCGCGGGATAGACGCGAGGCGAAAGGGGGTGATCCGGCGCGTCTACGCGGCGGATATCTCCCTTCGCTCCCCCGCCCTCGAGGAGGCGGTGTGCTCCCGGGTTGCCTCGGCCCGCCCGCACCTCCCCGTTCCCGACCCGTTTCCCCGGGCCTCCGTTCCTCCCTGTCCCGTGCGGCCGGTCGTCGTGGGAGCAGGCCCCGCCGGACTGTTCGCCGCGCTCACCCTCGCCCGGTACGGCGCGCCGCCGATTCTGCTGGAGAGGGGACGGCCGGTCGAGGAGCGTTCCCGGCATGTCGCTGCCTTCTGGAAGGAAGGGGCGCTGGACCCGGAGAGCAACGTGGCGTTCGGGGAAGGCGGAGCGGGGACGTTTTCCGACGGGAAGCTGACCACGAGGATCGGGGACCCGTTGGTCGAGCACGTGATCCGGCTGTTCGCGGAGTTTTCCGGACTTCCCGAGCTGCCCCGGGAGGCGAAACCGCACGCGGGGACGGACCGCCTTCGGAAATTCTGCGTCCGGATGCGGGAAGAGCTTACGTCGCTCGGGGCGGATTTCCGGTTCGGCGCCCGGGTCGAAGAGGCCGGGACGGAAGACGGGGCAGTCCGGTCGGTTCGTCTGTCCACCGGGGAGGAAATCCCCTGCGAGACGCTGGTGTTGGCGATCGGGCACTCCGCGCGGGATACGGTGCGGATGCTCCTCGGCCGGGGCGTGCGGATGACGGCGAAACCGTTCGCGGTAGGGTTTCGCGTGGAGCATCCACAGGAGTTGATCGACAGGATCCAGTACGGGAAGATGGCGGGGCATCCCGGCCTTCCCGCCGCTGACTACCGGCTGGCGGCGCGCGCGCCTGCCGGGCGTGGGGTCTATACCTTCTGCATGTGCCCGGGGGGGGAGGTCATGACCGCCTCGACCGGTCCCGACGAGATGCCGGTGAACGGGATGAGCGCGCACGCCAGGAATTCGGGGTTCGCCAACAGCGGGATCGTGGCCACCGTGACGACGGACGATTTCGGGGTCGGCGACGTCCTGGCCGGCGTCACCTTCCAGAAGATCCTCGAGGCGCGCGCGTACCGGAAAGGAGGCGGCGGGTTCGGCGTTCCCGCCATGAACCTGATGGCCTTCCTCAGGGGAAAGGACCGGAACCTCTCCCGGGGAAGGGCGCTGGCTCCCCGGGTCGTGCGGGCAAACCTCTCCGGGATTCTTCCTGTCCGCGTGGAGGAGGACATCCGGTACGGGCTGGAAACATTCGGGAATTCGATGCGCGGGTTTCTCTCCCAGGAGGCGACTCTCTACGGGGTGGAGTCCCGCACTTCTTCCCCGGTGCGCATCGAGCGGGAGAATTATGAGTCGGTTACGGTAAAAGGACTGTATCCTGTTGGGGAAGGAGCGGGGTACGCGGGCGGGATCGTATCCTCCGCGGTGGACGGGATTCGCGCCGCGATCCGCATCCTGGAAAAATTCACCGGCCAAAGGACGGGATAGACGATGCAGAAGGCGAAGTTCGTGAAGGATATCAAGGAAGGGGAGCAGATCCGGGATCTTTTCCTGGTCAGCAACAAGGCGGTGCTTTCGAGCAACGCGGGGAAGGCATACATAAGCCTCGCCCTGCGCGACCGGACGGGGCAGGTGGAATGCCGCGTGTGGGACCGCGCCGAGGAGATCGCGAAGCGGTTCGACCGGGACGACATCGTGGAGGCGACCGGAAGCGCCATCCAGTACCAGGGGCGCATCCAGCTCAAGGTGCACGACGTCCGGAAGGCGGAGGAGGAGGCGAATCTGGCCGATTTTCTCCCGGTGACGGAAAAGGGGATCGAACCTCTCTGGAAAGAGTTGCAGGCGCTTGTCAGGGGGCTGAAGGATCCGGACCTCTCCCGGCTGCTCGCGAGGATCTTCCCGGATCCCCCGGAGACGGAGACGGCGCGCCGGTTCCGGCAGGCCCCGGGGGGAAAGAGCATGCACCATGATTACATCGGCGGCCTCCTGGAACACACGGTGTCGGTCGCCGCGATCTGCCGCTTCCTCTCCGGTCACTACGAGGGGGTGGACGCGGACATGCTGGTTGCCGGCGCGCTCCTTCACGACATCGGAAAAGTGGGGGAGCTCTCCTACGATGGTGCATTCGACTACACGGACGAGGGCCGGCTGCTCGGCCACCTGTACATGGGCACCGAGTGGGTAACCGCTGAGTGCGCCCGGATCGACGGATTTCCCCGCGAGAAGGCGATGCTTCTCAAACACATGATCCTCTCCCATCACGGAGAGCTCGAGTACGGCTCCCCGAAGAGGCCCAAGACGCTCGAGGCGGTCCTGCTGCACTTCGCCGAAAACATGGACTCGAAGGCGAACGCCTTCCTCGAGGCGGTGGGAGACATGCGGGAGGGGGCGGCATGGACCGACTACCAGCGGATGTTCGAGAGATACCTCTACGCGGGAAAAAAGAACGTTTGAAGGCTTCGCTTCAGCCCACTTCGTTATAGGCGCGAAGGCGAAATGTTACGCCTTCGACGGATTCCGCCAGACGGCGTACCGCTTCGTGGTCCAGGCCCGGGAGGGCCACCGCGGTTGCGGTGACCGAAGGGACGAACTTCGGCGCGTCCCGCAGAAAGGCAAGGAGGGCCGGGAAGGACTCCTCTCCGTACCGGTTGGGGCAGATGCGGGCGTACGTCCCGGCGTCAGGGGCGTTGAGGGAGACGGAAAGGGCGTCCACCAGTCCGGCGAGCTCCGGTAGAATGTTGCGCCCGTGCACGAGGTTCGCCAGCCCGTCGGTGTTGACCCGGATCCTTGCGCCCCTGGCTTTTAGTGCTGCGGCGACCTCCCGGACCACCGGGAGGCGAAGGAGGGGCTCCCCGAACCCGCAGAAGACAACCTCGCCGTAGTCGGTGGGGTCGCCGACCTCCGCAATCAGCTGCTCCACGCCGGGTTCCTCGGGAAGCTTGAGGTAATGTCCTTTCACATGGAAATCGCCTCGCTTCGCGCAGAACGTGCAGACGTTGGTGCAGCGGTTGGTGATGTTCAGGTACAGGGAGTTCCGGATCCGGTACGCGACGCGAACCTCCTCGTCGGCGGGGATCCGGAAGATCCGTTTCGCGTTCATCGTGGTGACGCGTGCCACGTCCTCGACGGACAGTCCCTTGATCTCCGCGATCCGCTTCGCCACGAGGGGCACGAACGAGGGCTCGTTCGTCTTCCCCCTATGCGGTACCGGGGCGAGAAACGGGCAGTCGGTCTCGAGGAGCAGCTTCTCCAGCGGGAGTTGCTGAACCGCTTCGGCCTGGGTCCCGGACCCCTTGTAGGTGATGGCCCCGGGAAGGGAGATCAGGAAGTTCATCCCGATCGCCCGGCGCGCCATCGCCAGATCCCCGGAGAAGCAGTGGATGATCCCGCCCACCTCGGAGGCTCTCTCCTCCGAGAGGATGGCGAGCGTCTCTTCGTGGGCGTCCCGGTCGTGGACGACCACGGGAAGATTCCGCTTCCGGGCCAGGCGCACCTGCTCCCGGAAGGCCGCCCGTTGCGCGTCCCTCGGCGACCGGTCCCGGAAAAAGTCGAGGCCCGTTTCGCCGACCGCGACCACCTTGTCGCACCGCGAAAGCCGGTCGAGACGCATAAGTTTGTCCTCCGAGAAGCCGGAGGCGTCGTGCGGGTGTAGCCCAACGGCCGCGTAGACCCCCCCGTGCCGGTGGGCGATCTCGACCGCCTTTTCGCCGCTTTCCGGGTCGATCCCGATCGTGACGACGTGCGTTACCCCCGCCTCGCGCGCACGACGGATGATTTCGTCCTCCGCGTGGCAGAGGGGTTCCAGGTCCAGGTGGGCGTGCGTGTCGAAATACATCGGATGAAGCGCTCTCTACGGGAAGACCGGACGGCGATCGAACGCCGGCATATCGACGGGACGTGCCATTCAATCCTCGATCCGGGGAAAGGCGATCACGGAGCGGGGAAGCGTAGTCCCGACGCGCAGAATACCCCAGCGACCCGCCTCGGAGACGATCGCCTTCTCGACGCGGCCATCGCACCCGAGCGCCTCCCACATCCGTTGCGCCGCCGTGGGGATAAACGGAGCCATCAGCAACACGGAGATTCTCGCCGCCTCGAGAGCGTGGTACAGAACGGTCCCGAGCCGCTCCTTCCTCGCGGGGTCCTTCGCCAGGGCCCAGGGGGTGTTCGTGTCGATATACTTGTTCGCCGCGTCGGAGAGGGAAAGGACGGCCGCGAGCACCTTGTGAAACTCCACCTCCTCCATCGCAGCGTCCACGGCGGGCAGGATCTCGCGGGCAGCGGCCGCGAGCGCATCATCGGAAAGGTCGGGCGTGGTCGGAGGGGGGACGACGGAGTCGAAGTATTTGCCCAGCATGTTGAGAGACCGGTTCAGAAGATTGCCCAGGTTGTTCGCGAGGTCCGAATTGATCCGGTCCACAAGCGCCTTCCGGGAGAAGTCTCCGTCCTTTCCGAACGGTACCTCGCGGAGAAGGAAGTAGCGGAAGGCGTCCGCTCCGTAGGTCTCCACCATATCGTACGGGTCGACCACGTTGCCCAGGGACTTGCTCATCTTCTGACCCTCGACGGTCCACCACCCGTGGGCGAATACGCTCAGGGGCGGAGCAATCCCGGCGGACAACAGAAACGCCGGCCAATAGACGGCGTGGAACCGGAGGATGTCCTTCCCGACCATGTGGACGTCCGCCGGCCAGAAGGCGTCGAACGCCTCGGTCCGCTTCGGGTATCCGAGCCCCGTGATGTAGTTCGTCAGGGCGTCGTACCATACGTAGATCACGTGCCCGTCCGCGCCGGGGACCGGTATCCCCCAGGAGAGCGATGTGCGCGAAACGGACAGGTCGTTCAGGCCCGCCTCTACGAATGCGATAACCTCGTTCCGGCGGCTCTCCGGACGGATGAACTTCGGATTCTTACCGTAGTAATCGAGGAGCGGCTTTTGGAATTTGGAAAGCCGGAAGAAAAAAGAAGGTTCCTTCCGCCTCTCCGCCGGCCTCCGGCAGTCGGGGCAGCTTCCGTCCAGCAGCTGCAGGTCGGTCCAGTACGATTCGCAGGGCGTGCAGTACCAACCCTCGTACGCGCCGAGGTAAATGTCCCCGTTGGCGAGCGATTTCCGGAAGATGTCCTGGACGGAGGCGTAGTGGCGCGGCTCGGATGTCCGGATGAATCCGTCGTTGCTGATGGTGAGCGCTTCGGAGAGTCCCTGGAAGCGGGTGACGACGCGGTCAGCCAGCTCCTTCGGCGAGATCCCCTGCTGGATGGCGCTCTTGTTCACCTTCTCCCCGTGCTCGTCGGTCCCGGTGAGGAAGAAGACCTTCTGCCCCTTCATCCGGTGCCACCGCGCAAGCGCGTCGCACGCGATCGTCGTGTAGGCGTGCCCGATGTGGGGGACGTCGTTCACGTAGTAGATCGGGGTCGTGATGTAGAACGTCTCCTTCACCGCGTTATCCCTCCTCCTCGTCGCCGAACCGGAAGGAGAGGTCCTCCGCTCCCTCGGCCGGGGGAGCGGTCTTCCCGCCCCGGTCCGCGGCGCAGGTCCCGCACGCCTTGTTTCGCGTGTGGGACCTGTGCTCGTAGACGAGGCAGCACATCAGTCTTCCGCAGACGCCGGAGAGTTTCGCCGGGTTGAGCGCGAGTCCCTGGTCCTTGGCCATCTTTACGGTAATCGGCTCGAAACCGGAGAGGTGGGAGGCGCAGCAGAGTTCCTTGCCGCAGGGGCCTATTCCCCCCACCATCCTCGCCTCGTCGCGTACGCCGACCTGTCGCATCTCGATCCGGGTACGCATTTCGTGGGCCAGGTCCTTGACCAGCTCCCGGAAATCGATCCGCCCGTCCGCCGTGAAGTAGAAGATCGACTTGCTCCGGTCGAGGAGGATCTCGGTTCGTATCAGCTTCATCGGGAGTTTGCGGGCCTCGATGCGGGAGAGGCAAAACGCGTGGGCGTCGCTCTCGCGCCTGGCGTTTTCCTGGTGGGCGTGCAGGTCGTCGGCCGAGGCTCCCCGCACCACCTTCGGGAAAGAGGCCTTCTCCGAGGCGGAAGTGACGTTGTCGATCCGCTGAACGACCTCGCCCAGGGCAGGGCCCCTGTCGGTCATCACGACTGCGTAGTCCCCCTTGCCAAGGGACGTCCCGGTGCAGTCGTAATGGTTCATCTTGCAAAGACCCCGGAACCTGATTCCGGCCAGATCCATTTAAGGAACCTATCCTTCCCCGTGGATTGTGAACAAAAATGCCTCCACCATGAGCTGCTTCTGTGCCTGCGGAGGCATGCGGGACATGGAGAGAAGCGCCTGGAACGCCCGGCTCCACCCATCGGGCGTCTTCCGGCCGGCGGCGACCCGCAACGCATTCTTCAAATCCTCGTTTATTATACCCATTTCCGCGCCGGAAGATAAGAGGGCGATGTCCCGCACGAGGGAGAGGGGGGCAGCGACCTTCCGGGAGAGGTCCCCCGCTCCCTTCCACGAGGCTGCGGCCGATGCGATGTCTGCCGGGTCTGGCGAGGAAAGGAGGCGGATCCATCTCTCCCGCTCCCCTTCCGTTTCTTTCAGTACCTCGAGCGCCCTTCCCGGGCTTCCCCCCGAGCAGGCCGCCGCCCCGCGGATCTCCTCGCGGGAATGGCTGTCGCCGACTCCGGGGATGCCGGCCACGATATCCTCCACTTCCCTCGCCGGGAGGGGAGAGAAAGAGACCTTCTGGCAGCGGGAGACGATCGTTAGGGGGAGGCGGGATATCCGGTGTGCGACGAGCAGGAGGTGTGCCCCCGGCGGAGGTTCCTCAAGGGTTTTCAGAAGCGCGTTCGCCGCCTGGACCGTCATCCTGTCCGCCGGGGTAATGACGACTGCGCGGGGCCTGTCCGAAAATGCCTTGAGTGACAACTCTTCCTGGAGGCTACGGATGTCATCGATCAGAATGTGCTGGTTTTCCGGGGATACGCGGACGAAATTCGGGTGGGATCCCGAAACGAGAAGTCGGCAATCGGTGCACGTACCGCACCCGCCGGCCGACCCCCGATGCCGGCAGAAGAGGGCGGAAACGAAGCCGACTGCCGCCTTTTCTTTCCCGATCCCCTCCTCCCCGAAGAAGAGCAGGCCGGGGGGAATGTTGCCGGAGTCGAGGTAGCGCGCAAGGAGGGCGACCGCACGGTCTTGCCCGCGTATGCCCCCGAACGGCCCTACCATCCGAACCGCGCCGCGGTTTCCGCCCGTACGCGACGAAACACCTCGTCGGCCGGAAGCGCCCCGTCGATCCGGACGATCCGGTCCGGGTTCTCCGCCTGCAGGCGGAGATACCCCTTCCTGACCTTCCGGTGGAACTCGATGGTCTCGGACTCCATGCGGTCCGCCGGCCCCCCCCGTCCATGGATCCGCAGGAAGCCGTCTTCGGGGTCGATGTCGAAGAGGAGGGTGAGGTCCGGGACAAGTCCCTCGGAAGCGAAGGCGTTCAGTCTCTCGATTTGTGCGGCGTCGATCCCCCGGGAAAACCCCTGGTAAGCGGTGGTGGCGTCGCTGAAGCGGTCGGACAGGACGGCTTTTCCCGAAGAGAGGGCGGGAAGGATGACCGTGCGAACGTGCTGCGCGCGCGCGGCCTCGTAGAGGAGCAGTTCGGTCTCCGGGAAGACGCGTTCCTCGCGCGGAGAGAGCAGAAGCACGCGGATCTCGTCGGCCAGGGGAGTTCCGCCCGGCTCGCGGGTAACGACGTGGGGGATTCCTTTCCCGGCGAGGGATTCGGACAGAAGCCCAAGCTGCGTCGTCTTCCCGGACCCCTCGATTCCCTCGAACGTTACGAACGGTGCGCTCACTCGTCACCCTGGCGGTGTGCGTTCAGCCGGCCACCGGGACCCCCGGCTCGCGGGGGGATTCCCCTCCGCCACGCTACCGATCTTGCGCCCGCTCGCTGCCGGTTCCGCTCGCCGCTTCGGATCCCGCTCCGCGGGGATGCTCCACTCTCGCTTCACAGGCAGCGAAGGGGAACCCCCCGCATCGCCTGAGGGTCCCCGGTGGTTCCGCCGCAGACGGATCGCCGCAAGGAACACACAGGGAAAATGCCGGTCAGCACTCCGAGAATCCGCACGAGCGGCACTTGAGACACCCCTCCTGCATCTCGACCTGGCTGCCGCAGTCGGGGCAGGCGCCTCGCGAAATCTCGAACCCCTCGCTGCCGAGAGCGCTTACCTGCCGGGAGGCGTCCTTCGGGCCGGTGGAGGACGGGGATTCTCCCGGCTCCACGTGGGGGGGGAACATCCGGTCGACGTTTTCGATGTACCACTCGACGGCCTTGGCTACCGCATCCGCGCACGACATGATCTTTGCGCCGTTTCCGGCCCACGCCGGGAGGTGGCACGATATCCCTTTCAGCTGCTTGACGATCATATCGGGCTTGACCCCCGAACGAAGGGCCAGGGAGACGAGCCTCCCGATCGCCTCGGACTGGGATGCGGCGCATCCGCCCGCCTTCCCCATCTGGTTGAACACCTCGAAGATCCCCTTCTCGTCACAGTTCATCGTCACGTAGATCTTTCCGCAACTGGTCTTCATCTCCTTGGTGACCCCGAGAAGGGTGTCGGGACGGGGCCGTGTGGAGACGTAGCCGGATTCCCTCTCCGGCGCCTCGTCCGCCTTGGCCGGTTCCGCCCGGTTCACCTCGCCGATGTTCAGCACCTGCTCCTCCCTGCTCTTGTCCCGGTATACGGTGACCCCCTTGCATCCCAGTCGATAGGCGAGGAGGTACACCTTGCGGATATCCTCCCGGGTAGCGTCCGAGGGGAAATTTACCGTCTTGGACACCGCGTTGTCGACGTGCTTCTGGAAGGCGGCCTGCATTCTCAGGTGCGCTTCGGGCGAGATGTCGTGGGCCGTCACGAAGATCCTCCGCACCTCCTCCGGGATCCCCTCGATATGACGAAGGCTTCCTTTCTGCGAGACCTCCTTCATCAGGTCCAGAGAGTGGTCTCCCCTGCGTTTCATCTCCTCCTCGAAGAGAGGGTGCCCCTCGACGAGGTGGTCGTTGTCCATCACGTTGCGTATGTACGACAGGGCGAATATGGGCTCGATGCCGCTGCTGCACCCGGCGATGATGCTGATGGTCCCCGTCGGGGCGATCGTCGTGGTTGTGGCATTGCGCCGGGCGATCTTCCCGTTTTCCGGGAAGATGCTCGCGGCGCAGTTCGGGAACGGGCCCCGCTCGCGCGCCAGGAGCGAGGAGGAGTTGACGGATTCCTCCTGAAGGAAGCTCATCACCTCCTGGGCGACGGCCAGGGCCTCGTCCGAGTCGTAGGGGACGCCCAGCTTGATGAGCATGTCGGCGAACCCCATCACGCCCAACCCTACCTTCCGGTTTCCCATCGTCATCTGGCGGATCTCGGGGAGGGGATAGTTGTTCCTGTCGATCACGTTATCGAGGAACCGGATCGCGTCATGGATCGTCTCGCGCATCCTTTCGTAGTTGATACGGACGCTCCCGTTGTCGCCCGTCACCATGCCGGAGAGGTTGATGGAGCCCAGGTTGCAGCTCTCGTATGGCAGAAGGGGCTGCTCCCCGCACGGGTTGGTGCTCTCGATCGCACCGATCCTGGGTGTGGGGTTGTCCCGGTTGATCCGGTCCAGGAAGATGATCCCCGGTTCCCCGTTCCTCCATGCGGCCTCCACGATCTTCTCGAACACCTCGCGGGCGGAGAGCCTCGTGACGACCTGGCCGTCGTGGGGATTGACAAGCTCATACTCGGCGTCCGACTCCACCGCCTTCATGTAATCCTCGGTGAGCGCCACGGAAATGTTGAAGTTGTTCAGGCGGTCGTTCTTCATCTTGCAGAAGATGAAATCGAGAATGTCGGGGTGGTCCACCCGCAGGATCCCCATGTTCGCCCCGCGCCGGGTTCCTCCCTGCTTGATCGTCTCGGTTGCGGCGTCGAACACGGTCATGAACGAGATCGGCCCCGACGAGATGCCCTTGGTGGATTTGACGACGTCGTGCTTCGGGCGCAGCCGGGAAAAGGAGAATCCGGTCCCCCCCCCGCTCTTGTGGATGAGCGCGGTGTTCTTGACCGCCTCGAAGATCGACTCCATCGAGTCGTCGACGGGGAGCACGAAGCACGCCGACAGTTGCTGCAGCTCCCGCCCGGCGTTCATCAGGGTGGGCGAGTTGGGCATGAAGTCGAGGCGGTTCATCATCGCGTAGAACCTCTCCGCCCACTGCAGGACGACCTCGGGCACGGAGCCGTAGTACAGTCCTTCCGCCAGCGCGATGTCGTACGCCACGCGCGCGAGCATCTCCTCGGGGGTCTCCATCCTCTGCTCCCCCGGGTCCTTCTTGAGATAGCGGCGATCGAGCACCTTCCGGGCGTTTTCCGAGATCGGCATCGGGCCGTACTTCGCATGCATCCTCTCGGCCCATTCTTGCGGAGGGCGATCCGGGAGATCCCTGGTTCCGGAGACAAAGGGAGTCTCCGGCTTGTCGCCCGCCGGAATAGCGGAGGCGGAAACCGGGCGGTTCAATTCCATCTTGGCAGCTCCCCTGTAGGTATTATCCCACTTTAACGATAGTGTATCTTGTGGTCTATGATCAGTACGCATACAAGATATGGTGTCCGGATAGGGCTGTCAAGGAAAAGACGGGTATAAACGAAAATTTTTCTAACTCCCCTCGATGGAGTGGTTTCCACCCGGATAAAACAGCCGCTATTTCACGGACGGCTCGATCCCCCCTTGAATTCCCCGGGGGGGAATGGACGGGGACCGCCGACGTATCCGGCAGAGGTTCTCTCCCAGCGGTTCTTTCCCGGCAAGTCCGGGGCATCCCTTGTCGCTGCTGCACCGTAGATTTTTTCTACAGAAATTTTCAACAGAAGGGGCGGGGCCGCGTCCGGGGAAGGAAAATTCGTCTTGATTCTTGGGTGTTGATGAGTTATGTATACAGTCGACAATAATCGGAATGGGTCGCATATCGGGGAAACGGCATTGAACCCGCCTCAAATTTCTCAGAAGGAAAGGAAGGGAGCGATCATGTTCCCCTTGTCCCGGGGAAGAACCCGCATTGCAGGCATTGTCGGGGTAGTTGCACTCCTTTTGGCATTGAGCCCCTCTTTGCTGCCGGCTGGGGAAAACTCCGATTGCATGGATTGTCACGGGGACGCAGGCATCCTCTCCTGGTCGGCCGAGGAATTGGCGTCGAACGTGATCCCGGGCGGAGAGGGAAAACCCCACCGGGTCGCTGCACCCTTCCCGGGGATCAGCCTCCATGTGGACAGCGGGCTGTATGAGGCTTCGGTGCATGCGGACCTCTCCTGCACGGACTGCCACG
>JBAVJZ010000005.1:0-12571 GCA_049688015.1 Candidatus Deferrimicrobiaceae bacterium | reverse complement strand
CTTCAGGGCTTCCTCGAATGCGGGTTCCTTGCCTTTCGCCGTCATGGCCCCCCCCAAGACAATGTTTCATTATATTTCCTGCTCCGGGATGCGGTCAACGCGAAGGAAGCGCCATCAATAGCGTGGGATCGATCCGTCCTCCCGCGGCCCGGACGCTGAAGTGGAGGTGGGGTCCCGTTGCCCGGCCGCTCGCGCCCACCACCCCGATCCGTTCCCCGCGGGCGACCTTCTGCCCCTCGGACACGACGTATTCCTGCAGATGGTAATATACGCTGTACAAATCTCCCCCGTGGTCCAGCACCACCGAGTTTCCTCCGAAGAACTGCTCCCCCGCGAACGCCACGGTTCCGTCCGCAATCGCCACAACGGGCGTCCCCGCCGGGAGGTTCACATCCACTCCGGCGTGCGGACTGCGGGGCTCGCCGTTGATGACCCGGCGCGAACCGAACCCCTTCGCTTGGAACTCCGCCACCGGCGGGAGAAACGGGAAGCTCCAGGCCGGGGGCGTGGAGACCCGGGCGAACCTCTCCGACAGCCGCTGCGCCTCCCGGTTGATCCGCTTCAGGGTCGCGGCGTCGAACCGGGTCATCTCCTTCGGCAGGGTGAGCTCCTGGACGGGAAAGGCTTTCTTACGGATCCCGATCTGCGTGTCGAACCGCAGAGGCGATCCGGCCTCCATCGCCCGGAACGATAGGACGGCTTTCCCCGGCGGCTCCAGGAGATCGATCCCGATCAGCCCCAGGAATCGCCCCGGCCCGTCCTCCTTCATCGGGATCTCCCGCCCCTTCCAGATCATGACAACGTTGTCCGCCCGGGGCAGGGGCGATACTTCCACAAGCACGGGTTCGCCCTGGGCAGGCCGCCAGTTGGAAATTCGCACCGGGAAGGAGTTTCCCGATGCGGCATCGGGCGGCTTCCCGCTTCCGGAAACGGGAAGGGAGAGCAGGAGAAAAAGAGGAAGAAGGAAAATCGCCGCTCTCATTTCTTCCGGCCTTCCACCACCGCGCCGAACGCCCCGTCGGCTACCCGGATATCCAGCGCGTCTCCCGGGGCCACGTCGGAGGAGGACCGCACCGCGCATCCCGTTCCCCGGTGCGTGGCGATGGCGTATCCCCGGGTAAGGACCGAGGCCGGGTCGAGGGCGGAAAGCTTTCCCTGTAGACCCTCGAGCGCCCGCCGGAATCCCGCCCGCCTCGCGTCCGCCTGCCGTGCCGCTCGCTCCGAAAGGACCGCGAGATCCCCCCGCTTCCGGGAAACCCACGCGGCAGGGGAATGGTCGCGAACGGATTCGGACAGGATCGCCACCTTCTCTCTCCCTTTGCTCGTTCGGCCCCTCATCGCCTCCGATAGCGCCTCGGTCCGTTCCACGACCGCGAACCGTCGCGCCTGGAGGACGGGGCGGGGATCGGACAGGGCTCCCAATGCAATCCGCCACTCGCGGCGAAGAGTCTCCCGCCCGTACTGCTCCGCCTTCCGTCCGCGGAGGATCAGGGCCGCCAGACGCTCCCACACCTCGTTCCTGTCGGGGACCGCCATCTGCGATGCGGCCGTTGGCGTCGACGCCCGGTGGTCCGCCGCCAGATCCGCGAGCGTAAAGTCGGTTTCGTGCCCGACGGCGCTGATCGTCGGAACGGGCGAGGCCGCGATCGCCCTCACAACCGCCTCCTCGTTGAACGCCCAGAGGTCCTCCACCGATCCGCCCCCTCTTCCCACGATGACAAGATCGACGCCGCCGTGCGAGACAAGTGCGTTCATCGCCTGCGCGATATCTCCGGCAGCGCCCTCCCCCTGCACCAGCGCCGGGGCGAGCGTGATCCCGATAGGGGGCCACCTTCGCCGGGCGATGTGGATCATGTCCCGCAGTGCAGCGCCCTGCCTCGAGGTCACGATTCCGATGCGCGACGGATACCGGGGAAGAGGCCTCTTCCTCGCGGGATCGAACAGCCCCTCGGCGGCGAGCCGCTTCTTCCTCTTCTCCAGCTCGAGCAGCAGGGAACCGAGTCCGCGCACCTCCACCGACTGGGCGTACAGCTGATACTCCCCCTTTCTCTCGTAGACGCCTACGGACCCCGTAGCGACCACGAACTGGCCGTCCGCGATCTCTCCGAATACGTACCGTTCCCGTCCACGGAAGCAGACGACACGGATCTGCGCACCCTCGTCCTTCAGGGAGAAGTACCGGTGGCCCGAAGGGTACAAACGGTAGTTCGACACTTCCCCCTCCACGCGGACGAACCGGAAGGACCCCTCGAGGCAACCCTTGATGCGCGCGGTCAGCTCGGAAACGCTCAACACCCCCGGCGACGACTCCTCCTCTCCGGAGCGCGCAACAGGCGGGAAGAGGGGGCCGTGCGAATCCCTGCTCACCCCGATTTCTCCCTTGCGAACAGCTCGTCCAGCGTCACGGCCCGAACTCCTTCGGCCTCAAGGTCCACGACGAGGTCGAGGATCGCCCGGAGGGATTCCTTTCGCCCGTGGCAGACGAGGACCGCCTCCCCCTTCTTTTTCGCGATCGACAATGCCCGCTTCCACTGGAGGCGCATCTCCTCCGGTTCCATGTCGGTATCGAAAAAGACGTCGCGCCGGACCACCGGGATCCCCGCCTTCAGGGCGGACTGGACGGCGACGGAACGGGAGGTGGTCATATTGTCCAGGAAAAACAGTCCCCGGGACTTGAGAAGAGCAGCAAATGTCGCCATCGATTCCGGATCGGCGGTAAACGCGGACCCCATGTGGTTGCTGGCGCCGGATGCCCAGGTATTCTCCTTGACCATCCGGTCGAGCAGGGCGCTCATCTCTTCCCGGCTCATCCCCCTGCGGAGACGGAAACCGTCGGTCCGGTCGGAGATGGGGCTTAACGGCTCCATCGGGACGTTGATCAGAACACCGAAGCCGCGCTCGTGCGCGGCCTTGGCGAGCAGGCGGGAGGAGGGGCCGAAGGGGATGACCGCCACTGTGATCTTTTCGGGGAATTTGAGCCACTCGGCGTCCCGCGTGGTGTCGTATCCGTTGTCGTCCACCACGATGGCAAGGCGGGGAGTCAGAACCTTCGCCGGCACGGCCAATGCGGGAGGCTGCGTGGCCCCCGGGGGAATCGCGGCCGGCGCCTCGGGCTCATCTTGCGAGGAGAGGGCATCCCGGTTCGTACTTCCCCCCCCCGGCATGAGGACCGCCACGCCGATGGTGACAAGCCCCGCGAGAAACGCGAGGAGCATCAAAAGTCCCCACCGACGCTTCCTTCCGGGGGCGCCTGCTCTGCCCCTTCCGTTCTTCCGACGACTCCTCATCCTTCCCTAAGAGGAAGCCACGTCAGGACGCTTTCGCCTTGTCCAGATAGCGGGACTTGAAGATCTCCCACCCCCTCAACAGCTCCACGGCCCTCTCGAGCTGGGGATCCTTGTCCTCGCCCGGCTTTCCCTCCAAATCCGGGGGTGCGGATTTCTTCCCGTCCATTTCTTGCCCCGGTTCCTCCAATTTCTTCTTTCCCTCTTCCGCGGGAGGGACTCCCGTCCCAGGAACCTTCTCCGCCTCACCCTCATCCTCTCCTTTGAGGTGTCGCTGGATATCCTTTTCCCGGATCGCATGCGGGTGTCCCGGCCGGCCGTCGCGCACGACGATGTCCGGCTCGATCCCCTTTGCCTGTATGGACCGGCCGTTGGGCGTATAGTATCTCGCCGTGGTAAGGCGGAGCGCAGACCCGTCCTCCAGGGGGAGAATCGTCTGGACCGACCCCTTGCCGAACGTCTGCGTTCCCAAAATGATCGCGCGGCCGTGATCCTGGAGAGCGCCCGCGACGATCTCCGACGCGGAGGCGGATCCGGCGTTCACCAGGACGACCATCGGGAAATCCCCGTAGGTCCCCTCCTTGTGGGCGGAATACTTGTATTTCTGGGCCTCGAGGCGCCCGTCGGTATAGACGATGAGCCCCGAACTGATGAACTTGTCCGCCACTTTCACCGCCTGGTCCAGCAACCCCCCGGGGTTGTTGCGAAGGTCGAGCACGAGGCCACGCACGCCTTCCTTCCCCTTCATCCGCTCCCGGATCGCGTTTTCCAGTTCCGCGGTCGAATCCTGCTGGAACTGGAGGAGCTTGACGTAGCCGATACCATCGCCCAAGTCTTTCGTCTTCACGCTCCTGATCTTGATGATGTCGCGCGTGATGGTGTACGGCAGCAACTCCCTGACCCCCTCCCGCGCCACCCAGATCTTCACTTTCGTCCCCGGCTCGCCCCGCAGACGCTTGACGGCATCCATCACGGTCATATCCTTGGTGGGATCGTCCTCGATTTTCACGATCTTGTCTCCCGCCAGCAACCCCGCGCGGTCCGCCGGAGTGTCCTCGATGGGGGCGATGATGGTAAGGATGCCTTCCTTGATCCCGATCTCGATTCCCAGGCCCCCGAACACTCCTTTCGTCTCGACCTCCACCTGCTTCAGCATGTCCGGGGTCAGATAGGAACTGTGCGGGTCCAAGTTCTGGAGCATCCCCTTGATGGCGCCCTCCACGAGCTGGTCCATGTCGGGCTCTTCCACGTAGCTGGTCTGGACGGCGGAGAGAACATCTCCGAATATCTTGAGTTTTTCATAAACGACGTTGGCCTGCGCCGCAGGGCGGTCCGACAGGAGATCCCCCGAGAGGAACCCCACGAGAAACACGAAGATGACGACCGCGGGTCCCCACCACTTTTTCCCCTTCATTCAACTCCTCCTTCGATCCTTAAAATCGCGACATGCCGGCCGCTGCGCTCATCAGCGGGCAAGGGGGATCACCGCCATGGGGTCGATGGCGGTTCCCGCGGCCCGAAGTTCCAAGTATAGCACCGATTTCCCGTCGGGGCTTGCGGGAAGACGGCCGATGTTCTGGCCCGGCGCGACGAGCTGCCCCTGGGCGACGCTGAACGATTCCGCTTTTCCGTACACGGAAAAGAGGCCGGTCCCGTGCTGGATGATGAGCACGTTGCCGAACCCGGATACCGTGCCCGAAAACACGACGTTCCCTTTCCCGATCGACCGGATCGGGGATCCCGAGGTGGCCTCGATCTCCACCCCGAGATTCTCGACCTCGACGTCGAACACGGGGTCCCGGTACTTTCCGAACGGGCCCACTACCCTGCCCCGCACGGGCGCAACAAGCCCTCCCGGAATGGACGAAAACTTCGAGGGGCCCGCCCCTCTTCCCTTCCGTGGACGCCGCCGCTCCGCTTCCCGCACCTCGCGCTCGATCCGGGATACGAGCGCCTTCATCCTGGCCACGCGCGCCTGGAGGGCCTTGACCTCCTTCTCCTTCCGTTCCTTCTGGGTCTTAATCCCCTGGAGCCGCTTCGCCTCTTCCTCCCGCTGGGTCAAGAGCAAAGTTCCCACCTTCTTTTCCCGGGAGATCTTCTTTTCCGACAGGTGAACCTGGTGCTCGATCCCGGACAGCGCGTTCTCCTTCTTTTCCTTTTCGACCGAGAGGCGCCCTATCTTCTGCGCCTCCGAGGCGAGTACCCGCGTCACGAGATAGCGCAGCCTCTCTCCACGCACTTCCACGAGGGGCAGCCTCGCCGCCTCCTTCGCCTTCCGGAACGCCTGGACCGCCGCCTGTTCCAGCTCGCGCTGTGTGCCCACCCGCTCCTGCTCGAGGGCGCGCACCTCGGACTCCGCCTTGTCCATATCCCGGGCGAGCGCGGAAAGTCTCCTGTCGATCCGCGCGATGCGGCGTCGCTGGACGGCAAGCCGTTTCCGGATGTCGTCCACCTTGTTGCGCGCCGTCTTCTCCTGGCGAAGGGCCATGTCGAGTTCGGCCGCCGCCTCCTCCGCCTTCTTCCGCATCTCGGTAAGACGCGCCTTCTCCCGGCGCAGCCTGTCCTGTGTGCTGTCCCCGGAGGAAACTCCGGGCGGCAGCAGGAAGGCGACGATCATCACCACGCAGAGCGCGAATCTGGCCAGCGGAGGGAGAACCGTCATCTCCCCTTCGGATAGGCCGCGCGCCACCCGGACAGGGACGCCAGCCCGGGGAAGATCGAGGCGGACAGAAGGAAGACGCACACGGCGGGAATAAACCTCGCGTCGAGCAATTCCTGCGCAGATCCCACTACGGTGCGGACGAGGGAGAACCGGCCGGAGGCAAGAAGAAGAGCAAAGAAAGAGGCGCCGGTGGCAAGGGCCGTGACGACCCCGCCGGCGAGGAAGGCACCGGCGGCGCGCCTCACGGCGATCCGGCTGCCCGGAATTCCCCTTTCGGCGAGGAACGAAACGTCGGGGAAAAGCCTTGCCGCGCGGGTCCTCTCCTGCATCGCCAGGATCGCCAGGAAAGCGACGCATACCAGGGTGAAACCGGACCAGAGCAGGGCGTTGGCCCATCGCTTCATCCGCAGCAGTCCCGGCATGACATCTCCGCCCGAGAGAATCTTCTCCACCTGGGACAAAGGAGTAAGCGCCGATCGAACCTCCGTGATCCCCTCTTCGGACAACCGCTCAGGCCGAAGCCCTATCTCCACATACCCGGGAAGGGGGTTCTTTCCCTCGCTGCGAATCGTCTCGAGCCCGGGATAGGCCGCCAGGAACTCCTCCCACGCCTCGTCCGGCGTCCGGTAGTGCGCCTCCCGGACCGGCGCCAACATCGCGACTTTCGCTGCGATGCCCACCCCCTCTTCGTCGGGGACGCCGACGCGCATCATGGCCGTGATCGTGTACTGGCTGGACAGGAACCGGTTGACGCCCCCGGACAGAAGCATCGCCAGAAAATACAGGGCGGCGAGGAAACAGAGCAGAAACCGTCCGGCGGCTTCTTTCCGCATCGACCCGCCGTGGAGGCTCCAGTCGATCCACCAAAGGGAGGGGCCGCTCACTCCCACCCTCCCGTCTTCTCCGGAAGGGACTCGACCGGCGGCGGTTCCCCCGCCGCCTTGCGGACCGGGCGCGGACCTCCCAGACGGTAAAGGAGGAACGGCCCTGCGCAGCGGGGGGAAGAAACTGTTGCCGCCCGCCATTTTTCGGGCAGCTGCCGCTCCATCATGAGGATCGTCCTTTCTTCCCTGGCCAGTGCGTGCAACAGCCCCCCCAGCCTGTCCGCCCACTCGCTCCCCGCGTTCTCGAGGACCATGTCGAGGAACAGATACCGGGGGTTGCGGAAAAGTTCCACCGCAAGCGCGACCCGGGTCCGCTCCGATGCCGACAAGGAGGAGACCTCCTCCCCTTCCACCCCGGAAAGCCCCACCAGCGGGAGCAGTTCCGCCATCCGACCCTCCTGTTCCGCAGCCGGCACCCCCTCCGCGGCAAGGGCCGACCGACGGAAAAGATCAATAACCGTCTTCCCCACTTCCCTGGGAAACGATTCCGGGACCACGCCGGAGTCCGTGCGGAACCGGCGGTTGTGTTCCGGACTGCCCCGGTATAACGACTCTCCCCCCACGACGACATCCCCGGAATCGGGACGCCTTTCGCCCCTGAGAATCCGCATGAGGAGTGTTTTCCCGCAGGAAGGGGGGCCGGTTACGACCCACATCTCGCTTTTCCCCGCGGCAAGATCAAGCCCCTCCCAGAGGGTCTTCCCCCGCGAGACGACGCCGACGCGGAACGCCTCAATCATCTTTCGTCGTGTCCTGCACCTGCGATTCGAAGACTCCGGAGAACAGTTTGCGGATCTCGTCGAGGTGCTGCACTTTCATCCGCTCGCGGAGGGACTCTTCCCAGTCCGGCCGGGAGAGCAGATCGTCGTATGGCATGCGGACAGTGGACAGGATCACCCCGCCAAGGAAGATGTGGGTGATGATCATCGGGTTTTCCCGCCCGCCGTCCTCCGTCTGGATATGGTAGGTCTTCCCCTTGTACTTGAGGTTATGGTTGAACCCCGAAAGCATCCGGAACTGCGATGAGCTCATCCCGTTTCACTCTCCTGAGATTTCTCGATTGGTTCCCGTGCCGAGCAGGCCGTTCCTTTCATCCTCCCCGCGCGTATCGCCGGATGCAAGGAGGAAGTTACGGCCGGTCAGAGCGTCACCTTTTCCACGGCCTCCATCCCCGCACCGTAGAACGACTCCCCCACGGTCCGGAAGTGCTCCGGATCGTCGGTGACCAGGAAGGACACGCCGGAACTGCCGCCTTCCCGTTTCCGGCCCTCCTCCGAAAGAAGGATGTCCACGACGCGCGCCGCCTCCTCCCCGGAGTCGATCAGCACCGTAGACTCCCCCAGGAATTCCCTGATCAGAGTCTTGAGCACGGGGTAGTGCGTGCACCCGAGGATCAGGGCGTCAGGCGGTTCCGACCGGTACGGCGCGAGGTATTCGGCGATCACGGCGCGCGTCACGGGCGTATCGACCCATCCTTCCTCGGTAAGAGCGACGAGGAGGGGGCACTTCCTGCTCACGACACGGATTGCGGGGACCGCCGCGCGCAGCGCCTTTTCGTACGCCCCCGACCGGATCGTGCCGGCGGTTCCGATCACCCCGACACACTCCCGTTTCGGAAGGGAGGCGACGCGGCGCACGCACGGATCCACCATTCCGACGACTGGGATCTTGTAGATCTTCCGCAGCACGGGAAGGGAAAGCGACGAGGCCGTGTTACACGCCGCCACGAGCATCTTGATGTCGTGCTGCGTGATGAGGTAGTTGGCAATCTCGATCGAATATCGCGTGACGGTCTCCCGGGACTTCGTCCCGTAGGGGACCCGGGCCGTATCTCCGACGTACAGGAAACGCTCCCCGGGAAGCGAGCGCACCAGCTCCCGAAGCACGGTCAATCCGCCCACCCCCGAATCGAACACCCCAACGGGCCGATCCACATCTTCTCCTAATCCTTTGATTTTCCTACCTTAAGACGCTATCGTATCCTTGTCAACCGAACGCCCGTGGAAGGGGGTGCGCCGTGCGGGAAATCATCGACTTTCTGATCAACGCGCAAGTGGTCGGATTTTTGACCGATCCCCGGGTCATGTTCGCCGGGGGTGCTCTCTTTCTCCTCTCCCTGGTCATGAAGTGGAAAGTCGTGGGCATAAGCCTCTTCGCGGTGGCAGCCCTGGTGGCCGTCGCGCGATATTCGAAACTCGCCGAGGGGAAGGCGGCCATGGACACGAACATGCTGGTGTTCGCCGTCGGCTCCTTCCTGGTCATCGTCGTCGTCATCTATTTCCTCTTCATACGGGGCGACTGAGATTTCGCGCGTAGGCTTCACCACGACGATCCCGGTCGAGGTCCTGTTCGCAGGTGGGCACACTCCCGTAGACCTCAACAACCTCTTCATCGCCTCCCCCCGTCCTGCCGAGTACGTGCGACTCGCCGAATCCGACGGCTTCCCCCGGAACAGCTGCGGATGGGTCAAGGGAATCTACGGCGTGGTGCGCCGTCATGGCGTAACGGACGTAATCGGCGTGGCCCAGGGCGATTGCAGCTTCACCCAGGCGCTCATGGAGGTCCTCCAGTACCGGGGCGTTTCGATCACCCCTTTCTCCTTTCCGTACGACCGGGACCACCGCACGGTCTCCCTAGAGATTCGCAAACTGGCCCATCGGTTCGGAACGACGGTCGCACAGGCAGGAAGGTGGAAACGAAAACTGGACGCCGTCCGCCGGGCGGCCCACGAAATCGATCGACTGACCTGGGAAGAGGGTAAGGTGACCGGAGAGGAGAACCACTTCTGGCTGGTCAGCTGCTCGGATTTCGAGGGAGACCCGGAGGGGTACGAACGTAAGGCCCTCGCGTTTCTTGCCGGCGCGCGGCAGCGGACGCCCCGTCGCGACCTGATCCCGATCGCCTTCGTCGGCGTCCCTCCCATCACCTCCGGCCTGCACGCCTTTTTCGAGGAGTCGGGGGGGCGTGCGGTGCTGAACGAGGTGCAGCGACAGTTTGCAATGCCCAATGCCACGCGGACACTCACCGAGCAGTACCGGGATTACACGTATCCCTACTCCTTCTTCGAGCGTCTGGCGGACATCCGCCGGGAAACGGCGCGGCGGGGCGTGCGGGGGGTCGTCCACTACGTCCAGTCGTTCTGCTTCCGCCAGATCGAGGACATCCTGCTGCGGGAGGAGATCGGCCTCCCTGTCCTTACGCTGGAAGGAGACGAGCCGTGCCCTCTGGACGGACGGACGAAGATCCGGATACAGGCCTTCCTCGAGATGCTTCGCTAAAAGCACGTCACAAGCCAATCCGCCATCGGGAGCACGGCAGTTTCCCGGGCCCCTGGCTCGCGGGGGGATTCCCCCGGAGCTACGCTCACGACCTTGCGTCCGCTCGCTGCCGGTTCCGCTCTCCGGATCGAATCCCGCACTGCGGGATGCATCTCTCTCGCTCCACAGGCCGCTCCAGGGGAACCCCCCGCATCGCCTAAGGGGCCCGGGAAACTGATGATAAAGACTCCGCGGGTGGAAACCCAGGCGTTTAGTCTTTGAGGTGGCACTTGCCAATGAAAAAGGGCACGGGAGACCGTGCCCTTCCATTATGCAACCTCTATCGCTATCCCGCCGGAACCGGCGTGTATGCTACCAGACGCCGGTCTTAATATACTCGTGGATCGCGTCTGCCGCCTTTCGACCCGCGCCCATGGCGAGGATGACGGTGGCCGCCCCAATGACGATGTCGCCGCCGGCGAACACCCCCTTCTTGCTCGTCTTGCCGGTCTCCTGGTCCGCCAGGATGTTCCCCCACTTGTTCGTATCAAGGCCCGGAGTGGTAGCGGGGACCAGGGGGTTGGCCCCGTTGCCGATCGACATGACAACCGTGTCCACCGCGAGGCGGAACTCCGATCCCTTGACGGGGACGGGGCGGCGGCGCCCCGACGCGTCCGGCTCGCCCAGCTCCATCCTCTGGCACTCGGCCTCGGTGACCCACGCCTCTTCGTTCCCGAGGAACCGCAAGGGGTTGGTAAGCAGGTGAAACTCGATCCCCTCCTCCTCGGCGTGGTGGATCTCCTCGATGCGGGCGGGCATTTCCTTCTTCGATCGCCGGTAGACGACGTAGACCTTTTCCGCCCCCATCCGCAGAGCCGTGCGGGCGGCGTCCATCGCCACGTTTCCGCCACCGACGACTGCGACGTGCTTTCCCTTCGTCACCGGCGTGTCGGCCTCGGGGAACAGGTAGGCCTTCATCAGGTTGGCGCGGGTGAGGTACTCGTTGGCCGAATAGATCCCGTTCAGATTCTCTCCCGGGATGTTCATGAAGTACGGAAGTCCCGCGCCGGTGCCGATGAAGCAGGCGTGGAATCCCTCCTCATCCAGGAGCTCGTCGATCGTGATCGTCTTTCCGATGACGACGTCGCACTCGAGCTTCGCGCCGAGGCTGCAAATGTAATCCACCTCCGCCTGCACGATGTCCTTCGGGAGCCGGAATTCCGGGATCCCGTACATGAGCACGCCGCCCGGCTTGTGCAGGGCCTCGAATATGGTGACATCATGCCCCTTCTGGACGAGGTCCCCCGCTACCGTCAGGCCCGCCGGGCCCGCCCCGACGATCGCTACGCGCTTTCCCGTGGAAGAGGTGATCTCGGGGACCACCACGTTGCCGGTGACTCGCTCGAAGTCCGCGACGAACCGCTCCAGGCGGCCGATGGCGACCGGCTCGCCCTTCTTGCTTAAGACGCATGGCATCTCGCACTGCTCCTCCTGGGGGCAGACGCGGCCGCACACCGCGGGGAGCGTGTTGTCCTCCTTGATCTTCCGTGCGGCCTCGATGAACTTTCCCTGGCGAACGAGGTCGATGAACTCGGGGATCTTGATGTTGACCGGGCACCCCTTGACGCACGCCGGGTTCTTGCACTGGATGCAGCGGGTCGCCTCCATGATGGCCAGGTCGGGGGTGAGACCGAAGGGGACTTCCCGAAAGTTGTTCCTCCTTACTTCCGGGGGTTGCTCCGGCATCGGCTGCCGGGGAATGCTGAACGGCTTGGGGCGAGGGGTGGGCTTCGCGTCGGCCATTATCTTCCCCCTCCCGTCGTCACGGGCGTGACGCCCGGGGTACCCGCCGGGGCCTTCGTTCCCGCACACTTGCCGTCCTTGTGCTCAAAGCGTTCCATTGCCACCTTTTCTTCCTTCAGGTAGGCGCGATTGCGCAGGGTCAGTTCCTTGAAATCGACTTCGTGCCCGTCGAATTCCGGGCCGTCGACGCAGACGAACCTGGTCGTCCCCCCCACGGTCACCCGGCACGCGCCGCACATTCCCGTGGCGTCCACCATGATGGGGTTCAGGCTCACCACCGTCTTGATCTCGTGGGGCCGGGTCACATCGGCCACCGCCCGCATCATGGGGACCGGCCCGATGGCGATGCACAGTCCGATCTTCTCCCCCGCGTCGATCAGTTCCTGCAGGGCCGTGGTGACAAATCCCTTCTTGGCGTATGAGCCGTCGTCGGTGGTGACGATCAGGGTATCGCTGATCGCTTCCATCTCCTCCTCGAGAATGAGCAGGTCCTTCGTCCTTGCCCCGACGATCGAGATCAGCCGGTTCCCGGCGTTCTTGATGGCCGTCGCAATGGGGAGCAGGGGGGCCGCGCCGATCCCGCCGCCGATGCCGACGACAGTACCGAAGTTCTCGATGTGCGTCGGCAACCCAAGTGGACCGACGACATCCTGGAGGGTCTCCCCGGGCATCATCTTGGCC
>JBAVJZ010000004.1:0-3999 GCA_049688015.1 Candidatus Deferrimicrobiaceae bacterium | reverse complement strand
CCCGTACAAGGCGAACCCGAGGCACAGGGCGATGATTGCGACATCGAGGAGATTCACGCCCCTACTCTACCGGAAAAAAACCGGTGGGGGAACACGCGCAATACGCCGCGGGACCGTCACCATGCCGCTTTGCGCCCGGTTCCCCCGGAAGGCTTGGTTTTTCCTTTCCCCGCGTGTATAAAAGGAACTGCAAAGCAAAGGGAGGTTTCTCCCCTTTCCGGCCGGAGTGGCGGAACTGGCAGACGCGCGGGACTCAAAATCCCGTGGCCGCAAGGTCATGAGGGTTCGACCCCCTCCTCCGGCACCAGTCTTTTCCCATTGCCGATCCATGGGGGTCGGACCGGCTTCAGGCGCCGACGAACAGGAGGAAAAGCGCGACTTTAGGAGCGCGGAAGCCCGGAGCCGCGCCGCAAAGGCCGATGGCGAAACCGCCGAGGCTTATGCGGGCGACCCCCTCCTCCGGCACCAAGCGACCCACAAAGGCCAACCGGAAGGTTGGCCTTTTTCATTGAGCTTGGTGCTCAAGAGGGGGTCGAACCGGCTTCGGGCGCCGACGAACAGGAGGAAGAGCGCGACTTGAAGGAGCGCGGAAGCCCGGAGCCGCGCCGCAAAGGCCGATGGCGAAACCGCCGAGGCTTACGCGGGCGACCCCCTCCTCCGGCACCATTTATTTTCGGTTCTTCCACTCCATACAATCTCCCCTGCTGCCCAAAACGCAGTTATATTTTATTCTCTTGTCTGCATCTCCACGGTGGGCTTTTGCATCTACCAATACAAGTATCTTATTTTCGCATCTATCGTAACCGCTACATGTGCTTGCAGAATCTGTTTGATCGTTCATCAAGGCACACGCCCTGGATTCATCTCGGCTGCGCCTTTGCTTTTCCGTACTGTTACTGAACTTCCCGGGAAAGGGAGGGTGAATAGAGTCCAATTAAGGCAAAGAGGAAGCCATCCGTTTTTTTGAACCGCACCGCATTGAACTGTCCAGAGATCCGGGGAGGAGGAGTACTCCGATGGAAGGGATGCAACGAGTCGTTCCAACACGATGGCAATTCCTGACCTCAACCCTCATCATATCTTTCCTGCTCCTGCTTGCGGCAGGACCGGTACAGGCTGCGGATATCACCGGCACGCCGGGTTCGCCCAGCGCAACAAGCACGCTGGATGGCCGCTATCTTCCGAATCCGCCGGCGCCATTCGGCGGCGTCATCAATCTCGACGCATTGAACTCGAAACCCTATTGGCCACCGACGGTGGTCCCACCCAAGGGTGCGCCTAACGTACTGCTGATCCTCACCGATGATGTTGGATTCGGGGCGCCGAGCACCTTCGGAGGCCTTATCCCGACCCCTGCGATGGATCGGATCGCGAAGGCAGGACTGCGGTACACGCAGTTCCATACGACGGCGCTGTGCTCGCCGACCCGCGCCGCCCTGATCACCGGACGCAACCACCATTCGGTCGGCTTCGGTGTGATCACGGAAATCTCGACGGGTTATCCCGGCTACAACAGCGTCATCACCAAGGACAAGACGACCATCGGCACCATCCTGAAAACCAATGGCTACGCGACCTCATGGTTCGGCAAGAACCACAACACGCCGGCGTTCCGGGCCTCGCAGGTGGGCCCGTTCGACCAATGGCCCATCGGAATGGGCTTTGACTACTTCTTCGGGTTCATGGGTGGGGAAACCTCCCAGTGGCAGCCGGGCAATCTGGTTCGCAACACCACGCCGATCCATCCGAACGTGGGCAAGCCGGGCTGGAACCTGACCACGGCGATGGCGGACGACGCCATCAACTACCTTAACGAAATCAACGCGCTCGATCCGAAGAAGCCGTTCTTTCTCTATTACGCGCCGGGCGGCACGCACGCGCCGCACCACCCGACCCCGGAATGGATCGCCAAATTCAAGGGCAAGTTCGACATGGGCTGGAACGCCGCCCGCGAGCAGATCTTCGCGAATCAGAAACGGCTCGGCGTCATCCCTAAGGGCGCCAAACTCACGCCGTGGCCCGAGGACATCCTGAAGAAGTGGGACGATCTGAGCGCGGACGAAAAGAAATTGTATGCCCACCAGATGGAGGTCTATGCGGCGTATCTCGCCTATACCGATCATGAGATCGGCCGGGTGATTCAGGCCGTGGAGGACATAGGCAAGCTCGACAGCACGCTGATCATCTACATCAGCGGCGACAATGGCTCCAGCGCCGAGGGCACGCCCAACGGCACGCCCAATGAGATGACCACCTTCAACGGCATTGACGTGCCGGTGGCCGACCAGCTGAAAGTGATCGACCTGTGGGGTTCGGACAAGACCTATCCCCACATGGCGGTGGGTTGGACCTGGGCCATGGACACGCCCTTCAAATGGACCAAGCAGATTGCGTCGCATTTCGGAGGCACCCGCAACGGCATGGTCGTCTCCTGGCCCGGACACATCAAGGACGACGGCGGCATCCGCAATCAGTTTCACCATGTGATCGACATCGTACCCACGATCCTCGAAGCAACCGGCATCCCGGCGCCGATCGAGGTGAACGGAGTCCAGCAAAGTCCGATCGAGGGGGTGAGCATGGCCTACACCTGGGACAAGGCCAATGCCGACGCGCCCTCGAAGCGCACCACGCAGTATTTCGAGATGCTCGGCATGCGCGCGCTCTACCACGAGGGCTGGATCGCCTCGACGACACCCTTCCGGGCGCCTTGGAACATCACCGCGCCGACCCCCAAGGATGTCGTCAACGACGTCAAGTGGGAGCTTTACGACATAACCAAGGACTGGACCCAGTTTAATGACGTGGCGGCGGCCAACCCCGACAAGCTCGAGGAGCTTAAGGATTTGTTCTGGGTGGAGGCGAGTAAATACCAAGTGCTGCCGCTGGATGCTTCCGGCTTCACTCGGTCGATCGCGCAACGCCCGAGCATCACGGCGGGACGCGCCGAGTTTAATTACCCGACGCCGCTGACCGGCATCCTGCCCGGCAACGAACCGAACATATTCAACAAGTCCTACACGATCACCGCCGACATCACGGTTCCCAAGGGCGGCGGCGAAGGCGTGCTGGTGACCGACGGCGGACGATTCGGAGGTTACGCCCTCTACCTGAAGAAGGGCAAGCCGGTTCTGAATTACAACCTGGAGGGCGTGGCGCGATTCCGCTGGGAAGGCCAAAAAGCGCTTGCGCCCGGTAGGCACACGGTCAATTTTGACTTCAAATACGACGGGCCGGGGTTCGGCAAGGGTGGCACGGGAGTGCTGTCGGTGGATGGTAAAGAGGTGTCCAAAAAAACGGTGCCGCACACCGTCCCGTTCATCTTCGGTGTGGACGAAAGCTTCGACGTCGGCTCGGATACGGGCACGCCCGTCGAAGACGAGGAATACCAGGTGCCGTTTGCCTTTAATGGCACGCTGCACAAGCTCAGCCTCAAGCTGGGGCAGCCGCAACTGAGTCTTGAGGCCATGAAGGCGGCGCAGGATAAGGTTGGAAATAAAGACTAGGTAACAACGCGGGCCGTCTCCCACGAGGGCGCCGGGAAGTAGGGGAAGAACGACGGGAAGTGCGTATTCGTGCGCACCGGCAACTCCGCCGGAACGGGTGAGCTGTTCGTGAACGGCAAGAGTGTCGGGAAGGTGGATATGTGGATCTATCCCCCGGGGGATCGGTACCCGATTCCGGGCTGACTCCCCCGGGAGGTACCCTGCCCGGACTGTGAAGTAAATTGTGAAACAGATCCTGCCTACGGAAACCTATCAGATACAAAAGCGGGGGAACCGATAATCCGGTTCCCCCGACTGTTTCCTACGACTTACAACTCCTGCCTATGATTTCCGCCCCTTCTTTATCCGACTCAAAATCCCGTGGCCGCAAGGTCGTGCGGGTTCGACCCCCGCCTCCGGCACCAAATACCACCACGCCAGCGAAAGCTGGCTTTCTTATTTGGTGCTCACAAGGGGGTCGAACCGGCATCGGGCGCCGACGAGCAGGAGGAAG
>JBAVJZ010000003.1:0-25053 GCA_049688015.1 Candidatus Deferrimicrobiaceae bacterium | reverse complement strand
TGCCTTGCCGCCGCCAAGAATCCGCAGCTGGACATGAAGCTTCGGAACATGCCGGTGCCGCTCAATGCGGATCTCGTGGAAGAGTACATGCGGCCCATCCTCGAGGCAGCCTGGACCGGAGAGTTCGATACAATCAAGAACATGTAGCCAGTTTCTGGAGGGATTTCTCATGAAATCCAAGTTGTTCCGCAACAAGGAGATGACATTTGCTCCGCATCCCCGGTTAGCCAATGTGCAAATGGCCATTTGCATTACGGGAGAGGATACGGACACCGTCAGTGTCTGCATGATCGATATCGCCCCGAAGGAAGGCCCCCCCATTCATCGCCATGACCTGCAAGTGGACTCCATTCTCGTGGTCTCGGGGAAGGGGGAAACCTATGTGAACGGAAGATGGGAACCCATCGAGGCCGGCGATTATATCTTCGTGCCGAAGGGGGAGGAGCATGGAATCAGGAATACCGGCCACGAATCGTTGCGGATCTTCGTGCACCACAGCCCTCCCATACTTTAGCAATACGTGATCCGGCATCGGGAGGAAGCGGACGAACCGATAGACGATGACCGACCACGGGAGGAAAAGATGAAAATCGTCTCCATGAACAACGTGGACAGGGAACATTTTCCCAATCCGATCTTCACGGGACCGGATGTGACGAGACAGCTCCTGGTGCCCGACAGCAAAGAGTTCAGCGTGAACGTGATAAACTTCGGGAAGGGTGTGCGAAACAAATTCCATGCCCACGACAGCGAACAGATCCTGATCATCACTTCCGGAGAGGGAATCGTGGCCACAGAGAAGGAAGAGAAGGTGGTAACCAAAGGGGATATCATCCTCATTCCTCCGGGAGAGAAGCATTGGCACGGCGCGACCCCGGACTCGGAGTTTTCTCACATCTACGTCTCCCGGTTGGGAAGCGTGCTGACCCGATTGGAGGATTAACATCCTGAAAGGAATGGGGAACACAGAAACATGAACGTCGACCTCCTGTACGGACGAAACAGCATCCCCCTGCGTCTGCCGGAGAGTATCCGGGTCACGGTGGTCAGAAAACACCCGATGACCCCTATCCGCAACCCGGTCCAGGCGGTGAAGCAGGCCCTGGAAAAGCCGGTGGGATCTCCTCCCCTCAGGGAAATGGCGCGGCACGGGAAAACCGCCTGCATCTTGATCTGCGACATCACGCGGCCCGTGCCAAACGGGACATTGCTTCCGCCCCTCATCGAGACGATCAGGTCGGCGGGCATTCCCAAAGAGAATATCCTGATCCTGGTCGCCACAGGGCTGCACCGCCCCAACGAGGGGGAGGAGCTGCGCGAGATCATCGGCTCCGACGAAGTGTTCCGCACCATTCGCGCCGAGAACCACTTCGCCCGGGACAGGGAAGCCCATGTGGATCTTGGGAAAACCTCCCGGGACATCCCGATCCTGATCGACCGGCGGTTTGTGGAGGCGGACCTGAAGATCGTCACCGGCCTGGTGGAGCCCCACTTCATGGCCGGCTATTCCGGAGGCCGCAAGCTGGTCGCCCCGGGCGTGGCCTACCAGGACACCATCCTGAATTTTCACACCGCGCATATCCTGGAGCATGAAAGGTCCGCCAATTGCATCATCGAGGGCAATCCCCTTCACGAAGAGCAGATCGAAATCGTAAGGAAGATCGGCGGAATCGTCGCCTTGAACGTGGTCATCGATGAGAATCGAAACATCGGATTCGTCAATTTCGGCGAAATCGAGGCCAGCCACCGGGAGGCGGTGGCATTCATGAGGAAGCATGCGGAAGTGGCCCTGCCCCGCCGTTTCAAGACGATCGTCACCACGAGCGCGGGATATCCACTGGACCGGACGTACTATCAGACCGTAAAGGGCATGGTGGGGGTTGTGGACATCCTCGAGCCGGGAGGAACCATCATCATCGCCAGCGAATGCTCGGAAGGGATGGGCAGCAGCGAATTCGTCGCGGCCCAACGCCTGCTGTGCGAGGTGGGGCCGGACCGGTTCATGTCCGTCCTTACAGGGCGCGACAAGGCGCACATCGACGAATGGCAGACCGAAATGCTGGTCAAGGCCTTGCGGGTCGGGACCATCCGGCTCCATACCACGGGACTTGGGAAGGAGGATCTGAAGGACGTGTTCGTGGAACCTGTCTCTTCGATCGAAGAAGCGGTCATGGCCAGCGTCAAGGCTCAGGGAGACCCGGACGTTGCCGTAGTGCCCGAAGGACCCTACGTCATCCCTCGTTGTCACTGAGTTCGGGAGACCGAACCCGGCTTACCGTTTGGCGCTTCGAACTCCCGCAGATCCGCCGAACTGTGCCTCTTCCGTGGAACCCTTGAGCGCGATGGTGGACGCCCGGCCCCCGGAGATCGTCATTTGCAGGGCATCGAAATATCCCGCCCCGACGAAGCTCTGATGTTTGATCGCCGCATATCCTCGTTCTCTCTCGAGCTCGAACTCGCGTTCCTGGAGCCGGCAATAGGCGGACATCCCCTCTTCCCTGTAGCCTCTCGCGAGATCGAACATGCTTGCGTTCAGCGAGTGGAAACCCGCCAGGGTCACGAACTGGAACTTGTATCCCATCTCGCCCAGCCTGTTCTGAAAATCGGCGATCGTGGCGTCGTCGAGATTTCGCTTCCAGTTGAAGGACGGCGAGCAATTGTACGCGAGCATTTTCCCCGGATGCTTTTCCCGGATCGCCTGGGC
This sequence comes from Candidatus Deferrimicrobiaceae bacterium, assembly GCA_049688015.1. Taxonomy (GTDB): domain Bacteria; phylum Desulfobacterota; class Deferrimicrobia; order Deferrimicrobiales; family Deferrimicrobiaceae; genus CSP1-8. Next base: position 22,349 of record JBAVJZ010000003.1, on the reverse strand, counting down.
AAACTCCCTTGCTTCCCCCAGGTCCGGCGTGGAGGTCTCGCACCAGATAATGTCCGCGTACGGGGCATACTCCAACGCTCGGGAAATGGCGAACTCGAGCCCTCCCTGCACGCGGAAATACCCTTCGGCCGTCCTCTCGCCCGTTAGATACGGCTTGTCGATATCTTCGTAGTCGCTGCGGATCAGCTGGGCATCCTTGGCGTCGGTCCGCGCGATGATCATCGTCGGCACATCGAGCACGTCGGCGGCAAGCCTTGCCGACACGAGTTTTTCGATGAAGACACCGTAGGGCACGAGAACCTTTCCGCCCATGTGCCCGCATTTCTTCAACGAAGAGAGCTGGTCCTCGAGATGGATGGCGGCGGCCCCTGCCTCGATCATCGCCTTGATGAGCTCGTACGTGTTCAACGGACCGCCGAAGCCTGCTTCCGCATCGGCGACGATCGGCGCGAACCAGTAGGTTTCATCGCCACCGTTCATGTGCTGGATCTGATCCGCGCGGGTCAGGGCGTTGTTGATTCGGGCGATCACTTTGGGGACGCTGTCCACGGGATAGAGACTCTGGTCCGGGTACATGTGGCCCGCGGAGTTTGCGTCGCCCGCCACCTGCCACCCGCTCACGTAGATCGCCTTGAGACCGGCGTGTACCTGTTGGACCGCCTGGTTGCCCGTCAGGGCGCCGAGGGCGCGAACGAACGGCTCGGAATGCAGGAGATCCCAAAAGCGGCTGGCACCCATTTCGGCAAACGTGTGGTGGACCCGGAGAGAGCCGCGAAGCCCGACGACCTCTTCGGCCTTGTAGGGTCGCTTGATGTCTTTCCATCGCGGATCTTCCTTCCACGACTTTTGCAGGGTCAGGATTTGTTCCTGTCTTCGGTTCGTTACATCCTTCATGGCTTCCTCCTGCGAACCGGGTCCGGATGCCGGGGGCAGGGAACCCACTCGGCCTAATCCGCATGGATCAGGAACCCGCCATTATCCGATGCCGCCCACGGGTGGTTCGGTTCGGCGAACCATGAAGAATAAAAGGGCTTTCGGGACATCCCGGCCATCTTCGGAAAACAGGGAAATCCGCCCGGAATGGCACTATACTGTCCTAAAAAAAGGAGTTGCCTCGTGAACAACATGGGAAAGGTGGCAATTGTCACCGGCGCCGGAACGGGGATCGGGAGGCAGACTGCACTGGCTCTCCTGGAAGCGGGATACGCCGTTGCCCTGGCCGGGCGGCGGGAGGAGCAATTGCACGCAACGATCGACCGGGCGGGACAGGCCGGCGCACGCGCGCTGGCCGTTCCCACCGATGTGACGGATCCCGCCTCCGTTCGGGCCCTGTTCGCCAAAACCACGGAGACATTCGGCCGGCTCGACCTGCTGTTCAACAATGCGGGGACGGGCGCGCCGCCGATCCTCCTGGAAGATCTGTCGCACGATCAGTGGAAAGCCGTGGTGGATACCAATCTCACCGGCGTATTTTTGTGCACGCAGGAAGCGTTCCGGATCATGAAGAGCCAGAAGCCCAGGGGCGGCAGGATCATCAACAACGGTTCCATCTCGGCCCACGCTCCCCGGCCGAACTCCGCCCCCTATACGGCTACCAAGCACGCCATAACCGGCCTCACGAAATCGACCTCGCTCGATGGTCGCAAGTACGATATCGCCTGTGGCCAGATCGACATCGGCAACGCGGAAACCGACTTGACGAAACGAATGAAAGACGGCGTGCCGCAAGCCGACGGGACAATCTCCGTGGAGCCGACCATGAAGGTCGAGCACGTGGCGGAAGCTGTGGTGTACATGGCCAGCCTCCCTCTGGATGCGAACGTGCAATTCCTGACCGTCATGGCCACCAAGATGCCCTTTGTCGGGCGGGGATAATCCCATCCGGGTCATTATGCATAGCGCGGTTCCGCGAAATGGGTGCAAGGCGGCCGATCCGTTCGCCAGCCAACGGCTTGACGCGCAAGAAACCTCCCGCCCGGGGGAAACAGGAAATCCCTTTTCGGGTACCGCGATATCCCTGTATCATTCCAAGAGATACGTTCCGGGTGCGTATCAAGATTCCGGCAGGACAACGCGGAGGTGGACATGGAACAGAAGCTGAAAAAGATCGATCTCGATGTGGAGGAAGAACGCCTGGCGGTCGATCTGCAACGATACCAGGAAAAGGCGATCGAAATGGGGGCGACCCGGGCCAAGATCGTCCGAACCGCCGATATCCCCGTGGACGATCGGGTGACGATGAAGTGCCAGATCCCGATCTGTTTCGGGTACGGAGTCGGTGCGAACTGCCCACCCCATACGATGAAACCCGCGGAACTGAGAGCCCTGCTCGAGAAGTACCGGTGGGCCGTTTTCTTTGTCCAGGAGATTCCTTCCACCGTCGTCGTCCGGGACAAGGCCACGATCAAGGAGAGGGTCGCCGCGTATCAGGACGTCTACAAGATCGTGAACGGGATCGAATCGGCAGCTTTCTACGACGGGCACTATCTGGCGTTCGGATTCGGCGCAGGCTCCTGCCGGCACACCTTCTGCGGGTTGCAGGAAGACTGCGCGGTCCTGAAGGGGACGAAGTGCCGGTTTTCCCTCCGCTCCCGGCCATCGATGGAAGCTGTGGGGATAGACGTCTACCGGATGGTCGTCTCGGCCGGGTGGAACATCTATCCCATCGGCAGCGATGCCAAACCCGATGACATACCGTGCGGGGTTCTCGCGGGAATCGTCATCGTTCGATAGAAGCGCGGCACATCACCGGAAGCAGTTCACCCCCCTGCTCCCCGTTCGCCCGCGATCCTCCCCCGATACCTGTCCAACGGACCCGTCGGGTTGGGAGGGACCTACCGGCTTTCCGCCCCCGCCACCCTGGTAAGCCGCTTTCCGGTCGTGACGTACGTGTCGAAGTACGCCTTGAGGGCGGTGGTAATCACCTCCGGACTTTCTTCATCCAGCACGACGTTCAAGGGATCGGAGATCCAGGGGATGAGCTTCTTGGCAGTAGTTGTCCACCGCAAGATCTCCCTGGCCGTACCGGCCGACTTGCTTTTGATCTTCCCTGCCTCGTCGTCCAGGAGGTGCAGGAACACCTCCTCGGTCAGTTTCTTTCCGGCCAACGGTCCCTCTCCCTGGAGGACGGCCCCGGCGTGCAAACGCTTCCACAGGGCGGCCCGGCGGATCTCCGCCGTGGCCAGATCCTCCATCAGCTGCAGCTTGAGCTGTGGACTCGTCACGGCCGCCGCGGCACTTCCCTGGAGGTAGGAGGCCATGTACTGGAGCGTGATCGTGATGTCCTCCCGGATGCCGTCCTCGGTCACCAACCCTTTCGGGAACGCCCGGAGCCCTGCCGCAAGCTCCTTGCTGTACCAGTCGGTCCGCGTCGGAGCGGTGTCCAGCGCGGCCAGGAGGCCCTCCTTGGCGGCCTTCTCAAAGATCGGCTGGATGACGGCGACCATGTCCGGCGTCGCCACCCATGCCCCATAGTAGCAACGGCGCCCACCGTCTTTCGCCAGCCGCAGCCCCGATTCCCGGGTTTTGTCGTCGCTCGCCTTCTCGAGGGCGACCTTGTTGTTGTAGGCCCGCGCTACGAATGCCTCCAGGATCCCGATGATCTGCTGGCGATGCGGCTCGTAAGTCGCCGGCAGGCCGGGCAGGGCGTCCGCACCCGCCTGGAACTTCCCGGTCAGGTTCCCCTTGGGATCTGCATAACCCGCGGCCTGAAGGGCGCTGAGCAGGGCCGGCGCACCCTCCTTGCCGGCAATTTTTTCGAAGTCCCCCGGGCGCAGGGTGGCCCGGAGCAATATGTTGGCCGACATGCCGCCCCAAGGGACGGCGCCGCGCCTTCGCGCCATGTCCGAGACGTACTGTTCGTACACCGCGAGGAACCTGGCCCCGTCCATCGTCACGAGGTTCGTGTCGGGCGGTATGCCCGCGAGGTCGGCCCGAGTCGCCCGGTACATGCTTGCCATGTAATCCCAGCGGCCGACATTCGGCCCGACGAAACGGGAGGCGGGTACGGCCTTCCCGCCGTCATGTATCGGCCGGGTGAAGGCGTACATCATCTCTTCGACCTGATACGTGGCGTTGATAATTTCCACAAGGAGGTAGATCTTAACCGTTCCCGGTGCAAGATCCAGCGCCTTCTCCGCTTCGTACAGGAAGGTGTGCCAGAGGTCGGCATCCTCCACGCACTCCAGCTTCGGAAGATAAAAGGCGACCGGCAGGTCGCGGTCCAGAAGCGCCTTCGCGTTATGCCGGAGGAACAACCAGGCGTCCGCGAAGCCCCCGGAAACGGCTTGGCCGTCCACCAGGAGGTGCCGGTCGTCGAGGTGCAGGCCCCGGGGCCGGTAGATCATGATCGCCACCTCATTTTCGGGCTTCAGGCTCTTGCCGCCTGCCCCATCGAGTGCGCGCTTGCCCTCGGGCGTCCAGGTGCAGAGAAGCTTGAGGGAGCGTTGTGTCCGCAGCGGGCTGTCGGTGGACTGCGCGGCGGCGTCCTCGCTGTCCGCCATCCACTGCTGCCCCGTGTTCATGGCGCCGATCGCCATGGCAGGTACCGAGCACGGGCCGGTGAGCTGGACGCGCCGCCCGTCGAACTGCGGCGGCTGCCCGTCGACTTTCCAGTCGGCCTCGCGGATCTCCTTGACCGTCATCGTGGTCCCGTCGAGGAAGGTGATCACCTCGTTCTCCGGAAGGAAGTCGAGCAGTTCGCCGGCATCCAGCCGGGCCTGCTTCGCCGGGCGGGCCTCCACGCGGTCCCGGCGGACCTCTTCCAGGGTCCGGCCGTCTGCGACCTTCGTGCGGACGAGCTCGGCAAACCGGCTCAACGTATCGGATGTGAGGATGTCTTCCGTGAATTTCTGGGCGAGATTTGGGCGGATGAATGTCACTTCTTTCATAGGGACCTCCTCGGCCGGGGCCTACGGGAAACGGCTCCCGCCATGGCTAAGTTCTTCCCGCATTGCGTGTTCCGTATGCAGGATAGTGTATCATTGTTCGGCGCGGACAATTCCATGGGCGGAAAAAATCGACCCTTTTGGTTTCCAAGGATCTTGCCCTCTTTTCAGGGAGATCGTTCGGGACATGCTTTGTCATCAGGCATCGGGACGGGGCTCGCCTGAGAATACGATAATGTCGAGTTTTTCCGGGCCGTGGACCCCGATCGCAAGCGTCAGCTCGATGTCCGCCGTCCGGCTGGGTCCCGTGACCAGGGTAATGTTCGTCGGCGGTCCTTCCGCGAAAGAGGCGAAGCAATCGTCCAGCGTGGCGAAAATCCTTTCGCGGGCAACGATCGCCACGTGGTGGGCGGGGAGCAGGCCCGCCTGGACCGCCCTCCCGCCGGAGCTTACACAGACCAGGCTTCCCGTCTCGGCGATGGCCCCGTACACCTCTTCCACGGTCGCCTTTGCCCCCGCATAATCCACCGCGCGACACGCCAGGGACGGCGCCGCCTCCTTTTCCTTATCCGTCAACCCCGGACAGAAGGCCGGAACGGTACCGGGCACGATCTCAGACAGGACACGGCGCAGGCCCGGGGCGTCGGAAACGGCATGCGTTCCCGCGGCGGCATTCCCTGCGTTGGCAAGGAACCGGTGGACCAGGTCGGGCGAGGTCATGGCATCCTCTTGCGGAACGGAACGTTCGCGGGGCGGGGAAGGCGTCCCGCGACGTCCTTGCCGCCGAATGCCCGAACCAACGGCCAGAAGGTGCGCGACAGGAACTGCCCTGCAAAGAACAGCGACGGGGAGGCCGCCGCCTTCCCGAACAGGCGCATGCCCCGTTTCTCCACCGGCTTCGAGAATCCTTCCCGCACCCTGCGCTCCCGCAACCTGAGGAAGAGGTCCACCAGGGGAATCCGGACGGGGCACACCTCGACGCACGCCCCGCAAAGCGTGGAGGCGTCCACAAGGGGGTGCGACTTCGCCATCCCGGTCAAAAGCGTCGTGAGGACGATCCCCATGGGCCCCGGGTACGTCCATCCGTACGAGTGCCCCCCCACCGTCCGGTAGACGGGGCAGACGTTCATGCAGGCGCCGCAACGGATGCACTTGAGGATCTCCCGGCATTCCCCGGAGAGGATCTCCGACCGCCCGTTGTCCAAAAGGACGATGTGGAGCTCCTTCGCCCCCGTCGCCTCCCCGGGCTTCCTCGTCCCGGTGATCACCGAGACGTAACTGGTGATCGACTGCCCCGTCGCCGATCGCGGGAGCAGGCGGATGAACGTCGGCAGGTCGGCAAGGGAAGGAATCATCTTCTCCAAAGACAGGATCGCGATGTGCAACGGCGGGACCGTCGTCACCATCCGGCCGTTTCCCTCGTTGGTGAACAGGACGAGGCTCCCCGACGCCGCGGCGGCGAAGTTGGCCCCCGAAAGGCCCGCATCCGCGCTCAAAAACTTCTCCCGGATGGCCCGCCGGGCGATCTTCGTCAACACCTGCGGGTCTTCGGTATAGGCGACTCCCAGTTTCTCCGCGAAGAGAGTTCCCACCTGCCGGCGGTTCTTGTGGATCGCCGGGACGATGATGTGGGAGGGGGTCTCCCCCACGAGCTGGATGATGTATTCCCCCAGATCCGTCTCCAGCACCTCCATCCCCGCCTGTTCCAGGTGGGCGTTTAAGTGAATCTCCTCGGAGACCATCGACTTGCTCTTGACCACGGTGTTTGCGCCGCGGCCGGAAAGGATCTTCGTGATGATCTCCCGGGCGGAGGAAGCATCCTGTGCCCTATGCACCGTCGCGCCGGCCCTTGTGGCATTGGAAATGAACGTTTCGACATACTCGTGCAGGTGTTCGAGAACTTCCAGTCGCAGCGCGGAGGCCTTGTCGCGAAGCGCCTCCAGGTCGGCGACGGACGCGAAGGCGTCGGCCCGCTTGGTGCCGAAGGTGTCGGCGGCCTGCCGCATCGCGGAACGCAGGGAAGCGTCCCCGAGGGCTCTCGTTGCGTTCGCGCGAAAGGAGAGGCTCGTCTGGACGTCGCTCATAACCCCTCCGAGAGAACCTGCGCGATGTGTCTTACCTGCACGGGGTTCGCCCGCTTCTTCATCGCGTCCCCTATGTTCATCAGACACCCGGCGTCGCAGCCGGTCACCGTGTCCGCCCCCGTCGCCAGGATGGAATCCGCTTTCTCCTCCGCCAGGGCGCACGAGATCTCGGGAAGCTTCGCCATGAACGTCCCACCGAACCCGCAGCACCGGGTGGCATCGGGCATCGGGACGAACCGAACCCCTTGCATCGACTGCAACAGGAGCAACGGCTCCTCACACACACCGAGGTCCCGTGCCAGATGGCAGGAGGAATGGTAGGTAACGGTCCCCTTGCCGGTCAGTCCGGCATCCTGCGCACGGAGAACGCGAACGAGGAACTGGCTCAGCTCGTAGATCCGTCCCGCCGTACGTTCGGCCCTCGAATGCAGGACCGGATCGGTACGGAACAGGTCCGGGTAGCGGTGCTTGACCATGGCAGCGCAGGAACCCGACGGTGTGACGATCGGATCGTCGCCGTCAAAGACCGACAGGAAATGCCTGGCGGCTTCCCGGGCATCGTCTGCGTACCCCGCGTTGAACGCCGGCTGGCCGCAGCAGGTCTGGCTCTTGGGGAAAACGGCGGTAACGCCGAACCTCCGAAAAAGCTTGAGCGTAGCTTCCCCCACCTCCGGGAAGAAGGAATCCACGAGACAGGTTCCGAACAGTTGGACTCGCATATCGGTCTCTCCGGACGCCTATGCCTTCTTCGCCGCGCACCGGTCGACCAGGTAAGCGATGGACTGGTACGACAACCCGCTTCGGAGGGAGAGCCCGATCTCGCAGGTGCGGCTGTTCGAATACCCGGAGCGGCATCCGGCAGGCAAGCCGTCACGGAGCCCCGAAAGCGCCGATTCGTTGAGTTCCGGGTAGAAAAAGAGTCGGTCGCCGGCAACCCCGCAGCACCCCGCCCGATCAGGGACCACTACCGTTTCCGCGCATGCGCCCGCCACCGCGAGGAACTTCTCCCGGAGATCCAACTTGATCGAGCTGCACGTTACGTGCACGGCGATCGTCTCCGGAATTTTCGTGAACTCCAGGGCGTCCAGGAGGAACGAATGGATGAACTCCACCGGCTCGTAGATCCGCAGGCGCGGGTCGGCGTTCTGCTTCACCGTGTAGAGGCACGGACTCGTGTCAAAGAGCACCGGGTATTCTCCGTCCCGGCTGCATGCCAGGAGGGCCGATTCGAGCTCCCTGCGCTTCCGCTCGGCCTCCTCGAAAAACCCCTTGCTCCCGAACGGCATGCCGCAGCACAGGCGGGCCATGTCCGGAGGGTACAGGATCTCGAACCCACCCTTCTCGAGCAATGAGCGGATCACCTCGAAGAGGGCGCGCTGGTCCGGGTCCTCCGGGGAAGGCCCCATGGCCCGCACGATGCAGCTGGGGAAATAGACCACCTTGCGGGCGGACCCGTTGGAGGCGTTCCGGAACGTTCGTGCCGGGGCCGCGTTCGGCATGCAGGAATTCCAAAGAGGAAGCCGGTCGCCCGACAGGGCCCTTGCCCCTCGCGCAAGGGAGCCCATGGCACGGTCCCCGATCATCGTCCGTGCCGCTCCCAACGCAACAAGACCCCACCGTACTCCGGCGGTAACCGTTGCGTAGTGGCCAGCGGTCCACCGGGCCGCGGACCGGCCGAAGCGGCCCCGTTGCAGGGACCGAAGCTCCTTCGTGTGTTCCCCCGTGTTGATCGACACGGGGCAGGTCGTGGCGCACAATCCGTCCGTCGCACACGTCTGCTCGCCCAGGTAGCGGTAATCCGCCTCGAACCGGGCAAGGGACCGCCCGTCGCCTCCGACGGCCTGCAACCGGGAGATCTCCCGCCGGATGACGATACGCTGACGCGGCGTCGTCGTGAGGTCCCTGGAGGGGCACACGATCTCGCAGAACCCGCACTCGGTGCATTTGTCGATGATCTCGTGCGCTTCCGGCAGGGGCTTCAAGTCTTCCAGGTATACCTGGGGATTGTCGTTGATGATCACGCCGGGGTTGAGCAGGCCTTCCGGATCGAATACTTGCTTGATCCGCTTCATCAGCGCATATGCCTTTTCCCCCCACTCCATCTCCACGAAGGGGGCCATGTTCCGTCCCGTGCCGTGTTCTCCCTTGAGCGAACCGTCATACTTCTTGACCACCATGTCGCACACGTCTTCCATAAATCGCTGGTAGCGCGCCACCTCCCCGGGGTCGCTGAAATCCTGGGTGAAGACGAAATGGAGGTTTCCCTCCAGGGCGTGGCCGAAAATGATCCCCTCTTCGTATCCGTGCTTCTTCAACAGACCCTCGAGCTCCAGGGTCGCATCCGCGAGCGTCTCGATGGGGAACACCACGTCTTCGATGACCACCGTGGTTCCGATCTGCCGCGCCGCCCCGACGGCGGGAAAAAGCCCTTTCCGGACGTTCCAGAGCTTCTCGCACTCCGCCTTCTGGTCCGTGAAGGCGGCAGGAAAGATGGTCGGGATACCGGAAAGGAGCCCAAGGACCTCCTCCACCTGCCGCGCGAGGGAATCCGCGTCGCCGGCCCGGGTCTCCACGAGCAGCCCCGTCGCGGAGTCCCCGAGAGTTTTCAGATAGGGCGGCATCCCTTCCTGGTCCTCGACGGACCGCAGGGAGGCGCGGTCCATCAGCTCGACAGCGGACACCGGACCGGCCTTGAGCTTGATCGTCGCCCGGCACGCGTTCCCGATGTCCGGGAACAGGATCAGGGCCGAGGCATTGTGCGCGTGCTCTTCGACGGTCCGGTACGTGACTTCCGCGATGAACCCCAGGGTTCCTTCGGACCCAACCATCAGGTGGAGAAGGATGTCGATGGGGTCGGAGAAATCCACGAAGGCGTTGATGCTGTATCCCGTGGTGTTCTTGATGCGGAACTTGTCCCGGATCCGCTGCGTTAGAGCGCTGTCCCCGGAGATCTCGTCCCGGATTTCCTCGATCGCCCGGATCATCTCCGCGTGGGACACCAGGAAGGAGCGGCGGGAGTCCGGGGCGGCGGTGTCCAGCACGGTCCCCTCGTGGAAAATGATCTTCATGCTCTCGACTGTCCGGTAGCTGTTCTGCGCCGTCCCGCAGCACATGCCGCTCGCGTTGTTGGCGGCGATCCCTCCGATCATGCAATGATTGATCGACGCGGGGTCCGGACCGATTTTCCGCCGGTAGGGAGCGAGGCGGGCATTGGCCTCGGCCCCGATGATCCCCGGTTCCAACGAGATTTTCCCCCCGTTTTCATGGATGGTGCAGTTCCGCCATCCACCGGCCAGCACCACCAGAACGGAATCCGTCACGGCCTGGCCGGACAGGCTCGTGCCGGCGGCACGGAACGTGACGGGAATGTGCAAGGGGTCCGCTGTCCGCAGGAGATGTGCAACCTCATCCCGGGTGTTCACCTTGACGACGATTTTCGGGACGAGGCGGTAGAAGCTGGCGTCCGTGCCGAAGGCGAGCGTCCGGAACGGGTCGCAGAAAATTCGTGCCGAGGGGATGGGGGGGGAGATGCGTTCATGGAAAACCCTGTACGCTTCCGGGAGCGCAAGGATGTCCTCTTTCCTCGATCGTGACGCCATTGCGATGGTCCTTCCCTTGGAGATTTATCTCGCTGGACCGATCTCCCGTCTTCCTTCCCGTCCTCAGCCCGTCTCGACGATCCGAAAAAACCGATTTCTCATTGTATCTTCCCGCGGAGAAACGGATAGGAGAAAAGAGAACTCTTCGGGGCGCCACGCAGGGGAACCATTTTCTCCTTTCTTCGGGAAGTTCGGGGAAAACCGGGAATGGGCGAGGTCGGTTTCCTTCGGGTCAAGATTTTGCCTGTCTTCCCCGAACCGGTCTCGGGGGAACGACGATCGCCTCGCCTTCCAGCACAACTTCCTCGCGCTGGTTTATACACAGTGTCCTGAGTTTCAGCCGCTTCCCGGAGGTCACCTCGACGACCTCCGCCCGGGCCGTGATCTCGTCCCCGATCTTTACGGGGGCCAGGAAGGCGAGCGTCTGGGATACGTACAGGCACCCGGGTCCCGGCAGCTTCGTCCCGATCACCGCGGAAATGAGCCCCGCGGTCAGGATCCCGTGGGCGATCCGTTCCCCGAACCGGGTCTGCGACGCGAACTCCTCCGAGAGGTGGACGGGGTTCCTGTCTCCGGTGATCTCCGCGAACCGGAGGATATCCTCCTCGGTGATGACCTTGGTCATATCCGCCGACTGGCCTACTTCGTACATCCCCATCCCCGTCCTATTCTCTGGCTTGTCTGTCTGTCCGGTATCCTCAATTGTACCCGCAACGCCTGCCGGGTTTCCACTTCGGGGGGAAATTCCTCTTCCCGGAAGGCGGGGGCGCAAGGATCCGCTATAATGGCAGCGACCGAAAGATCCGGTCGGGGGAGGGAAAAGATGCACGAGCGCGGGGAAAGAGATGTGCGGGCCTTCCTCGAAGGCGCCGGGATCGAAAAGGAGATCCACTCCTTCGAGGATTCGACGCACAACTCGGAACTGGCGGCCAGGACGCTCGGCGTGGAGGTCGGGCAGATCGCGAAGACGATCCTTCTCCTGGTGGACCATTCCCCGGTGGCCGTGGTGATATCCGGGGACCTGCGGGTGGATCTGAAAAAGGTGAAGACGCTGCGCGGAGGACGAAAGGTCCGGCTTGCCGGCCCGGAGGACGTGGCGAGGTACACGGGGTTCAAGGTCGGCGCCGTTTCCCCGCTTGCGCTGCCCGAGGGGATTCCCGTCTATCTCGACATCTCCCTCAATCGCTTCGGAACGATCTACCCGTCCGCGGGAGAGACGAACAACATGTTCGAGACCACCCCGATGGAGCTTGCCTCTCTCACCGGAGGCGAGGAGACGGACCTCGCCCGGTAGGCCGGATCCTCCGGTGTGCTCCCCCGTTGCTGGCGCAGCAGGCCGCAGGAGGGGGGCTGAGCGAGGTCAAGCTTAAGCGGTGCAGGTTCACCGCACGGCGAGCCACGAACGGATCCCCCCTACGAGGCTGCGGAGCGATACCAGCGAACGATCGCTGCACGCGCCCCCTTGTGCGATTCCACCGGCGACCACGGGACCCTGGGCGCCGCGAAGCGTGTCGATCAGGACTCGATCTTGAGGATTCGGATCAGCCGCGAAAGGTAGGTCGGCTGCAGGCCGAGCATCTCCGCCGCCTTCGTCTTGCTTCCTCCGGACTTTCGTATCGCCCGAAGGATGATCGCCCGCTTGTGATCCCGGACCGACTCATGGAACCGCACCTCCTCCGGCGTCGCCTCCTCCCCTTCCGAGTCCGCCAGCGCGATGCAGAGGTCCGGCGGGGTGATCTCCTCGCCTTCCGAAAGCGCCACGGCTCTCCCCACGGCGTTCTCCAGTTCCCGGATGTTACCCGGCCATGAATACCGCTCCAGTATCTCCACCGTCTCCGGCGACAGTTTTCTCTCCGGGACCCCCATCTCCGCGCAGGCGCGGTCGAGAAAATATTCCGCCAGCGGAAGGATGTCCTCCCGACGGGCCCGCAGGGAGGGAAGGTGGACGGGGATGCCGTTGATCCGGTAAAAAAGATCCTCCCGGAACCTTCTTTGCTCGGTTTCCTTTCTCAGGTCCCGGTTCGACGCGCAGATCAAGCGGACGTCCGAGGTAAGCGTCTTCACCCCTCCGACGCGCTCGAATGCCCGGTCCTGCAGGACCCGGAGGAGTTTCGCCTGCATGGAAAGGGGAACATCCCCGATCTCGTCAAGGAAGAAGGTCCCCCCGTCGGCCAACTCGAAACGTCCCGGCTTCGTGGTAACCGCTCCGGTGAACGCTCCCTTCTCGTAACCGAAGACTTCCGCTTCCCAAAGGGCAGGCGGGATGGCGGCGCCGTTGATCTTGATGAACGGTCCGTCCGCGCGGCCGCTGATCCGGTGGATCGCTAGCGCCACCAGCTCCTTCCCCGTCCCCGTCTCCCCCGTGATCATCACCGGGAGCGGGGAGGCGGCCGCTTTCTCGACCACTTTGCGGATCTCCTTCCAGGCCGGGGAACGGCCCACCATGCCGAACCACCCTCCCGACTCTTCGCTCCCCCCTTCTTTCGCGGTAGCGGCCGAGGTTCGAACGGCGTTCCCCACGACGCGCAGGAGTTCGGCCTCGTCGAACGGTTTCGAGATGTAGTCAAAGGCCCCGGAACGGATCGCCTCCACCGCGTCTCCGATCGTCCCGTACGCCGTTATGAGGATGACCGGGAGGTCGGGGCGCCGCTCGCGCACGTGGCGGAGCAGGGCAAGCCCGTCCATTTTCGGCATGCGGATGTCCGTGACGAGGGCATCGGCCCGGTGCACGGCGAGCCAGGCGGCGGCCGCCTCCCCGTTGGAGGCCTCGGCCACGTCGTACCCCTCACGGACCAGTATCGCCCGCAGCACGCGCCGCAGGTTCCGATCGTCCTCCGCAACGAGAATCGTCACCTTCACCCGATCATCCCTCCGGCAGCTTCACTGTGAAGCGACTCCCCTTCCCGGGATTGCTCTCGACCGCGATGGATCCCCCGTTTTCCTCCACGATTCGCCGGCAGATCGCCAGCCCCATCCCCACTCCTCGCTCCCTCGTGGTGAAGAAGGGGCGGAAGAGATGCTTCCTTTCCGCTTCCCCGATTCCCGTCCCGGTATCCTCGACGAGGATCCGGCTCTCCCCCCCGGAAGAGGAAATCCGAACGGTGAGGTCCCCGCCGCCGGGCATCGCCTCGACCGCATTCGTCAGCAGATTGAAGACCACCCGTTCGATCTCGGACGGATCCGCGATGACCGTGGGGGCCGGCCTGCCGACATGAACGTGGGAACGGATTCCGTTCATACCGTTCACCCTTTCCCTGGCGAGGCGCGCCACCGCCCGTTCCACGGGATCTTGCAGATTGATCTTCTTCGGTGCCCGGTTTCCGGGCCTGGCGTACTCCAGAAACTCGGTTACCACGCCGTTCAGGCGGTCCGCCTCCTCGACGATGATGTCGAGAAATTCCCGGTCCCGGTCGGATGCCTCGCGGGACAGGAACTGGGCCGCCCCCTTGATCACCCCGGCCGGCGTGCGCACTTCATGGGCCAGCCCGGCCGCGAGCTCGCCGACAGTAGCAAAGTGCTCTCTCTTCTGGATTCTCTGTTTCTGGCGGATGTTCTCCACCGCCAGCCCGATCCCCTCGAGGAACGGGATCAACAGCTCCTGTTCCCTGAAAGACGGCGTCTTTTCCTTCCACAGGAACATCGCCACGCCCACCATCTTCCCCCGGAGAAAGATGGGAAAGGAGGCGTCCCAGGAGTCGTCCCAGATGGCGACATCCGCCGCCCGCGAGCCCCCGTGCTCGAGGAACCGGAGCATGGGGAACCGGGCGGAGAACCGGGCAAGCGCACGCAGATATTCGTCGGGCCGTACCGGGAGCGAACCGACTCCCGCGTCGGTCCCGCCCTCCGGATGTATCCAGAGGGACGCGCGGGCGACGAACGGAATCCGTCCGAGCGCGTCCTCCACGACCTGTGCGATATCGGCGAGCGACGTGGATTCGGGGATCCTCTTCGCACGTTCCCCCAGCCCGGACTGGATGGTCCGCGACTCCCGTACGAGCAGGTCGGACGATATTCCCCCGAGCTTGCGCATCATCACGGGATAGAACGTAAGCAGGAAAAACGAAATGAGAAACGTCCCCGCCAGGGGAAACCAGAATTTTCGCCCGGACATGACCTCCAGGCCTCCGAACACAACGGCGAAGGCGAACACCTGGATGACCAGAATGATCGCCCTCCCCACGATGTCCGGGAACTCGAAGAAGTGAAGGTGGAGGATCCCCGTCGCCATGAAGTAGAAAAAGAGAAGGATCGCGAACGAAGCCAGGGGAGGGAAGGAGACGCCCGTCCCCGGAAGAAAGTTGAGCGGCGCGACAAGGCTTGCGATCCCTCCCCCGAAGAGGAGGAACTGAAACTTCTTCCGCTCGATGGAGGACGGGTTCGCCCGGAACCCGTAGCGGACGACGATGTAGAGGGAAAGACCAAGATACGGGTAGACGTACAGAAGCGCCGCGACGTTCCACCAGGGGGAGAAGAACAGACGATCGATCACGATCGTGACCAGGAAGGCCGCGCTGATCCAGAGCCCGGCCACAAACGCGGTCCCGTGCCACCTCGGACGGGTCCGCACCGCCGCACCGCTGTACCGCAACACGAAGGGGGGAATGAACATGACCGCAGCCAGTGCGACCCGCTGCCAGAACGCCGAATTGATCGTTTTCCAGAGGTACTCGGGGAAGCACCACAGGAAGATCAGGAACGACAGGCTCGCGAAGGCCCGCGCCTCCGCATCGTCTTTCGCCCACACCCGCAGGTATCCCGCGATGGCAAGAGCCACCACCGCGGCCACCAGGCTTCCTTGCGCGTAGTAATCCAACTCCCGCCCTCTCATTCCGGAAAAAAACGGGCTATTGCAGGTATCTCCCTGAATAGCCCGAAACGTCTTGCCGGTGTCTTTCGACCCTGTCTTGCTTGTGATTCGTCTACTACTTCCCCCGTTTCTTCCGCCCGGCGGCGAGCTTCTCGGCAAGCCCCAGCTTCAGGGCGATCTTCTTCTTCGCCTCGGAGTAGTTCCTGGCCACGAGAGGGGTCTTTGCGGGGATATTGAATTTCTTTCGGTAATCCTTGGGGCTCAGGTTATGACTCACCGCAATGTGCTTTTTCAGCGTGGTAAATCCTTTCCCGCATTCCATACAAAAGACCTGCTCGGCTCCAAAAGCCGCATTCAGCGGTATAGCAGGCTTTACTTCCCCCACAACACCCGCTGCTGCCTCGCCCTCGACTCCGACCAGCGCATTCAACTTCTGGAACACCTCCTGAATTTCATCCAGAAGTTCCTCTCTACCCATTTCATTAACCGAAGCGTGAGCAGAAACTATTTCGGTAGTCAACTCTACTAATATTCTTTTGTCCATAAAAACACCTCCGAATGCGGGAATGAACTATATACTCCCAGCAATATAATCCCCTTGTCAACAGAATAGAACAGGAAATACGGGAAATGTCCCCAGTAGAATCCTGACCTATGCTTTCCTCTGACGCCGCTTGGTTACCGTAATCCCGCCGATGCCCCAATTGTCGGTCTCGACCTCATCGATGACCACCACGGTGGTTTCCGGGTTTTTATCGAGGACATCGACAAGCACCTGCGTCATGCGACGGATCACCTCCGCCTTCTGCTCCGCGGAAGCCCCTTCCCGCGTGATTCTGACGTTCACATACGGCATGTTTTCCTCCCTATCTCATCCGTTCTCATCCGTGCCCGTTGAAAAAAAGGAGAAGCTCTCCTCCCCCGCGCCGAAAGGCACCGACCCGGATCCGGCAGACGCTTCCCGGGTCGAAGGCAAGCTGCACGGGATCATCGGGAGAGAGAATATAGGCGGCGATCGAGGCGATCGAGGGAAGGTGCCCCACGCACAGGAGGCGCTGCGCCTCTTCGCTCTCCTTGAGAAACGCGAGGAACATCTCGGGGGTGGCGTTCGGGGACAGGACGGCTGTTTCCGCTATCCGATCGACCGGATATCCCGCCGCCTTCGCCAGGATCGCCGCGGTCTCGAGGGCACGCCTTTTCCCGCTCGCCGCCACGAGGTCGAGGGCCCCCATCTTCCCCGCGAGCGTTTCGGCGATCGCAGAGACGGACCGCACACCTTCCGGGGTGAGAGGACGAGCGGGGTTCTCCCGCGCGGACATCGCCTCCCCGTGTCGCACGAGCCACAGGTCCATCAGCGCCGGCCGGATCCCGGGATGTAGCGCCGCCCGATCGCGGCGATCAACCGCCTGCGGCAGTACCGCGTATTCTCTCGGGGTTGCATGCTTTCCCATTCTACACCCGGGGGTCCGGTTGTTCCATCAGCCGCCGGACCGGGGTAGAATACGCCAGAGATCCCGCAGGACGAGGGTTGCGCCCCGGACGAAGCGCCTTCGGGAAGAGGAAGAGCGGTTATTCCATTGCACGGATTCGCAGCCCCTGCCCCCGTCCTCGTCGCCTGCGCCGTTTCTTTCGTCGTGTATCTGGGCGCCTACATGCGGCTGCCCCTCGTCCCCCTGTTTGCCAGCGACCTCGGGGCGACCACCGTTCAGGTCGGAATGATCAATGCCGTCTTCATGGCCGCAGCCGCAATCCTTTCGCTGCCGCTGGGCCTGGTATCCGACCGGCTGGGCCGCAGGCGCCTCATCCTTACCGGCGTGGCGATCTCCGGGCTCACTTCGCTTTCCCTTCTCTTCGTCCGGACGCCGCTCCAGGTCGGCGCGGTCTACCTGTTTTCCGGGGTGGGGCTGGCCTGCTTCTCCCCGTCCATGATGTCGTACGTCGGCGACGTATCCCCGCCCCCGTTCCTCGGAAGAGCGTACGGCTGGTACACGTCTTCCCTGTATCTCGGGATGGCCGCCGGGCCGGGACTGGGAGGAGCGATCGCAGCCGGAGGGTACCGGGCGGCGTTTTTCTTCTCGGCGGCGGTCATCGGGGCAGGATTTCTGCTGGGGGGAAGCCGCATGCCGGCTCCCCCTGCGGTCATCCGCCCTTCCTCCGGGAAACTCGTTTCGGACTTCCGGGAGATCCTCGGGAACCGCGCGGTTCTCGCCTGCTGGACAGTCACTTTCTTCTCCACGTACGCATGGGGGGCACTGTTCGCGTTCTTCCCCCTCTTCGCGCGTAACGCGGGGATTTCCATCACCAACACCGGGCTCATCTTCTCCTGCCAGGCTGCCGCCAATGCGGTCTTCCGCATCCCGGTCGGGAAGCTGTCGGACCGGACGGGGAAACGGGAACGGTACATCGTCGCGGGGTGCCTTCTCTTCGCATCATGCATCGCCCTCATCGGGGTGTTCCCGGAAGTCGTTCCCCTGTATTTTCTCTTCATCGGAATCGGCGGGGCCATGGCGACTGCGTTTACGGCCATCGGCGCATCGTTGTCGGAGTCGGTCCCCACAAGGGTCCGCGGGCTTGCCATGGGCGGCTACAACACCTGCATCTACGGGGGGTTCGCGGTATCCGCAGCGACCCTCGGCGCGGTAATATCCCGTTTCGGGTTCGCCGCGGGGTTCGCCGTCTCCGCGGGACTGTGCGCCCTTGCGGTCCTTGCATTCGCGGTGGTTTTCCCGCATCCGCCTGCCCGTGGAAAAAGCTCGGGGGACCCGTGACGGAGAGGCTGCCGGATTCCTGGCGAACAGTGCGGACTAACACTTGATTCCGTCCGCCCTGAATGAGATTCTGTATTCCGATATGGAGCACAAGCCCGGAGAAAAGGCCGTCACGGGCATCGGACCGCTGGTCCAGGCGCTTGCGAAGACTTACCACTGGGCCGGGCTCTACGGGACAAACCACCCGATTCTCGCCAAGCGCGTGGGAGAGATGCACGCAGCCCTTCTTTCCCGGCTGTCCCACGAGCCCGAGCAGAGGCTTTTCCTCGGCATCGCGCGTGACAAGATCCTGTACCGGAATGAGTTTGTCGGGGAAAAGCAGGAACTTGTCGGCCGCCTGACGGAAAGCCTCTATCTCCGCCAGGTGGCAACTTTGGGGTTCGACCCGGCCGTCACCCCGGAAAGCCTGCTGGCGCTGTTCCGCTACCTTCACGATTCGATAGAAGGCAAGGAACCGGTTTCCCCAGAGCAGTTTCTCCGGGAAAGCGGCATCGGGGGAGTCTCCCTCTCCCCTTACAACTACAGGGAATTGCTCTCCCGCAAGATCCTGGATCCCGATGCCACCAGTGCGCAAGCCGAGAACCGCGAGCAGGAACTCTGGCGCCTGCTTCTCACCTCCGATTTCGCCGACCACGGCGACGAGATGAAAATCCTGGACGAGCTCACCGACTCACCGACGCTGCTCAACGCGATCCTGCGGCGCGCGAAGGAAGCGGAAACCCGGGAGGAGTCCCCGGACCAGGAAAAAGCGCAGGTGTCGGGGGAGGTGTTGCGGAATGTGCTGGGCCGTCTCTCCGCCTTCGTCCGGGATCTTCCGACGGAACGAAAACAGCAATTCTTCACCTCCATCGGTTCCGGGTTCGGGGATCAGGCCGGTGGCGGGACAGGCGGGGAGAGCCGGGACAATCTCCTCATCGCCCGCTCCCTGACGGAAATGCAAACGGACGAGGAGTTCCTCGATCTGGTCGCAACCCTCGTCTCTCTCGAGGGAAAGGGGGGAGAGCGGCTTCGGAAATCCTTCGCCATCCTTGCCGGCGAGCGCAACGCGGGAAATTCGCTCGTTGCCCAAGTCGGGGAGCGGATGCGGGAGAGTAAAAAGGTGAAAGACTATTACGCCCAGAAAACATGGGAGACGGTCGAGAAACTCATTCTCTCCCGCGGGGAGGAAAAATACATCCAGGACGACCATTATCAATTCCTCGAGGACCTCAACACAATCCGGAAACCGTACCTCGACCGGGTCGGAGAGAAGACGCTCGACGACCTGGGAGTCAAGAACTCGTTCGAGGAGAAGGAAACCCGGAGGAGAACCCTCCTCGTTTTACTGGATATATTGCGAGGCGAGAGTCAGGAGGAGGTTTTCCGCGACATCCTGGAGGATTTCGGGAAGGCTATTCCCAACCTGATCTCCCAGAATGACTTCACCTCCCTGCATGCGGTTCTCCTGGGTCTGGAATCGATCTCGGCAACCACACGGACGGAGTGGCAAAACCACTTGCAGGACATCCTCCATTCCGTCGACTTCGCGTATGTCGGAGACCTGTACCTGTCCGGGGAGATCGAAGCGGACGACGCCGAAAAGATCGAGGACCTCCTGGTGCGATTCGGGGTCATGGCCGCGCCGCCGCTCCTCGACCGCCTTCTCCTCGAACCGGAGGCCGTAAAACGCCGTCCCCTGATCAGGCTTCTCACGACTCTGGGGCCGACCATCGTCCCGGATATCATCAGCCGGCTGTCCCACCCGAAATGGTATTTCGTCCGAAATCTTTGCGTGATTCTCGGAGACATCGGCGACCGGCGGGCCGTGGAGAACTTGCTGCAGGCGACCTCGCACACCGATTACAGGGTAAAGCGGGAGGCCATTCTGGCAATCGGGAAACTGGCAGCGCCCGAGGCCGTTCCCGGCCTGGGAAAGATTCTGGCCGAGGAGAGCTTCTTCTCCTCGAAGAAGGAGGACCAGATCCGGATCGACGCGGCAAACTCACTGTACCGGATCGGCGGAACGGAAGCCATCGCTTGCCTTCACCGGGGGACAAGCTGCCGAAGGACAGCGGTTCGATCCCATTGCAAGGGGCTGCTCGGCAGCCTGCCGGAGACACAATGAAAGACCGCAAGGAACTGTTCGCCGTGATCCTGGACCTCGCCCAGACGATCCAGGCGTCGTCGATCTACCCGGACCATCATCAGCGTGTCCAGCAGCTGCTCTCCCGCCTGCACGAACGGATCCGCCAAGTGGCGGACGACGTCGGCACGATCCACATCGGCATCATCGGCGACCGCTTCGTAGTCGACGAGTTCCCGTTCCTGGAGATGAATCCCGCGCTGGAGAAACTCCTCAAGGACATCCGGGAGAAGGGAATAGAGAAGATTTCGATCAAGGGGGGGTTGACGTTCGGCGAACTGAAGCGTTTCGTCTTCTTCCTCGCCACCGGGAAGGAGACGTCGCCAGGAACAAGATTCGAGGCGATCAACTACGGAACCATCCAGGCCATCAAGAGCAGGGACAAGAAGGGCGCGGTCGCGGCGACCCTCTCCCGATCCCACCTCCTGTACGGAGCGACCGAGGTGTTGCAGGGCCTTCTCAAATCGTTGGCGCAGGGGAAGGGCGGGACGTCGGTGTCCAACGCCCAGGAGATCGTGGCCAGCATCATGAAGACGATCCGCCAGGATGTGCATCTCTTGCACCGCCTCATGCAGATGCAATCCCACGACGACTACACAGTCACTCACTCACTGAACGTTTCCGCGATCGTCGTGGCCCAGGCTACCGCCCTCGGTCTGCCGGAAAACCGGCTTCTGGAGATCGGTCTCGCGGGGATGCTCCACGACATCGGGAAGGAGATGGTTCCTTCCGAGATCCTACAGAAGCCCGGAAAAATCAATGCTCTGGAATTCGCCCGGATGTCGGAGCACCCCGTGCTGGGCGCCAAGGCCTTGAGAAAGATGGACTGCGGTTCCGATCTCCCCCTGATCGTGTGCTTCGAGCACCACATCAAGTACGACGGATCCGGGTACCCCAAAATCCCGAAGCGGGGGCCGCTGCACCCCGTCTCCTACATGACGCAGATCGCCGACGTGTACGACGCCCTGCGAACGTACCGGCCGTACCGGGAAAGCCTCGATATCAAGACAACGCTTTCGATCATGGAAAAGGGGCGGGGAACGGAGTTCGAGCCGAGGTTCTACGACAATTTTCTGAGGACCGTGCTCGCGGATCAGGCGGGCGCGGGAGAGTAGACGCTCTCGGCCTCGGCGACGAGGCGGTCGATCAGTTCCTGGACCGTGGGGATGTCTTTCGCCTTCCAGACATTCTCCCCGGCGAACACCAACCCTTCCTCCGTGTCCCCATCCCGGGACATTTCCAGCCGGTCTACAATGCAGAACGTATGGTCGCAGCTCTTCAGGCAACCCCGCTTGCACTCGCCGTCGTAGAGGTTCTCCCCCGCAAACAGCCGGCTCAGAAAGCGGTTCCGGATGGCCCGCCCGGGGAGGCCCACGGGGGAGTGCATCATGGAGATGTCCCCCTTCTTCGCGTTCAGGTAGGCGTTCTTGAAGGAATCCGCTACATCGCACTCCTTCGTCAGGACGAACCGCGTCGCCATCTGAACGCCGTCCGCCCCGTACTGCCCGATCATCTCGGCGATCTCATAACCGTCCATGATCCCGCCCGCGGCGATGAGGGGAACCTTCTTCACGACCTTCCGGATTTCCGGGAAGAGCTCGCGTAGCGGCCTGTCGGTCCCGAGGTGCCCCCCTGCCTCCTTCGCCTCGACCACGATGGCGTCCGCTCCGCACTTCTCGGCAAGCTTGCCGAATTCGGGCGAGGAGACGATGGAAACGATCGGGACGTTGTTGTCCTTCCCGATCTTGAAGACGTCGCGGGAGAAGCCGGCCCCGGTGACGATCATGTCGACCCCGGCCTCGATCGAGGCCATCACGGCTTCCATGAACTGGCGGATGGCAAACATGATGTTGACGGCGATGATCCCGCTGGTCATCTGCTTCGCCCGGCGGATGTCCTCCTTGAGCTCCTCGATCGGGATCCCCGATCCCCCGATCGTCCCGATGCCGCCGCACTCGGCCACCGCGGAGGCGAGCGACGAGGTCGATACGCGCACGGACATCCCCCCCTGGACAAGCGGGAGCCGCGCGGTAAGCTTGTCGATCTTCAACTCCGGAAGTTTCACCCGTCCCCCCCCCAATGC
>JBAVJZ010000002.1:0-20528 GCA_049688015.1 Candidatus Deferrimicrobiaceae bacterium | reverse complement strand
CGCGGTTTGTTCTGCGGCGTCCGCAGAAATAGACGGCGATCACCCGAACGTCGATTCGAGAACAACCTCGGTCCGGATGGAGTTCGAGACGAGGCAGTTTTTCTCTGCCTTGTGGAGGATCTCTTCGGCCTGTTGACGGTCCGCTCCGGGACGCAGCGTGACCCGGGGACGGACGACGATCTTCGTGAACAGGAACCGGCCGTCCACGAACTCGAGCAACCCCTCCGCCTCGCTCTCGTATCCTTCGAAGGCCAGGCCCGCATGTCCGGCGAAGGCCAGAAAAGTCGTCATGATGCAGCTGTTCACGGAGGCGACGAAGAGGTCCTCGGGCGACCAGATCCCCTCGTGCCCCATGAATTCGGGCGGGGTCGCCACTTCCACGGAGGGCTTCCCGGAGATGTCCATCATCCCCTTTTTTTCTCCCGTCCACCGGACGGATGTCGTGTACAGGTAGCTCTTGGGGCGAATCGCCATCTGGCGCTCCTTTCCCGGTCAGTATACGAGGCGCACCCGGATCGTGTTGGGGATCGCCTCGAGGTCCGAAAGGATTCCCGCGTTGCACGGGCCGTCCACGTCGATGACCGCGTAACCGACGCTACCCCGGGTCTGCAGGTGCTGTCCGGCGATGTTGACATGTCGTTGCGCGAACACGTCGTTGATGCGGGCGAGCATCCCGGGGATGTTTTCGTGGATGTGCGCGAACCGGTGAAGATAGGCCTTGCCCAGCGGCTGGTAGGCCGGGAAGTTGACGCTCGTGACGGTGGAGCCGGAGGCAAAATACGCCGCAATCCGCTCCGCGACGAAGGTGCCGATCCCCGCCTGGGCCTCTTCCGTAGAGCCCCCGACGTGCGGTGTCAGGATCACGTTCTGCAACCCCTGCAGGGAGGAAGAAAAGGGTATCTTGTTGCTTTCTGGTTCCACCGGGAAGACGTCGACGGCGGCCCCCCGGATTCTGCCTTTTCGGACCTGGCGCGCGAGCGCCTCCACGTCCGCCACGAATCCCCGGCTCAGGTTCAGGAAGATGACCCCCTTCTTCATCGCGGAGAATTCCTTCTGCCCGATGAGGTTCCGGTTGGACTCCCGCCCGTCGACATGGACCGTGACGATGTCGGAGCGGCGCAGGAGTTCCTTGAGGGGAACCTTCCGGGCGTTCCCCAGGGAGAGCTTTTCCTCGATGTCGTGGTACACGACTTCCATCCCGAGAGATTCGGCGAGGATGGACAACTGGGAGCCGATATTCCCGTATCCGATGATTCCCAGTCGTTTCCCCCGGATCTCGTGGAACCCTTCGGAGGACTTCTTCCATACGCCGCTGTGGAGCCTGCTGCTGTTTTCGAACACTCCCCGAAGAAGCATGATCATTTCGCCCAGGGCCATCTCGACGACGCTGCGCGTATTGCTGTAGGGGGCGTTGAAGACCGCGATCCCTTGCGCGCTGCAGGCGGAAATATCGATCTGCTCGATGCCGATGCAGAAGGCGCCGATCGCCGACAGATTCGGTGCCCGCTGAAGGATCTCGGGTCCGACCCGGGTCTTCGACCGGATCCCGAGGACGTCCACGTTCTCCATCATCCGGGCAAGAATTTTTTTCCCGGGGCTGTGGGGAAACACCTCCACCTTGAACCCCGCCGCTTTGAAAACCCGGACTGCCCCGGGGTGGACGTTCTCCAGGAAGAGCGCCTTCATGCGGTTCACTATACCATCCGTCGCCGCCGATGGGACTCCGGTCTTCGCTGCTTGCCATCCGTTCGCCGCCCCGCAATAATGAAAGTGCCCTGTCAGGGATGCTCCCCGACCAAAACCCCGCGGCTTCGCGGCGCGATGGCGGTCTGTTTCGGGCCGGACCGTACCGGTGACGGGAAACGAACCGCTCCAGACCTTTGGATAGGAGGACATCGTGAAAGCGCAAATGCCTGCCATCGGCAAGGTATCTTCCGAAATATTCGATGAAATCATCCTTCCCCATCTGGGACGGAAACGCCCGGAAATCCTGGTGGGGCCCCAGCATGGAGTGGATGTGGGAGTTGTCGACCTTGGGAGCGGCAAGGTGATGGTGACCACTACCGATCCGATTTTCGTAGTGCCTCCTTACGGATGGGAACGTTCCGGCTGGTTTGCGGTCCATATCCTGGCTTCCGACGCGGCCACGTCGGGAATCCGGCCGACCTATATCACCATGGACCTGAATCTTCCCCTGTCGATGACCCGGGAGGACTTCGAAGCGTTATGGACGGTAATGCACCGGGAGTGCGAAAAGATCGGCATGGCCATCATCACCGGGCACACCGGCCGCTATGAGGGGTGTGAATATCCCATGATCGGCGGGGCTACCGTGATCGGTATCGGCCCGAAAGACCGGTATGTGACCCCGAACATGGCAAAGGTGGGAGATTCCATTATCATCACCAAGGGGGCGGCCATCGAGGCCGCCGGGTTGTTCGCCGTCACCTTTCCCCACCGGGTGGCGGAACGATACGGGGAAGAAGCGGCACGGGAAGCCGAGGAGATTTTCTGGCAGATGTCCGTCGTGGAGGATGCGCTCACCGCGGTGGAAGCAGGGGTGCGGGAAGACGGAGTCACCACCATGCACGATGCGACCGAGTGCGGGGTATGGGGCGGCCTGTTCGAGGTCGCCCAGGCCTCGGGAGTCGGAATGGCCATCGACAAGGAGAAGATCATCGTGCAGGACGCGGTCCGGAAAGTGTGCGACCTGTTCGGCATCGACCCCTTTTCCTCGATCAGCGAAGGAACGCTGATTCTCACCTGCCGGGCGCACAAGGCGCAGGAAGTGGTCCGGCGCCTGGGTGACAAGGGGATCCCTGCCACCATGGTGGGGGAAATCGTGGACCGGCAGCGGGGGATGCGGGTTTTCGAAAAGGGAATTTCACACGAGTTGGTGCATCCCCGGGTGGATCCGTTCTGGGCGGCTTTCGGAAAGGCCGCGTCCCCGGGGAGGTGACATCGATGTCGAATCGTTCCTTTTACCAGGAAATGCGGCATGCGTCCGATCCCCTCTGGCAGGCGATTTTGGCGCATCCGTTCGTGACGGGGATCGGAGACGGCACCCTGTCCCGGGACAGGTTCGAGTTCTTCCTGAAGCAGGATTACGTGTACCTGATCGATTTCAGCCGGGTCTTCGCCCTGGCGAGCGCAAAATCCTGGCATCTTCAGGATATGGGAACCTTTGCCACTTTGCTTTCCACCACCCTGAATGTGGAAATGGATCTCCATCGGAAAACGTGCGCCGCTTTCGGGATTCCGGCGCAGGACCTGGAAAAGACCCGCAAGGGCATGATCACGTCCGCCTATACCAATTTGATGGTGCGGACCTGCCACGAGGGGAGCCTGTCGGACATCCTGGCGGTGTTGACGCCCTGTGCCTGCGGGTACGTCGAGATCGGCAAGAAGCTGGAATCCCGGGGCCTCCCGGACAATCCGTTCTACCGGGACTGGGTCGAGACCTATTCCTCCCGGGAGTTTTGCGATCTTGCCGACTGGCTTGTCGGAAAAGTGAACGAGTACGCCGGGGACGCTTCTGCGCAGCGCAAGGAGTACTGGTACCGGCTCTACGAAACGAGCACCCGCTTCGAATACCTGTTTTTCGACATGAGCTGGAAGAAAGAGGAATGGCCGGCCGCGATCACATATTCTTCCGGGGGATTCCCCATTGATTGACAGGATCTCCCTCGGCCGCTGGCGCCTCTATGTCATCACGGACGAGTCGGTAAGCCGGGGCCGGTCGCATATCGAGATCGCGGAGGCCGCGATCCGGGGCGGAGCCGATGTCATACAGCTGCGGGACAAGACCGCCTCCGGGGGAACGCTTTACCGGGTCGCACTTGCGCTTCGAATGCTCACCCGGGAAGCGAAGGTCCCGCTTATCGTCAACGACCGTCTCGATATCGCTCTGGCTGCCGACGCCGACGGGGTCCACCTCGGTCAGAAGGATCTGCCCGCGTCCGTAGCGCGCCACATCCTGGGACCCGGCAGGATCCTGGGGGTTTCCGCGGAGACGCTGGAGGAAGCCCTCCTGGCGGAGAAGGATGGGGCGGATTACCTGGGGGTGGGCCCGGTGTTCGAGGCCCGGAAAACCAAGGCGGATGCCGGGGAGCCTCTCGGCCTGGAACGGATTGCACGTGTCCGGAAGCATTGCCGTCTCCCCATTGTCGCGATCGGAGGGATCGACGCGCAAAACGCGCGGCAGGTGCGGGAGGCGGGGGCGGATTCCGCAGC
Source organism: Candidatus Deferrimicrobiaceae bacterium (assembly GCA_049688015.1). Lineage (GTDB taxonomy): Bacteria > Desulfobacterota > Deferrimicrobia > Deferrimicrobiales > Deferrimicrobiaceae > CSP1-8. Next base: position 16,295 of record JBAVJZ010000002.1, on the reverse strand, counting down.
GGTGATATCCGCGATCGTCGGGGCGGACGATATCGCCCGGGCGGCAGAGCAGATGAAATCCCTGCTCCGGTTACCGGGGGAAGTCCCGTGAGAAAAAGGCGGAAAAGCGTGGGGGAGATCGGGGAATTTTCCCTGATCGACAGGATCGGGAAAATCCTTCCCGCCACCAGAGCCAAGGATCTGCTGATCGGCATCGGAGACGATACCGCGGTGATCCGAATGGACAAGCGGCGGGCGCTGCTGGTGACCTGCGACATCCAGGTGGAAGGCCGGCATTTCCGGTTCGATCGCATCACTCCGTATCAGCTGGGCCGCCGTGCCATGGCGGTGAACGTAAGCGATATCGCCTCCATGGGGGGAAAGCCCACCTTTGCCCTCGTCTCGCTGGGACTCCCGGGCGCCTTTCCTGTCGCAAGTTACGACCGGCTGTTCGAGGGGATGCGGGACGAGCTGCGACGCTACGGGGCCCGGATCGTGGGGGGGAACCTGGCCCGGACCGAAGACGTGCTGGTCGTGGACATCACCCTGATGGGGGAAAACGATCTGTCACGGGTGATGACCCGCGGCGGCGCCCGGGTGGGCGACCGCGTATTCGTCACCGGGAGACTGGGAGCGTCCGGCGCGGGATTCCAGGCGCTGAAGGCGTTCGGGAAAAAGGTTCCCGCAAGGTACCGCCACCTGGTTGCCTGCCACCTTGTTCCCACGCCCCGGGTTACGCTGGGGCGGCGGATCTCGCGCGCCGGCGTAGCCACCGCAATGATCGACCTGAGCGACGGGTTGGCCGGCGACCTGTTCCACATCTGTACCCGGAGCAGGGTGGGAGCGGAGATCTATCCGGACCGTCTGCCGCTTCCGGAACGGATCGGGGAGATCGCGGCAAGGTCCGGCAAATCGGTGATCGACCTTGCCCTGCACAGCGGGGAGGATTACGAATTGCTCTTTACCGCGCCGCCCGGCGTCCCTGCGCGAAAGATTCGATCCCTCTCCCGCGATTCGGGGATACCGATCACCGAAATCGGAAAGATCGTGGGGCGGAAAGAAGGATACTGCCTGGTCGATTCCCAGGGGATCAGAACCCCCTTGACTCCGGCCGGCTGGGATCATTTCCGGACACCGGGGAGATCGCGAAAGGAAACGAAACGATGAAAAAGGCGCTCACCATCGCCGGCTCCGACAGCGGCGGAGGAGCAGGCATTCAGGCGGACCTGAAAACGTTTACGGCATTCGGGGTTTACGGGATGTCCGCCGTCGCCGCCCTGACCGCCCAGAACACGGTGGGAGTGCAGGGGATATTCGACATTTCTCCCGACTTCGTCCGGGAGCAGATCCAAAGCGTCATGACAGATATCGGTACCGATGCCGCCAAGACCGGGATGCTCTCCAACGCGGCCGTCGTCAGGACCGTGGCGGATGCCGTCCGTACTTTCCACATCCCCAACCTGGTCGTCGACCCGGTGATGATCGCCAAGAGCGGCGATTCCCTGCTGGCGGGGGACGCCCGCCGGGCGATCCGGGAGGAACTGCTGCCGCTGGCCACGGTCATTACCCCCAACATTTTCGAGGCCGAGGCGCTTCTTGCATGTAAAATCGGGGATCTGGACGCCATGCGGGACGCCGCGCGGGAGCTCCGGAAAATCGGGTGCCCGTGGGTGGTCTTGAAGGGCGGGTGCCTGGATATCGAATCGCAGGCGATCGACGTCCTTTACGACGGGAAAGAATTCGTCCTCCTGAAATCGCCCCGCTTCGATAGCCGAAATACCCACGGCACCGGCTGCACCTTCGCTTCCGCCATCGCCGCCGGACTGGCGAAGGGCCTCCCGCCGCCCGAAGCCGTCAGGCGGGCGAAGGACTACATTACCGAGGCCATCCGGAGCGCAATCCCGATCGGAAGCGGACACGGTCCCCCCAATCACCTGACCGGCGTCCACAGTGATTGGGCGTAAAGCGTTCCGGTTTTCCACGGGAAGGGATCTGCTGCCGCCCATCCCGCAGGCGTTCGTTCGTACCGGTTGTCCTTTCTGCGGCGCCTCGGCCGGGACCGGCAAAGGAGGGAAGGCATGACGAAGCGTCGGAACGGGCCGCTGTGCAGGGAGGTGAGGAATCTCCTCTCCGGGTCGGAGCGGCGTGCGAAAGAGAACCTCGACTGGCTGGTGGCCAACATGCCCCCGATCTTCTTCGACAGCATGCGCCCGGAGCCTGGGGCCGTAACCACGCTGTGCCGGGAGCTCGAATCCCTGAGGGACAACCGGTATCTCGTTCTCGCGGAACGGGAAAAGGCTCTCATCGTGGCCCGCCTCGACGTCCCCGGATCCCTCTACGAGACGATCCGCCACATCACGGAACGGGAGATCTCCTACTCGGAGATGTCCCACTCCTATGCCCCCCTCCCGGGAACCGGCAACTACCTGGAGGTGCAGCGATACGAGCTGGACCGGAAGGAGGAGCGGGAAATCACGGCGTACGAGGGCCCCCCCTTGCCGGAAGGGATCCGGCGGCGGGTTCTCGCGGCGCTCCGGAGAGAGTATCCGGAGATCCACCCGAAGGCCCAGGGATGGCTTCTGGAGATCCTGTGGAAGAACAATCCGTCCTATCTCCGCTTCTCCCCTCCGGAGCGGGTAGCCCGGATCGTCTGGCTTTTCCACGAGGGAAGGGGCAACGAGGGGGTATTCCTCGGCCTGCAGGACGCCGGGGAATCGGCGGAATGGCGGGAGAGCCGGATCCTCCTTGCCGTGTCGAATCCGCCCCAGCGGGGATTTCTCGCTCAGATCATGGAGGTTTTCAACCGGCTCGACCTGGGCGTGCGCCGGGCCTATACCCACGCCATCAGCTCGGGCATCCAGCCGTGGTTCCTGGGGACGTTCTACGTGAGGCAGCGTAGCGAGAAAGTTCTCACGCCGGAGAAGAAGCGGTTCCTCAAGCTCCGGGCGGAGCTGTTCAACACTCTGGTCCTCTCGAACGCCGCTCCCACGTACAAGGAGTTCGTCGTCCCCCGGAGGATGACGGGTAACGAGGCGTCCCTGGTGAACGCCTTCATCGCCTTCAGCCACGCCAGCCTGGCCCACGTCGATCCGGATCGGTACGACTACGACGAGGTCCACCGGGCCTTCTCATCCGACCTGGATATGGCGCTGCGACTGGTCCGCCTCTTCGAGATCCGCTTCTCCCCGGAGATGGAGGGGAGGGAAGAGGCGTACCGCACGGCCCTTGCCGAGGCGGATACGGAGATCGAGGAGTACAACACGGGGCACCGGTTCCTGGACGAATTCCGGCGGACGGTCTTCCGGGCCGCTCTGGCCATGATCCGGCACACGCTCAAGACGAACGCCTTCGTGGCGGAAAAGCACGCCCTCGCCTTCCGGCTCGATCCGCGGTATCTGGACGATCTCGGCGAGATGTTCACCTCGGGCCTCCCGCCGGAGCGCCCCTTCCGCGTGACCTTCTTTTTCACGCGCAACGCCCTGGGGTTCCACGTCGGTTTCTCCGACATTGCCCGGGGGGGGTGGCGGACCGTCATCGCCCGGACGTGGGACGACGTCGTCACCGCCGCGAACACCCTGTTCCGGGAGGTCTACGTCCTGGCCCACACGCAGCACATCAAGAACAAGGACATCTACGAGGGGGGCTCGAAGATGGTGACCCTCCTCTACGCCCCGGCGACCCCGACCCGGGCGCTCCTGGACCAGCGCCTATACCAGGTGCAGCTTGCCTTCGCTAACGCCTTCCTGGATCTCATCGTGACCGAGGGCGGGAGGGCAAAAGATCCACGCGTCGTCGACTACTACGGGGAGGACGAGCCGATCGAGCTGGGGCCAGACGAGAACATGCACGACGCGATGATCGAGACGATCGCGGAGCTCGCCATGCGGAGAGGGTACATCCTCGGGAACGGGATCATGTCGAGCAAGAGAGTGGGGATCAACCACAAGGAGTACGGGGTGACCTCCACGGGGGTGGTGACGTTCGCAGAGGTGGCCATGCGGGAGGCGGGCGTCGACATCCGGAGGGACCCGTTCTCGGTGAAGTTCACCGGCGGACCGAACGGGGACGTGGCGGGCAATGCCATGCGGATCCTGTTTGCCCGGTGCCCGGAGATCCGGATTCGCCTCATCCTCGACGGGACGGGAGCCCTCGTCGATCCGGCGGGGGCGGACCGGAAGGAACTCGGCAGGATCATGTTGAAGGAGGACATCGACCGGTTCGATCCGTACTGCCTGTCCCCGGGCGGGTTTCTTCTCTACCGGAACGTCCGGAAGACGGAAGGGCTCAAGGAGCTCTACCGAAGGATCGACCGGACGGCGGAGGGCGTGAAGGAGTCGTGGCTCACCGTGGACGACTTCTACCGGGAGTTCGAAGGTCTGATCTATACCGTCCCGGCGGATCTCTTCATCCCCGCGGGAGGCAGGCCGGAGACGGTGGACGGCAGCAACTGGCGCCGGTTCTTCCCGGAGGAAGGCGATCCCACCGTGCGCCTGATCGTGGAGGGAGCGAACTCGTTCCTGACCCCCGAGGCGCGCCTTGCGCTCCAGGTTAAGGGTGTCGTGATTCTGCGGGACGCCTCGGCGAACAAGTGCGGGGTCATCTCCTCCTCCTACGAGATCATCGCGAATCTCCTTCTCACGGAAAAGGAGTTCTTCGCCCACAAGGAAGAGTACGTGGCGGGGGTGCTCGAGATTCTCGAAAAACGGGCTTCGCACGAAGCGGAGCTGATATTCCGCCGGTACCGCGAGGCGGGGGGGAAGATGCCGTACACGGAGATCTCCGGGGCATTGAGCCGGGAGATCAACGACTGGTACGCGAAGATCTTCGCCCATTTCCAGGCGAGGCCGGACCTGACTCTCAAGGAACCGTTCCGGAGAGCGTTGCTGGCCCATCTGCCGTCCCTGATCCGGAAGACCTCGAGGTTCCGCGTCCGTGTTCGCAACCTCCTGCCGAAGTACCGGGCGGCGATCCTGGCGGCGGAGATTGCCTCCACGATCGTCTACCGGGACGGGTTCACCGCGGATTTCGGGCAGGATCTGAAGGCCTACGTGTCCCGGACGTTCGGGAGGCACGGGAATGGCGAGGTTGGCTCCTTCTGAGCGGAGTCCACGGCAAATGGTAAGGTATCTGCCTGTCCATGGCATCGAGGCAGGAAATCATCCCCGTCAGGGAAGGAGGCATCATGGAGATTTCGGAATTCACCGAAGTGCTGCTGGAAGCCAAGGAGGACAAGGGTCTTTCTTTCGCTGCCCTTGGCAAACTCGTCGGTCGCAGTGAAATGTGGGCGGCGGCCCTGCTCTACGGCCAGGCCCAGGCCACGGCTGAGGAAGCAGGGAAAATCGTCTCCAAACTCGGATTGGAGGAAGAGAAAGAGGCGTTTCATTATTTTTTGACTTCTTTCCCGAACAAGGGGCTGGGGCCGGTCGTTCCTACCGACCCTCTCATTTACCGTCTCTATGAGATCATGCAGGTTTACGGTCATCCTTTCAAGGCGATCGTGCACGAGAAATTCGGCGACGGGATCATGAGCGCCATCGATTTCACGATGGATGTGGTAAAGGAGAAAGACCCCAAGGGAGACCGGGTGAAGGTCATCATGTCCGGGAAATATCTTCCCTACAAGATCTGGTAGCCCGGAATCCTGTCCCTCCTTCGTACCACCCGGAAAGGGAAGGGATTGCCGCAAGGCGATCCCTTTTCTTTTCCGGGCCGGCCGTTCCCGCAGTGACCGGAAAGCTCCGAACCCGGGACGATGCGATCGTGCCGTTCCTCCGGTTTTTTATGCCATCGAACGCCTTCCCGGATGGACAGAGGGGCGGGCACGAACGGGCAAGTCCTTCCCTCTTCTTGCTACTCCGGAAAATTCATGCAATATGATATTCCCACGGACGACAGGAGAGCAGGGTTGCCACGGAATCACAGCCGGAATCGCGATATATACCTTCTGATCACGTCGATTGCCGTCGTAACGATCACAGCCGCAGCCCTGTGGTGGTTATTCACGGTTTTTCGTCCGATCCCCCCGGGCACCGTGGTGATGACCACGGGGCCCGAGGGAGGCGCCTACAGCGAGTTCGGGAAACGGTACCGCGAGGTCCTCGCGCATTCCGGAGTCGACCTTAAGCTCATCCCCTCTGCCGGCGCCATCGAGAATCTCCGGCGCCTGCGCGACAGCAGGTCGGGGGTCGGCGTCGGATTCGTGCAAGGCGGCACGAGCAGCGAGCAGGAGTCCCCCGGTCTCGTTTCGCTGGGCACGGTCTTCTACGAGCCGCTCTGGTTCTTCTACCGCGGCGCTCCTTTGGACAGGAGGCTGACGGGCCTTCGCGGCCGCCGCATTTCCATCGGCCCGAAGGACAGCGGAACGCGGGAGCTTATGCTCACCCTTCTCGCGCGCAACGGGATCGATCGAAGCTTCGCCAAGCTGCTTCCGCTCACACCGCAAATCGCCGCAGAGGAACTGGTTCACGCCCGGATCGATGCTGCGGCGATGGTGATGTCCTGGGAATCCCATACCGTACAGAAACTGCTCGCCGATAAAAACGTAAGGCTTTTAAGCTTTCCGCGTGCGAACGCCTATACGGCGCTGTATCCGTACCTGAACAGGCTGGTGTTTCCCGCAGGCACGGCGGACATGGCGGGGAACCGGCCGCCGGAAGACGTGGTTCTGCTCGCGCCCGAGGCCAGTCTCGTGGTCCGGAAAGAATTGCATCCCGCCATCCAGTACCTGCTGCTCGATGCCGCCACGCAGATCCATTCCGCCCCGTCGATCTTTCAGAAGGGAGGGGAACATCCGACAGCCGAGGCGACCGGACTGCCCCTGAGCGTCCACGCGCGGAACTTCTACAAGACGGGGCGCCCGTTTCTCCAGCGGTATCTCCCTTTCTGGCTGGCCGTGTTCTTCGGACAGCTGCTGTTCCTGCTGATTCCGGTGGTCGGCGTGGCGTATCCGCTGTTGAGGGTCATGCCGTCCATGTACTCCTGGGGGGTCCACCGCAGGATCTACCGTCTCTATGACGAGCTAAAGGTGATCGAGAACGAGCTGGATAGGGCCAACGGGGAGGGTTCCCGGGACCTGCTCGCTCGGATCGACCGGCTGGAGTCCCGCGCGAACCAGCTGCGGGTGCCGGCGTCCATACTGCATATGCAGTACTCTCTCAGGCGCGACATCCACATGGTGCGCGGGCGGATCGGGAAGGGGTAGGCGACCGCCCGACGCAAAAGGCTTCGCGGGTACGTCCGAAACGGCTTCCGCACGGACCTGCTATACTTTCGCAATATTCGCCTGCGGCTGCAGGCGAGCGGAGCGGGGGGATCTGCGCGCATGAAATATCTTCCGTGGGAAGGCCGGGTTGCCGTTGTCGCCCTGCTGTTTGCTCTTGCATTCAATCTTGTGCATTATGCCGTCTTCCGCGATGGCAACTACATCGCGATGTTCACCCTTCCTCCTGAGCCTGCTGGGAAACCCCAACCTGCTGGAACATGAGTCGTTTACCGATCTTCTCTGGGCGGTGTTCCATCTCGCGGAAGAGCTGGGAAGCCGCGACAGTGTCTCCTCGCTGCCGGAAAGCGACCAGGAACATCTCATCGGCGATATCAGGAGGATAAACGTCCTGCTTTCGTTGGAGTGGCTGGCTTACATGCGGCATCTGCAGGAGGATTACCCGTATCTTTTTTCCCTGGCGGTGCGCATCAATCCTTTCGACCTGGAAGCCAAAGTGGAAGTCGTGTAGGATCCAATCCCGCCCGCCCCGTTCGTTGTTATAGCGACAGTATGCCAACATATGGGCATACTGATAAAATTTATGTATCCCCTTGACAGGAAAATCAGCACCCGCCAGCCACCTCGAATAGCACATTTATTAATAGATAACAAATGGTTACAAAATGAAGACGTCACTCCTGCCTATTGGCACGCTACTTGATTCTTTCGTTGTCAAGAAAAATGATGTTGAGGATAGGGGGATTCATCCCGGTGGGCCATGGGAAAGGCAGGAAGGGGGTGGCGTCATGGAAAAGGAAAGATTAAGAGACCGTGTATGCGGGGCGGTGAAGCCCATCTGCACCTGTTTCTCGGTTGCCGCCAGGCAGGCCAGAGAGGCAGAGATCGACGTTCCTTCGAAGAGGCGTTTCCGTCAGGAGGCATTATCCGGGGAGGTATCTTCGGCTATTCCGCTGGATGCGGGTGCCGTCCTGCGTGAAGTGACGGCGCGAACGGGGATCGGGATGCGGGCATTCCTGGACTGCGTGAGCGATGCCAGAAATCGGGTCGAGCAGGGCAGAACCAATGAGGGCCTATCACGAATGTCCTACCGGAAATTGCCGGAATGAGTCTGACCCGCGGACCACGGGAATGACGCTTAACCCGTGCAGCACATGAACGCCGGGGGGTCGTTCCGACCCCCCTAGCTCTTGGTGATTCCCCGTTTTTTCATCCGCGCCGTGAAGGTGGACCTCTTGACCCCTGCCCGGCGGGCCGCCGCCGCGATATTCCATTTCGTCCCGTCCAGAAGCGAGAGAATGTAGTCCCGTTCCAGTACCTCCCAGGAGTATGCCGAGAGCAGAGCGGCATGGGTATTCTCCCCGAGGCCGGTGGAAGCCGTGCCCGGGCGGGACTCCGGAACCTCGGACCGGCGCTGGTCGAACAGCGTGGGGAGGTCGGAGAGAGAGATGGTGTTTCCCCGGGCCACGGTGAGAAGGAACTTCACCATGTTTTCCATCTCGCGAATATTGCCGGGCCAGTGATATCCAATCAGCTTTTCCATCGCCTCGGGTGCGATCCTCGGGGATTGCCTCCCGGATACCCTGGTGAACTGCTGCAGAAAATGGTTGATAAGCAAAGGGATATCGTTTTCCCTGTCCCGAAGTGGCGGCATCACCAGGGGAAGGACGTTGAGGCGGAAATACAGGTCCTCCCGGAAATAACCTTTCTCGATGCTACTGGTCAGGTTCCTGTTCGTGGCCGCGATGATGCGCATGTCCACCTTGTGGGACTCGGCGCTCCCCAGCGGTTTGACCTCGTTGCTCTGCAGGACGGTGAGAATCTTGGCCTGCAGGCCAAGCGGCATGTCCCCGATCTCGTCAAGGAAGACGGTGCCCCCGCGGACTGCCCGGAACAGCCCTACCTTGTCCTTCGTCGCTCCGGTGAACGCCCCTCTCATATATCCGAACAGTTCGCTCTCCAGAAGGGTGTCGGGAATGGCGCTGCAGTTCTGGGTCATGAAGGGCTTGTCCCTCCGGGAGCTTTTCCGATGGATCTCCCGGGCGATGAGTTCCTTGCCGGTCCCGCTCTCCCCCGTGATCAGGACCGGGAAATCTTCATCGGCATAGACCTCGGCAGTCCGCAGGACCGAAAGCAACGCTTCGCTCCGCCCGATGATGAGCGGCGGAGACCGGACCTCGTTCAGTATCCTCCTCAGCTCGATGTTCTGTTTCTGCTGATCCTGCAGGGCCAGGGAGGCGCTCAGGGCGATCCCCCCGGTGGTCACCAATCCTTCCAGCAGACCCAGGTAGTCGGCATCCAGGTTCAGCCGGCTTCCTCCCGCGCTCGTGTCGATGATCTGCACGGCCCCGTAGACGTCACCGTCCTTCAATTTCAGGGGAATACAGAGGATCAGGGTGCTCTTGACGTCCAGGGAGTTCTCGATCTCCTTGAAGTGGCGGGGGTCCTTCCCGGCTTCGGCGATGATCGTCTTTCCCGTCTTGAAGACGGAATCCACAATGCTCCGCCGCCCGGCGTTGATGGCCATCCCCTTGACCTTGTCGCTTTCGGGACCGGCCGCCTCCGTGCAGACGTACCTGTCCCCCCTCCGGATCCACACGGACCCCCTCTCCACGTTCTGGATCTGCATCAGGGTTTCCAGGAACTGAATCTGGAATTGATCGGGATCCAGCTTGTCGAACAGGGACTTGATGAATCGGAGTGGTAACTTCTCATGCATGGGACGGCTCCATTTTTTTTCTACCTCTCTTCCCGGGAGAGCGTCAAGCGGACGTTTCCGGCGAGGGTGACCCGGATCATTTTTCCGCCCTGACGACGACAAAGCACCCGTCGCCGTGCTCTTCCCGGACCGGATCCGTCGTATCCATTCCGCCTGGATCCCCCGGCGGTCCTACTCCGCCCCTCCCTTGCCCGGCCAGGGACACGCGTTCGATACCGTGATCACCATGACCGCGTGACCCTTGGCCGCGGCCCCGCGGAAAGCGTCGAAAAGGGCCGGGAAGACCTTCTCGTCATCGCCCCACACCAGGGTGCTCATCGCCCCGGTCTGTCTTTCGATCCCGTGTCGCGCAAACGTCTTCGTCACGGCGTCGATGGAGGGTGAGAGATCATCCTGTCCCAACGGGTAGAGGCTTACCTGCGCGGAAATTCCATACATGTCGCTTGACCTCCTTGTGGTAGGCGTCTCCCTGCCGTCCATTCGACGGGCACGGATGACCCCGGGAACCTAGTGATGTCCCCCGTGCTTTTCCAGAAGGCGGAGGATGTTCTCGTAGCCCCGGTGGTCCGCGTTCTGCAGTGGCGTAACGCCGAATGTATCCCTCGCGTTCACGTCGGCCCCCTTCGCGATGAACAGCCTGGCAAGGTCCTCGTACCCCTTCAGGGCGGCCAGGTGCAGCGGCGTGATTCCGTAGTTGTTCTTCGCGTTGACGTTTGCCCCTTTCGTCACGAGCAGTATCGCGACCGGTTTGTGGCCCATGTAGACCGCCTTGTGCAGCGGCGTGTTGCCGCTCTGGTCCTTCGCGTTCAGGTCGACACCGCGCGCGAGAAGCTGTTTCATCACGGCCTCGTTTCCCGTATCGGCCGCGTACAGCAAAGGCGTCTGCCCGAATCTGTCCTTCGCCTCCACGTCGGCGCCGTTTGCGATCAGGAGTTTCACTACCTCCTCCCTGTTCTTTTCGACGGCCTTGTGCAGCGGCGTTCCGTCATTGGTATCCTTCGCGTTCACGTCGGCGCCGCTTTCGATCAGAAGATTCGCCATGGCCCCGTTTCCGGACTCGGCTGCCCAGTGCAGCGGCGTCCTGCCGAGGGTATCCTTCGCGTTCACGTCGGCGCCCTCGGCGATGAGCTCCACCGCCAGCATCCAGTTTCCGTCCATGGCTGCCAGATGAAGAGGCTCGGCGGATACGGGAGATGCGGCAATCGCGATCGCGGATATCAGAATTCCGACCAGGAGAAAACGAACGGCCACGGTTTTGCTCCTTTCCGGCCCGGACAGGGTAACCCTGCTGCTATTTTTACACGTAAAGTGCCGGAACCGAAATTCCGATATAGAGGACGTGGGGAAGAAGATGACCATAGTGATCGACGTGGACCCGGATGCCGGCGAGATCACCGTCAGGGATGATGCCGGCAACGAGCGCCAGGTGAAGTCCATCGTGGTGTTCGGGGGAGACGCGGAAGAGGGAATTCTCTACCTTTTCGGCTGGGGGGCCTCGGCCGACGCCGCATGGGCGTACAAGGAGGGATTTCTGCACGCGAACGATTGCGACGATGCCCACATGAAGAATTTCTACAAGCAGTGCGCGTGCCACATCGCCCAATGCATCTGCCCGCGCGCCTTCCAGCAGGAAATCGATGCCGACGAACTGGTGAACCAGTGGGAGGCCGAGGACCAGGACCAGGGCACGTGGCATTGACCCCACGCGTTCCGTAATCGCTTTCCTCCTCTTTTCGGGGTCATTTCCTGGACGTTCACGAGATGTTGGTCACGTATGGCTGTTTTCGGCATCCCGGTGCCGGGGGCAATAACCTGCCCGCCTACGGAAATCGTTCCCCGTAATCCGTCGTTTCCCGGAGAACCTTCTCTTCCAGGCGAATTCGCTGCCGGAGCACGACAAGGTTGGCCAGGGAGAATGCGAAGAGCGTGAACGGCGCGCGCAGAAGAAGGGGAAACAGAAGAAACTCCAGCACGATGACGAGGTAGTTCGGATGCCGGAAGAACCGGTAGGGGCCGGCCCGGGAGACCTTGCTACCCGGGACGGAGACGATCCGTGTCGTCCACCTTCCCCCAAGAGTTGCGATGGTTACGTATCGCAAGGCGGTGACGGCGACAAGCCCGGCAAGGCATGCGGTTGTCCTCGTGTCCATGGGCACGCGCCACGGGTACGACTCCCAGGCAAGGGAAAGGAAGAAGAACGTGTGGAGGGCTACCATGACGGGATAGGTCTCCGGGTAGAATTCCTTCCCGCCCCCGGCGATCAGGGCACGCCTGTTGCGCCGGCAAAGCGCGAGCTCGCCCATCCGCTGGAGAAAGAGAACCGCCAGGATCCACGCGAAGGACATGACCCCTGCCGCTCCCTCCGAACGTGGTAGAATCCCACCTATTATACGAGGGACAACAGCAATTCCCCCGGGGAGTCTCCCGCCACGATGACATTTCCCCCCTTTTCGAATTTCCTTTGCCGTTGCTCCGTCCTGTCGTGGGACCCGAAGCGATCCGTCAAGGAGACGCCGTTCGTGATGAAGGTGGCGAGAATAGCGGTTGCTTTCCTTCTGGTGCTTGCCGCCTCCGCCCGGGCCGAGGAGATAAAGGGTACGTGCTCCTTGCAGTTCGTGGGGGTTTCCACCCTGCACGATTTTACGGGAACCGTCCGTTGCCAGCCTTTCTCCGCGGACCTTGTGATGAGCCCGGACGGGGGGATGAGGATTCCCCACGTGGAAGTCGACGTCCAGGTACGGGAAATGGACACCGGAAACCATACCCGGGACGGAAAGATGCGGGAGATGTTCCAGAGCGACAGGTACCCGGTTATCCACGGAACCGTCAGAGAGATCGACGTGGACGGGATCCGGCGGGAGATCGGGAAAGAAGGGGGAGGAAAGGCGTTCTTCGATCTGACGCTTGGGATACGGGATGTGGAAAGAACCATCCATGCCGCGGTGACAAACTTCCGGGAAGAGGGGAACCGGGTCGGCTTCGACGTGGAATTCCCCATATCGCTTGCGGATTACGGCCTGAAGGCCCCGTCGTTTCTCGGGATATTCCGGGTTCGCGACAAGATAACCGTTACGGGGAACGTCCGGCTGGAAGTTTCATCCAAGCAGTAGGACCGTAGACGGGGAAGCTGCACACCGGAGGAACGTTCATGGCGGTATGGATTCATCGGATCGATTCGCTTCTGCCGGATTTCTCCTTCACCCAGGAAGAGGCGAGCGCAAAGATGCAGGAGTGGGCCCGGGATGAGCGGGAAAGACGTCTCATCCGGGCCATCTATCGGAGTTCCGGCATCGAACGCCGTCATGCAGTCATAAGGAATTACGACGGCGATGCCCCCGACAGCTTCTTCCGGGCAGCTCCCGACGGGAGCATGAAAGGGCCGGGCACCGCAGCGCGAAACGCCATCTTTGCCTCCGAGTCCCGGCGTCTCTCGGTTGCCCTGGCGCGGAAAACACTTGACAGCTGCCCAGGGGTCGATGCGGGAGACGTAACGCACGTCGTCACGGTCTCCTGTACGGGCTTCTACAACCCCGGGCCCGACTACTACATCGTGCGCGACCTCGGGATGTCCCTCGGCACCGAACGATACCACCTGGGGTTCATGGGCTGCTACGCTGCCGTCCCGGCGCTGCGGATGGCGGTCCAGTTCTGCGAAGCGGATCCCGGCGCCGTCGTCCTGGTCCAGTGTCTCGAATTGTGTTCCCTGCATCTCAAGCTGTCCGGCACGGAGGACATGATCCTCGCCAACTCGCTTTTCTCGGACGGGGCCGCCGCCGCGATCGTCAGCGCGAGGGAGCCGGCACCTGACCAAAGCACGTACCGGATCGACGGATTCCGCAGCACGCTTGTGCCCGGCGGCGAGCAGGATATGGCCTGGTGCATCGGGGACAACGGCTTCGATATCGCTCTTTCCAGCTACGTTCCGAAGATCATCGGCGCCAACCTCCGGGAGTTCGTCGAGCCGTCTCTTTCCGTAACCGGCCTGTCGATCGCCGACGTGGACCTCTGGGCCATCCACCCGGGGGGGAAATCCATCATCGACCAGGCGCAGAGGTGCCTTTCCCTGCGGCCGGAACAGGTTCGGGAGTCGCGCGAGGTGCTTCGCAAGTACGGCAACATGAGCAGCGTTTCCATCCTCTTCGTGCTCGCGGAGATCCTGGAGCGGCAGAGCGAGGCCGGCGAGGATACGGTCTGCGCCGTTGCCTTCGGCCCGGGACTGACGGTGGAAATGGCCCTCCTTTCGGTCCTTCGGGCCGCGTCCGGTATCCCGGACGACCGGATGGGAAGGGAACGTTCGGCCGTCAAGGTCTGACCATCCCGGTGCAGACGCGGAATCCTTCCCCGCTCCCGGTCTTCCGACGGAAGCGGAATGTCCGGAAAGGGACAGCGTACAGGGAGGAAGCGTCATGAGGCTTTCCGTCGCCACGAATTTCGAACCGGCGCTGGTCGAGGCGATGAGGGGATATCCCGTCGTGGAGCTTTTCGGAAAGCTCAGGGAGGACGCTGTCGGCGGGGGCCGGGCGCCGTACCAGCTGGCTCGCGTGTCCCGGAGGCGCCTCGCAGACCATGTGCGGCAGGCACGCCGGGCCGGGATCGAATTCAACTATCTCCTGAACGCCTCCTGCCTCGGGAACCGGGAGATGACGAGAGCGGGGCAGAGGGAAATCGAGGAGCTCGCCGGCTGGCTCTGCGAGATCGGCGTCGCCTCGGTGACGGTATCTTCGCCTTACCTGCTTACGCTCATCAAGACCCGGTACCCGGGGCTCAAGGTCCGCGTTTCGGTCTTCGGCGGGGTGGACAGGGTGCGCAAAGCCCAGATGTGGGAGGGGCTGGGGGCGGACTGCATCGTGCTCGACAGCATCCTGGTCAACCGGGAGCTCGGGGCGCTCGAGCGAATCCGGAAAAGTGTCCGGTGCGATCTTGCGCTGCTGGTCAACAACAACTGCCTGTCGGGATGTGCTTTCTCCCCCATGCACATGAACGCGCTTTCGCACGCCGGACAGTCGTGGAACGGGAACCGGGGATTCTTCATCGACTGGTGCTTCCTCCGGTGCACGGAGATGAAGCTGCGCGACCCGGTCAACTATCTCCGGTCGGAATGGATCCGCCCCGAAGACCTGCACGTATACGAAGATCTCGGGTACGACCTGTTCAAGATCGCCGAGCGAGACATCCCGACGCCGTTCATGGTCACAAGGGTCCGGGCGTACGCCGGGCGAAGGTACGACGGGAACCTTCTCGATCTCATCCAGCCCTATGCCTTCCATGGGGTGAAGGAAAACGACCGGTATTACCGGCGCGGCCCGGGATGGATCCTGCGATTTCTCCTGCGTCCCTTGCTGGTGAATCCCGCGCGGATGATGCTCCTCAAGCGTGTGGCCGATCTGCGACACATGACGCGGCCTCTCACGGGGGAGGCTCCCGTTTATATCGACAACCGGGCCCTCGACGGGTTCCTGGATCGTTTCCGGGAATCCGGATGCCGCGACGTCGACTGCGGGGAATGCCGGTGGTGCCACGAATTCGTCCGGAAGGCCGTTCGAATCGACGAGGCCCACCGGGCGCAGGTCCTTCAGGCCTACGAAACGTTATTCGGGGCGCTCGGCGACGGGAGCATGTGGAGGTATCTCCCCGGAAGGGACGGCGCGGAAGGGCCGCTTTATCCCCGCCCCTCCCTGGCGGGGGCGGGCGACGGGGGAGACGAGGAAGATTGATGGCGCGGTTCGACCTGAAAAGCAGGGACTACCTCCGCGTCCCGGAGAGAAAAAAACTCTACAACGAGCTCCATTTCTCCGTGGCGGCGCCGCGATACGACACGGCCACGCGCGCCATGTCGCTGTTTCGCGACGCAGCGTGGAAGACACGACTTGTCGGCTCGCTGCCGGAGATCGCAAAGCCTTTGTGCGTGGACATCGCATGCGGGACGGGAGACGTCTCCTTCCTCCTGGCGCAGCGGTATCCGGAAGGCCGAACCGTGGGATTGGACATCGCCGAGCCGATGCTTCGCATCGCCCGGGAGAGAAACCGCTACCCCAATCTTCGTTTCTTAAGGCAGGACATGTGCGCGATGGAATTTCCGGAAGGATCTGTCGACGTCGTCACGGGAAGCTACGCGCTGCGCAACGCGCCGGATCTCCCGCGCGCCCTGGGCGAGATCCGGCGGATCCTGAAGCCGGCCGGCACGGCCGCCTTTCTCGATTTCTCGAAGCCCCGGTCGGCGATATTCCGAATTCCCCAACACCTGCTCCTGCGGACGTGGTGCGGCTCCTGGGGGCTGATCCTCCACGGGAACCACGAGATCCACGGGTACATCGCGGCAAGCCTGGCGGCGTTCCCGGACAGGGGCGACCTTCTCGACCTCTTCGCGCAGAGCGGTTT
>JBAVJZ010000001.1:0-12432 GCA_049688015.1 Candidatus Deferrimicrobiaceae bacterium | reverse complement strand
CCATAGACCGTCGCTATTCCAGCCTGCATCATTGTCGTAAATGTTCGATGCACGAAAAGACGTACGGGCATCGACATGGTCGAGCTGAATTGAGAGGGAGGCGAGGAGACCTGTAGGGGTTCGAGTCCTCCCTTCGGTACCATTACAATTCGAAAATGGATTTCGGCAAGGATCACGTAGATTATCGAGGACCCCAACCCGATTGTCACTGTTTAACCTGCGTTTCCCATTGCCCCAGTACTCCATATTCGCCACAGCCGCGGACTTCCGGCTCCAGGGTGGAGTGGGTCACACCCCACTCTTCGCGGAGATAGGATTTCATCCGATCAAATAGCGACTCAATAGTCCGTCCGTCCATATCCCGCCCCAATGCCACATGCGCGGTAATGATCCGCTGTCCCGGCCCGATTTCCCAAAGGTGCACATGATGAAGACTCACAGGGGCGAAACGAATGCCCACTCGCGCCACGAGTTCCGTTAGATCGACACCCCCCGGAGAACCTTCGAGGAGGGTCGAGACTGTTTCCCGAACAAGGGAATAGGCGCTGCGGAGTACGACGACACCCACAACGAGCGCCGTCGCGGGGTCCACATAAGGACCTAATCTGGTATTGGCCATAAGGGCGGCGATTACGACAGCTAGGGATGCTAGCGCATCCTGCGCCAAATGAAGGAAGGCGCTGCGGACATTCACGTCGTTCTTTTCATGCCGATGAAGGAGCAGCACCGATCCCGCATTGGCCAATAGCGCCACGATGCCGACGCCCAGCATGAGCCCCTGCACCACGGGCTCCGGGTGTAGGAAGCGATGAAACGCTTCCCGGGCGATCAGCACGGTCACGGCGAGTAGCACCACGGCGTTGGCGAGAGCGGCGATGACCTCTACCCGGCGGAAGCCGTAGGTGTGGCGGTAGGTCGCGGCTTTGCGGCCCATCTTCCTTGCCCAGATGGCCAGGGCGAGAGAGACTACATCGCTGGCATTGTGAGCAGCGTCGGAGAGCAACGCGAGGCTCCCCGACAGCAACCCCCCGACAAATTCCGCAAGGGTGATCGCGACGTTCAGCGCCGCACTCGCCCACAGTCTCCGGTCGACCGGATCGTTTCCGTTTGTGCCTTGATGTTGATGCATGTTCGTTCCTTTCCCGCTCTTTCCGCCGGAGGTCAGTTTCCACGCCCCACGGTCAGCCTCCGACAAGCCCAACGATCATCTTGGCCGCCAAGCCGAACAGCACGACGCCCAACAGTTTCTTCACGGTTCCTGGCGCAAGCCGGCCCTGCATAAAACCCGTGCCCAGAAATCCGCCTCCGTAGGCGGCAAGAGAGGCCGCAATCAGCACTTGCCACTGAACCGTTCCCATCATCGCGTAGGCGACAAAGCCGATAAACGAAGAAAACGGCACCGCAAACGCGGTGATCGCGGCCACCTTCTTGGGGTTGAAACCCATGAAGATCAGGAGCGGCGAGATCAACCCCCCCCCGCCCACCCCCAGCAGGCCGGAGAGAAACCCTGCTGCTGCGCCGGTTGCCGCCGTGCCCGCAATCGGATGGTCGTCGCGGTACTGCTCCGCAAATTTCCCGTTCCGAAAAAAGAGGAGCATCGAGCCGGAAAAAACGAGAAAACCGATAAAAACCACCAACACCGCAGACCGGGGAATGATCGTAGTACACCATGCCCCGACCGGCGCAAGGATTGCCGAAGTGATGATGATCGGCAACCCCATGCGGAAATCCAGGCGCCGGTTCCTGATGTTGGAGTAACTGGCCCCGGTCATGGACAACGTATTGACCATCAGCCCTGTGGGCTTGGCGGCCGCGAACGGGACGCCAAGCCAGTGCAGCACCGGGACGAGGGCAATGGCCGAGCCGATTCCTCCCAGGGCGAAGAGGAAGCTCAAGGCGAAGGCCAGAACCACCGTGATGAACATCGCGTCCATGAAATTTGTCGGTCTACTCGGCGTAGCCGGAGCAAGGGATGCAGGTCAACTTGCCGTCCTCGGTCATCCGCAGCTTGTTGACAAACGTCAGCTCGCCGCACACGCCGCACGGCTTTGCCTCGAAGATCCCCCTCTTCTTAGGGAACGGATGATCCACGACGGGACCGATCGCGAGGAACTGTTCCTCGCGGAGACTTCCGATCTTCTCCACAATAGGATCCGTGATCCGGGGATCGATGTCCTGAGGCAGAACCCCCGCCTTGCGCTGGCTCACGAATGGACCGGAGAGCGCGGTCGCGAAGAACTCCGGTTTCAGGGAAACGCGCACCGCCTTTTGCATGCGAATGTCGATCAAGGTGAATGCCATCTTGTGGTAGTGCCGTTTCTCGACATTGCCTTTCCCGAACGTGCACCCCGTGGCAGTCATAACGCCGTCAAGGAAGCAACCGGCCGCGTGCCCTTCCCCCGTTTCACTGATCGCGTATAGTTCCTTGTCCTTGGCACGTTCGACGCCCAGGGCGCCCATGGCCGCCAAACCGGCTCTCAGACCCATCGGCATGGCGGGGCATTTATGGCCATGAAACGCTAGTCCCAGTGACAACAGTTCCTTGTCAAGCATCATGTTCTCCTTTCGCGATTCCGCCTCCACGCGATTGATGGTTGTTCATCGAGACGTTCGTCCCCACATTCAGGAAGTCGAGCATCGTACCTTTCTTTGCCAAGCGGCATCAGAAACCCGTATTGGCAGGGAACCAGTGACGCGTCCGGTTGCAGAAGGAGCACACCGAGAGCATCACGGGGACTTCCACCAGCACCCCCACCACGGTGGCCAGGGCGGCGCCGGAACCGGCCCCGTACAGGGCGATTGCCGTTGCCACCGCCAGCTCGAAGAAATTGCTGGCCCCGATCAGGGCTCCCGGTGCGGCTACGCTATGGGGAACCCGGAACCACTTCATCAGGCCGTATGCCAAAGAGGAGTTGAAGTACACCTGGATCAGGATCGGGATGGCGATGAGAACAATGTGGAAAAAGCGGGTGGTGATGTTGTCCGCCTGGAAAGCGAAGATGGAGACCAGCGTGGCGAGAAGCGCCGTAACGGCAACCGGATGGAGAGCCTCCGTAAATCGATCAAACCATGCTGTCCCCTTTGCCTGAATGAGAAAGATGCGAGAGATCACGCCGGCTCCCAGCGGGATCACGATGAAGAAGAACACCGCATACAGGAGTACGAGGAACGGCACGGTAAGGGAGGAGGCTCCGCTGACGAGGAAGGTGACGATTGGGGCGAACAGGACCAACATGATGAGGTCGTTCACCGATACCTGGACCAGGGTATAGGCCGGGTCGCCGTCGGTGAGATAGCTCCAGACGAACACCATCGCTGTGCAGGGGGCGGCCGCAAGGATAATGACTCCTGCCACGTACTGGTCCGCCATCTCCGGTCCGATCCAGGGCAGGAACAGATGCTTGAAGAACAGCCAGCCGAGAAAGGCCATCGAGAACGGTTTGACGAGCCAGTTGACGAAAAGGGTGACCAGCAGTCCCTTCGGACGCTTTCCCACGTTGAGAACTGAGGAAAAGTCGACCTTCAGCATCATCGGGTAGATCATCAGCCAGATGAGGATCGCGATCGGGATGTTTATATGGCTTCCTTCGCCGAATTCCAGGGAACGGATGACATTGACGGCGACAGGAAACACCTTGCCCAGAAGAATCCCCACACCCATGCAGAGTGCCACCCATAGAGTCAGGTACCGCTCGAACAGACTCAGCGATTTCCCCCCCTTGGCGCTGTTGGTTTCCGGCTTGATCATGGCCCCCTCTTGACATATTGATATTTGAATGATCACATGATAATGTATTATATCGTCAACTGTCAATATGAAGGAGGAGCAATGTCCCTTCGAGAATACGAGATGGTGATGAAGGCCGTGGCCGACCCGACCCGGGTCCGGATCCTGAAGCTTCTCGAGGCGGGGGAGATGTGCGGTTGCCAGATTGTTGCCGTTCTCGAGATGAGCCAGTCCACGATCTCCAAGCACCTCTTCCTCCTCAAGATGGCCGGGTTGGTGAAGGAGCGAAAGGAGAAAAAGTGGGTCCACTATGCACTCGCCCGCTCCGGAGGCAGCCGGTATGCGAGGAAGATGCTCAACACCTTAAGAAATTGGCTCAATGACGATTCTGTGGTCGAACGGGACAAGAAGAGAGAGGCGCTGGCCCGGGAATTGGGACCAGCAAGTATCTGCGAGAGGGGGATGACGCTCCCCTCCCGCCGTGCAGCGGCGTCCTGCCCTACACCCCGGAAGGAAGCGGTCGGTTCGAAATAACATGTTGCAATTGCTGGATAATTTCCATCTTGGGTCAGGAGAGAAGAATGAAGACGCTTACGATCGAGTGGAAACACCTGGATAAGGATGGGGCGACCTGCGTCCGCTGCCGGGACACCGGGAAGACGCTGGCGGAGGTCGTCGGGGAGTTGAAGCACGAGTGCAAGGAAACCGGTGTTCGGGTTGTTTTCCGGGAGACGGTATTGGGAGCGGACCGGATCCGGGAATCGAATCAGATCCTGTTCAACGGTGTGCCTCTGGAGAATCTCCTGCCCGGTGCCGTTGCGGGGGAGAACGCATGCCAGTCATGCTGCGACCTGCTCGGACAGGAAACCTCCTGCCGCACCATCGAGAGGGATGGGAAGAGATACGAGGCGATCCCGGAAAGCCTGATCCGTGCTGCCGCTTGTCGGGTTGCCGGGTGTTGTTAGACAGATAAGGGAGTCGGGGCCTGGAAACGAAGCGGATCTACAACGTCCTGTTCCTGTGCACTGGGAACTCGGCGAGAAGCATTCTCGCTGAGTCGATCATGAATCACGCCGGGGAGGGGCGGTTCCGGGGATACAGCGCCGGCAGCCATCCGAAAGGGGATGTCCATCCCCTTTCGCTGGATTGACTTGCGTCTCTTATGTTGCCTTTGGAAGGTTTGCGGAGCAAGAGCTGGGACGAGTTCGCGGCACCCGGCGCTCCCAGGATGGATTTCGTCATAACGGTCTGCGACAACGCGGCGGGGGAGGTCTGTCCGGTCTGGCCCGGCAAGCCGGTCACCGCCCACTGGGGGGTGCCGGATCCCGCGGCGGTTTCCGGGAGCGACACGGATCGCAAGAAGGCTTTTGGGGACGCCTTCCACCGGTTGGAGGCTCGGATCCGTCTTTTCACGAGCCTCCCGTTTGCCCAGCTGGACGGACTGAGCCTGAAGCGGAAGATGGAGGAGATTGGGAAAACATCGATATAGGCTCTCTCGGAGATCTCGATCGTTCCATGGCTGCGGGGGTCGGAGAGCAATCGGAAGATCGATGGATTCTTTCGTGTATTGGTAGGTTGGCTCCTTATACATTGGTAGGCGAAGCGATCAAATTCCCCTGAAGTAGGAAACTGGCATGAGAGGTGTTTAAGGGGGAAAATTTTCATACACTATATAGATATCTTTAAATATAGATATATAATGGCCACGAGGAACAGGTTGGGTCTCGGAATGGACATATCTGAGGGAAACCATGAACTGGAAATCTGAATGGAAACCGCTGGCGGCGATCCTTGGGGCCTTCGGGATTATCTATTTTCTCCCCGTGGGGACCACACGGTTTGACAATGCACTGATGGAAGGTCTTTTCCTTGCCCGCTGGTACGCCCGGGAGCATGTGATCCTCTGCCTGGTTCCCGCCTTCTTCATCGCGGGGGCGATCTCGGTGTTTGTTCGGCAGGAAGCGGTCATGAAGTATCTCGGAAGCGGGGCGAGCCCCTGGCTCTCCTACCCCGTAGCCTCTGTCTCGGGGACAATTCTCGCCGTTTGTTCCTGCACCGTCCTCCCACTCTTCGGCGGGATCTACCGCAGAGGGGCTGGGTTGGGCCCTGCGACCGCATTTCTTTACTCCGGCCCCGCAATCAACGTCCTGGCGATCATTTTGACCGCCCGGGTGCTCGGCATGGAGATGGGGGTGGCCCGCGCATTGGGGGCCGTGACCTTCAGTGTCGTCATCGGGATGGTGATGCATCTGATGTTTCGGGATCCGCACGATGGAGCGGTTCCCGCTAGCGCGACATCGGCTTCGGGGGGACCACCGGGCGGGAGGCCGCTCTGGCAGACGGCGTCCTATTTCGCTGTGCTGGTTGGGATCCTCGTGTTTGCGAACTGGGGAGCGCCTTCGGGAACCAGCGGCTTCTTCGGGGCGATTTACTCCGCCAAGTGGATCCTGACCGGCATTCTCTCCGCCATGCTCGCGTTCCTGCTCGTCCGGTGGCTCCAGATGGCGTGGGGGCGGGTGCTGGCAGCATCTCTCCCCGTACTTCCTCTGGCCGTCGCATTCCCGGGGCATCCGGTTGTTCCATTTTCCGCCGGAGTTATCGGGCTCTCGGCGATCACCTCGACGGACAGGGGAGAGGCAAGGGAGTGGTTTTCCGCCTCTTGGGATTTTACAAAGCAGATTCTTCCCCTCCTGCTGGCGGGGGTGCTGGTCTCTGGTGCCCTTTTGGGCAGGCCGGGGCACGAGGGATTGATCCCTTCGGAGTGGGTAGCATCCTCGGTCGGCGGGAACTCGATCTTTGCGAACCTTTTCGCCTCGGTTGTGGGCGCCTTCATGTACTTTGCCACACTTACGGAGGTCCCCATCCTGCAGGGACTGATCGGGAGCGGGATGGGGAAAGGACCTGCGCTGGCGCTCCTTCTGGCGGGACCGGCCCTGTCGCTGCCGAGCATGCTGGTGATCCGCAGCATCCTCGGGACGAGGAAGACGGTCGTCTACCTATTGCTCGTCGTTGCAATGGCCACCGTGTCAGGGATGATTTACGGGGCCTGGTTCTAATACTTCGGAGAGGGATGGAAAAAAGGAGGCTAGGATGAAGAAGCTGCAGATCCTGGGGACGGGATGCCCGAAGTGCAAGAAGCTTATGGAGAACACGGAAAGTGCCGCCAGGCACCTCGGGATTCCTTATCAAGTGGAAAAAATTACCGACATCAAGGAAATCATGGTGTTTGGAGTAATGATGACCCCCGCGCTTGCGGTAGACGGCGTGGTCAAGGTTTCGGGAAAGGTGCCTTCCCCGGAGGAACTTGAGCGGATTCTTGCCTCGGCCTGAAGCATGTCGCCTTGTGGAGCGTTCGCAATGCACCAGTACGGTTTCGATGGATCCCGGGAGGTGACTGTGAAGGCGAAAGATTTCGAAAAGGAGTTTTTTGCGATGACAGAGAAAGAACAGATGAAAATCCTGCGGAAGATCATGCCCGTCTTCTGCCAGAACATGATGCAGGACCCGGGGAAGGCTCGGGAATTGTTTTCCCTGTTTAATGAAGAATGCTGTGGGCCGATGCCCAACATGGGTTTCATGGCGGGGATGATGGGGCGCAAGAAAGGAGGTTGCTGCGGGTAGGACGACGGAAGTTGTGGGGAAACCCGTGGGGGTTCGAGCCCCCCTTAGTACCATATTGATTTTTAATAGGATTTTGGTTTTTTGCCGGAGTCTCCTGTTTGTTATAAAACAGGCTGAGTTATCGTTTGCGCATCGATAGGGGGAAATCAATCATCGTTGACATTTTTGTATTTTAGCGGATACTAAATTATATGGCTTGGCCGGACCAACAGGATATGACGCGCGTGTTCAGGGCGCTGTCCGTGGAGAAACGCGTGGAGATCGTTCGCCTCCTGGCCGAGCGGACGCTTTGCGTGGGGGCCCTTTCCAATCTGCTCGATATCTCTGCGGGGGCGGTGTCCCAGCACTTGCGGATCTTAAGGGACGCAGGGATCGTGGAGCCCGACCGGCGCGGGTATTTCATCCACTACAGTCTCGCGCCCGGGGCATTGGAAGGATGCCGGGAGATCGTGGAATCCCTTTTCGGCAAGAAAACTGGAAAGAAGAAAGGAGACCGCCCATGTGCGATGGAAAGACAAAGTGCGAAAGGCCGAACGAGCTGAAGGGCAAGCCCGAGGCTTGCCTGCCCGGGCAGGTGAAGAAATGCCATGGCGATGTGAAGAATCACCCGTGCGCCAAGCCGACCAGGAAGCGCCGATAACCGTTCGCGTCAGTGGCCTGAAAAAGAGCTACGACACCCTCGTTGCACTTGAAGGGGTGTCGTTCGACGTATCGAAAGGCCGCATCTTCGCGTATCTCGGGCCCAATGGCGCGGGAAAGACCACGACCATCAACATCCTGTGCGGCCTGCTGGAACGTGATGGGGGCGAGGTCTTAATCCTCGGGAGGGACGTGGCTCGCGACCCGGTCTTCGTGAAATCGCGCATCGGCGTCGTGACCGAGAATTCCAACCTTTACCCCGAACTCCGCTGTCGCAGGAACCTCGAATACCTGGGTGAGCTTTACGGTCTTTCCGGTGGGGAACGGAGAAATCGCGCGGAAGAGCTGCTGTGTGGTTTCGAACTGACGGAGAAAGCCGACGCGCCGTTCGGATCGCTTTCGCGCGGCATGAAGCGCCGCCTTACCATCGGGGCCGCCCTGGTGCATCGCCCGGAAGTCCTGTTTCTGGACGAGCCGACTACGGGTCTCGACGTACCAAGCGCCAGGGCCCTGCGCAGGCTTGTTCGCAGGATCGTCGACGATGGAACCACCGTATTGCTCACCACCCACAACCTCTTCGAGGCGGAGGAACTGGCCTCCGATGTTGCGGTCCTGGTAGGCGGCCGCATCGTCGCGCGTGGCAGTGTGGACGAGTTAAAGCGGCGGGTGAGAGAGGTCCGGCGCGTAGCAGTCCGGTTCTCGGAAACCATTCATGAGGAGATGCTCGCAGCGGCCTGCCCGGCAATAAAATTCGCGAAGTCTCAGAACGGATTATGGCGACTCGATGTGGACGACCTTCATGATGCGCTCGGCCAACTGATCGCATTCTGTCGTCAACGGGGCTGTCGCATCGAGGATGTCGGCGTTAGGGAACCGACGCTGGAGGACGCTTTTGTTTCGCTCCTGGCCGGGGCGGCCCGGCCGGATGGGAGGGACGAGCCATGAGCCAGATTGCGGGAGTGCTTGCCATCAGCCGCAAGGACATCGAAAGTTACTACGGCAAACCCCCGCTCGTTACCTGGGGCCTTCTCTTCCCCGTCGTACTGATCCTGGCGGTATACCTCAAGGACCGGGCGGGGTACCTCGCTGTCGCCCCGGGCATCATCGGCATGACGCTGCTTTTCGGAAATACGTCGATGGCCGCTATCGTCATCACGTTCGAGAAGCGCACGGGGACGCTGGAGCGCCTTCTCCTGGCCCCGCTCTCCGCCCGCACAATCGTGCTCGGCAAGGCGCTAAGCGCCGCGGCCTACGGCATCGCGACCTCCCTTGTGCTGACGCTCGGGTTCGTGGTGTTTCTGGACATGCCACTGGTGAGGCCTGGCGTTTTCACGGCAGGCCTGGTACTCGGTGCCGGCATCTTTTCGTTCCTGGGCATCGTCGCGTCGGTCTTGGTAAAGGAGGTCTTCGAGGCGATGACCTTGATGAACTTCTTCCGCTTCCCTCTGCTCTTCGTAAGCGGGGTTTTCGTGCCCGTTGCCGGGATGCCGTGGTGGATCAAGCCGGTGGCCTATCTGTCGCCCCTGACCCACGTGGTGGAACTTCTTCGAATCGGCGTTCAGGGGGAGTCCTCCCTTGGGCCGGTTTGGGTTCCGGCATCCATCGCCATCTTCTTTCTCCTGGTGGCTGGTGTGGTTACCGTCCCTTCCTTCCGCCGATTTGCCATGCGATAGGTATCGTTCCGATTCCCGCCGCGCGTGTCGGCACCCGTAAAGGAATCCGACCGGATATGGATGATTTCAGCAGGATCGAGGAATTCCAGAAAGGAGATCCCTCGGCATTCGAGCTGCTGCTGCTCAAGTACCAGCACAGGATCTATACCCTCTGCCGGTACCTGCTGCAAGACCCTTATGACGCAGAGGATGCCGCGCAGGAAACATTCGTCAAAGCGTTCCAGGGGCTGAAACGCTTTACGCCGGCGGCCTCCTTCTATACGTGGCTGTATCGGATCGCCGTCAACACCTGTCTCGACCATAGGCGCAAAGCATCCGTACGAGCAGGGGCCGCTGCCGCCGGAGGAAATGACGTAGGCGATGCGGTTCCTTCGGCTGATCCCTCCCCGGAATCTGCCTACGAGAAGAAGGAGGCGCAGGAAGCCTTTCAGGCGGCGTTGAACCGCCTTTCCGAAAAACTGCAGATTCCCCTCGTACTAAGGGAAGTGGAGGGACTTTCGTACGAAGAGATCGCTGCAGCGTTGGATGTCTCCGTCGGCACGGTGAAATCACGAATCTCCCGGGCGAGGGAGGAAATAGCAAGGGTGCTGAAGATTCCACGGAACAAAACCCGTGGTGACACGTTGAAGAAGATAGGAGAGAAGCCATGAGATGTTTCGTGGTCAGGAGACGGCTTTCCCCGTATATCGATGGCGAACTGGGGCCACGTGCGGCAGAGAAGCTCAAATCGCATCTGGCGGGATGCCCACGATGCTCCGCGGAGCATGGGCGGCTGTCCGCGGTCCGCTGTTGGTTTGCCGCCGCACAACGCTTTTCGGCACCGCCGGGTTTCCCGGCTGCCGTGATGGCCAAGGCTCTGACACGGCCGGCAAGAGCATTCCGACCTGCCCCGCTGCTCGCCCAATTTGTCACCGCTGTTGTGGTGGTGCTGGCAATCGCCGCCGGCTCCATATCGGGTGGCGTTCTGACTGGTTCCCTTGTTCCGCACCGTAGTTCCGAAGGGGGAACCGTCATGACGTCGCTATCGCTCGATGCGTTCGAGGCGTATCCCCCCGGTTCGTTGGGGCACGGATATATCTTGGTGACGGGAGACAGGCGATGAGGACCCGGTTTATACGGATCGCGCTGGTTGTATCTCTGGCATTTAACGTCTCCGCCCTGGTCGCCGCGGGGGTCCTCTACCACCGGGAGAGCGGCTATTGGGTTGCGCCTTTCGGGATGAAGGTGCCCAGGGGCCGATTCCCGTTCGAAGAGCTTTCCCTGCGCTCCGGCCAAATGAAGATTCTGCGGGAGAACGCGACGCGTTTTCACGAGGAGGTCGACGAAAAGCGCCGGGAAATCGCCGGGAAGCGAAACGACCTCCTCCTCCTGTTGCGTGCCGATCCTCCCGATACCCGGGCCGTCCACGCCGTCCTGGACGAAATGAGTCGAATCCAGGCAGAGATGGGACGGAAGGTCGCTGCGCATATTCTTCAGCAGAAGGCGGTGCTGGACCGCCCGCAGCAGGATGCGTTTTTCGACCTGATCCAAAAGGCAGTGATGCAGAGGAGCTCGGAGATGGGCCCGGCAGCCTGCAACTGATCTCCGCAGGCGGCAGGGCGGCCGCTCTTCTGTGGTCTCTCGACCCTGAAAAGAGGCAACGATGCAAAGAGGCAGCGTGTTTCCGGGACTCCTCGGACTGGCGATGCTCGCCGCGCTGGCGGCGCTGGCTTGCGGTGGCGGGCTGACTCTTAAGGAGTGCCTGCAAGTAGCGCTGGCAAGCAATCCCTCGTTCAAGGAATCCCGACTTGCCGTCAGCGCGTCGGAGCGAAGTGTAGAAAGCGCGGAAGGGCATCGCTATTCCTGCGCTATCGTTTCGCTGGATGAACCGGGAAGACCGAAGGGAGGCGAATCGACGGAAAGGAGAAAACATGAGTGAAATCGTCGCGACAAACCTCTCGAAAGAGTACCGGACAGGCGACGTTACCGTCAGGGCATTGAAAGGGTTGAGCTTTGAGATTCGGCCTGCATCCTTCGTCTCCTTCGTGGGGCCGTCCGGAAGCGGAAAGACCACGCTGCTGAATCTGATCGGCTGCCTCGACAAGCCGAGCGAAGGGCGGCTGGTGGTGGCCGGGGTCGATGTTTCGGGACTCGACAGGCGGCAGGGGGCGTCCTTCCGGGGGGAGAAGATCGGCTTCATCTTCCAGGATTTCAACCTCATCCCGGTGCTCACCGTCTACGAAAACGTCGAATATCCGCTGCTCATGGTCCAGGATGTCCCTGCGCGGGAACGCTCGGAGCGGGTCCTCGCACTGCTCGAGGCCGTCGGGATGAATGATCAGATGAACAAGTTCCCGGACCGGATCTCCGGGGGGCAGAAGCAGCGGGTGGCGGTGGCCCGGGCGCTGGTCGGCAATCCCGAACTGGTCCTTGCCGACGAGCCTACGGCAAATCTCGACCACGCGACCGCCTACCAGGTGATCGAGCTCATGAAGAAGATGCGCGACAAGTTTCATACGACGTTCATCTTCTCCACCCACGACCCGAAGATCGTCGGCGAGGCGGAGACTGTCCATACCCTGGAGGACGGCGTGCTGACAGGCACTCGGAGCCGGCGGGAGGGGAGCCATGCGTAAACTCCTGAAGATCGCCCTGCGAAACCTCCTGAGGTACAAGCGGCGCACCCTGCTCACGACCTCGCTTGTCTCCCTCGGCGTTTTATTCGTTCTGGTATTCGTCTCAATATCGGGATCGTTCAAGGCCATGATGATCGCACAGAATACGGACTCGATG